>NZ_OZ245846.1:318214-636428 GCF_965228935.1 Ulvibacterium sp. | reverse complement strand
CGCGGCATTGGTACCCATACTTACAATGTCCTGGTTATCATTATTGTTCGGAATGCTATGCACGTACATGGGATTGGACAGCATTTGGTTTTCCGCCGTAGTGCTGGTTGCCGTAAATTGCACACCTTGCATGCCAAAATTCAAGCCCAGCTTCCCGAGATTCACAAATGGGGGAAGTATGTCGTTTAGTTTTGAGTTCATTAAATAATTGAGCTGCCGCTCCGCCAACATGCTCATTTTGGTAACCACTATTTTCAATTTGTCCATTTCCAGGGAAACATAGTCCCCATGAAAATTCCCTCCATGATACACGTGCTTTTTTTCTACGTTCACTATGGGGTTATCGTTTGCTGAATTTACTTCCTCCATCAAGATACGCTCCACATCGTTGAGGGTATCCAGGACCGGACCCAATATTTGGGGGACACAACGCAGGGAATAATATTCCTGTACCTTTTCCTCGAATACGGTAATCCCGTTGTTCTCCGTGTATAAATGATGTTCGCGTTTTCTTGTAAGCGTGCTATCCTTCAAATGGCTTCGCATGGCACGGGCAATTTCGCGTTGGCCCTGATGTTTTTTGGTCTCATTCAAATCATGGGACAAGTGATCGTCATAGGCTTGTACTATTTCGTTTATAGCAGAGGAGCAGGCAATCATCCATTCCAATAATCTGCGGGTATAAATGGTATTCACCACTCCGATACCGGTCATAACGGAGGTGCCGTTGATCAGGGCCAGACCCTCTCGGATTTCTACCGATATGGGTCGTAGTCCTTCAATTTCAAAGACTTCTTGGGTAGGCTTTAATTCACCCTTATAGAATACTTTCCCTTCTCCGATCAATATCAGTGCCAAGTGTGCCAATTGTACCAAATCACCGCTCGCCCCCACACCGCCATGTTCATATATTAAGGGAACAATATCCTTATTGATCAGTGAGGTCATTAACTCTATCACGGAAGTATGCACTCCCGAATTGCCCAAGCTCAGCGTGTTAAGCCTTGCCAACATGGCCGCCTTTACATATTTGGTAGGAATCGGGTTTCCGGTTCCGGAGGCATGGCTTCGGATAAGGTTGTATTGTAATTGGGTCCGTTCGGAATCCTTTATTTTGTACTGGGCCATTGGGCCAAACCCCGTATTTACACCATAAATGATTTTATTTTTTGAAAATTCCTTAAGAAAATCGAAGCTTTTTTGAACCGTGGCGAGAACCGTTTGGTCTATGCTAATTGGCTCCCCATTAAAGATTACGTTATAAAATTCCTCTATTCCTAACTTTCCCTTAATTTTCGGCATCTATGGTCGGATCAGACTTTGTTAATGGTTATATACTAAATAAAAATAGTTAATTTGGTTTGCAAATTTATAATAATTAGCGAATCTATATTTTATTCGGGCTATGAAGAAGAAAATGGTAGATGTATTGATTATAGGAGCAGGGCCATCAGGGAGTGTGGCCGCCTCCTACCTTTACGATAAGGGGTTTACCATTAAAGTGATCGAAAAGAACGAATTCCCAAGATTTGTAATCGGGGAAAGTCTATTGCCCCGATGTATGGATCATTTTAAGGAAACAAATCTTTTTGATTGTCTTGATGCCCATGGATTTGAAATTAAGTCGGGAGCTCGCTTTATGAAAGGGGCGGAAGTGTGCAATTTTGACTTCAGTAAAAAGCATACTCCAGGGTGGGATTGGACATGGCAGGTACCCCGTGCGGATTTTGATAAGGCCTTGACCGATACCCTGCAGGAAAGAGGGGTCGATATCTGTTTTCGGCAAGAGGTCGTAAAAGTAGATTTCCAGGAGACCGGATCTACCGCTACCATTAGGGATATAGAAGGCAGACTCACTTACGTAAATGCGAAATTTGTTATTGATGCCAGTGGTTTTGGTAGGGTATTGCCCAGATTGTTGGATCTGGACAGGCCCTCGGAGATACCCAAGCATTCCTCGATATTCACCCATGTAAAGGACGTAAGAAGGCCAGAAGGAAGGGAAGGGACTTTAATAACTTTTGACGTAGTGAGTACCGAAACCTGGTTGTGGGTCATTCCTTTTTCCAACGGATATACCAGTATCGGTTACGTAGGGCCAACGGAGTATATAAATTCATTTGAGGGGGATAATACGCAAAAGCTAATGGAAATGATGAAACTTTCGGATTATTATTATGATCGTTTCAAGGATTTGCACTATGCGTTTGAGCCAAGGGTCATACAGAATTTCTCCAAGTCAGTTAAACAATTGTATGGCGAAGGCTATGTCCTTACCGGGAACAGTGCGGAGTTTCTTGATCCCGTTTTTTCGTCCGGAGTTACGTTTGCCACTGAATCGGCCTTATTGGCGGCCAAACTTATTTCGAGGCAACTGAAAGGTCAGGATGTCGACTGGGAAACGGATTATTCAGACTATATCCGAAAGGGTGTCGCCGTATTTACTACCTATGTAAAGGAATGGTATGAGGGTAGCCTGCAAAAGATTTTCTTTCATAAACCAGAAAATCCAGAGATCAAAAAACAAATTTGTGCCGTCCTTGCCGGATATGTCTGGGATCAGAGCAACCCTTTTGTAAAAAATCACCATAGGTTGGTAAAGGCGGTAGCCCATATCACCGACCTCGAAAAGGAAATGGGTATGTCCGAAAAATAGTTTTGGGATTTAGAAGGCCTTCTTCCTAATAAGTTTTGCAAAGGATTTCCCCGTCTTTGCATAGCCTTCACCAATACGGTCCTCATTGTTAAAACTGCTTCCCCATTGATCACCAGGGGCGTGCTTGCTGTTTACCTCGGCCAGGATACGACCTTTGTTCGCCGTCTCCACAAAGCGAAGGATTGTGGAAACCTTGGCGGGCTGTTTCATTATGCCGGCGTCCCATCCGGGGTATACCCATACCGTATCCACAATAAGCGTATACTCGGCATCGGTAAGGTTTTGGTCAAAATAGATACCATGGTCCTTGTGAAAATACCGGTTCATCAATTCCAAAAATTTTGGCGCGTAAATAAGCTCTCGGCTTGCATACCAACTTTTTTCCCATGATTTGCCCTTGCCCCTGGTGTCTTCCTCCAATTTGGCAGCGTGGTTTTTTACATACTCATTGTTGGTGAGATTGTCTTTAAGGAGTCTCATATTATCGTATATGAACTCCACGTTAATTTCAGTTTGTCCTTTAAGGAATTCGAAGTCGCCCTCGATAATTTTCATTTTTTGGGCAGAAAGAACGGTAACGAATAGCGAGATAAAAAATGGTAGGTACTTTTTCATGATTATGGATTGGGTTGTTTATTTATCCCTATCTAAACTCAAAAACGACCGGTAAATTGTGTAGTCACATGAAGAAACCCTATAGGTAGCCGACCACACTCTGGTCAGTGGCCTGGGATTCCGTACACCATTGTGGTAGCTTCTTGGCCTTGATAGTTCAATATAGAGGTTTGTTAAGTTCCGAATTGTCCATTTTTTGTTCGTGCCGAAAGCATTACTTCCCAAATTGCAGTTTTTTTATTTTTTTGAGCAATATCCATGATTTATTGAGATATTCTCTATATATGCTATTTATATTGATTATATATTAATCGATAGGCCCATTTACTGATAAATATCATTTTTTGTAGTGTTTTCCTCCCATATTTTTACCGCAATTTGAATTATAGATTCTTTTTAACTGCTAAATATTCGATCGTATGAAAAATTCTAAACTAATAGGCTTCTTGGTATTGGTCATATCAAGTTTACTATTTATTCAATGTACCAGTGACCCAATTCCTGGACCGCCAGGGGCCGATGGAATTGATGGAGTTGATGGAGTGGACGGTCAGGACGGAATTGACGGAACCGCCTCCTGTATAAGCTGCCACTCCAATGCTGTCAGGGATGTGGTTGAAAGTTCCTTTGCTTTATCTGCACATGGATCTGGAGGTTTAGGGTTTACCTGGACGCGGCCCGATTGTGCTGCCTGCCATTCTACAAATGGCCATTTGGATTTCGTGGACTTTGGTGAAGTAGACCCCGGAAACCTGTCTAGTAACTCTCCGATTACCTGTGCCACCTGCCATGACAAACACGATACGTTCGACTTTGAAAATGACGGGGCCGATTTTGCCTTGAGGAGCATTGATCCGGTTGACTTGGTACTCGACCCCAATACGAGTATAGATTTTGGTGGTACTAGTAACAACTGTACCATTTGCCACCAACCCAGGAACAGTTACGTAATCCCAGCTGAGGATGGTACGGGAACCTATTTAGTGGCAACCACTCGTTTTGGACCCCACCATGGCCCACAGTCCACTATGCTAGAAGGTATCATGGGCGCCAATATAGCGGGATCTGTTGGCTATCCAGGTGTCGCTTCCGCAACACATAGGACAGGTGCTTCCTGTGTTAGTTGCCATATGGGGGAATCTACCGATATCAATGAAGGCCTGCACTCCTGGAACGTAACGGAAGCCTCTTGTGTGGCATGCCATACCAATGGTATTCCCGCAGAACTGGCAGGATTTACCGAAGACATGGCCATCTTGAAGCAACTTTTGGGTGAAGTTGTTGGCGAAGAATATGAACGGGATACAGAGGGTGATCCAGTTTTGGATGCAAATGGCAATCCTATAGGTACAGGGGTACCCGTTGTAGGTCTAATAGTAGACGATTTTCCAGATCCAGGTGAAACAGACCGATCTAGAGAGGGTATTTTCACTACCGCGGAAGCCCAGGCGGCCTGGAACTACATGACCTTGTTGGAGGATCAGAGTAACGGAACACACAATCCCGCTTATTCCAGGGCATTGCTGACCAATTCCATTGAGGCGTTGCAGAACTGACTTTGGATCCTTTCCCAAGTTCGGGGCGGATCCATCCGGTTCAGCCGAATAGTATGGATAGGTAATTCCGGTTTCATAGCTGTTGATAAGTCCAAAGGATTACCAAGGAGCTTTGAAATTGGAGCAAGTGATGATCTAATAATACAAACAAAATGAAAAAACGATTACAGATAATCTTGCTGGGCAGTATAGGCTTATTGTTCTCTTCCTGTTACTATGACCAATTGGTGGAGGAAGAAGTTCCCGATATTCCTATAGATGAACCCATTTCATTTCGAGATGATATACAGCCCTTGTTCACGGGTAGTGATCGGGATTGCACAACATGCCATAATGGAAACGTCGCCAACCCGGATTTAACGGAAGGAAATGCGTACGACGCCATTGTTCCTGAATATGTAGTTGTCGGAGATGGTGAAAACAGCCAGTTTTTTAGGGAGTTGCCGGGCAATGACCACCCTGTTGAAGCAGGGTTTATACTTACTGTCGATGAAATTGCCTTAATAAAAGGATGGATTGATCGTGGTGCCGAGAATAACTAAATAGTAAGACATCAAAATATGAAAAACACGATAGGAATATATTTTACATTAGCATTATTGTTTCCCTTCCTACTCCTTTCACAAAAAAGAGAGAAGGATTCCGTAGTGGATAAACCTGAACGTCCTGCCTTTGAAAGTTCCTTCATCATCGACAACCCGAATAATGTGCTCTTTTCAAAGAATACGTTGGAGGTTCAGATGTCCCATAGGTTTGGGTTGATAAACGAGGGGACCAATGATATGCTTGGGTTTTGGGGGCCTTCCAACATCCGTATGGGAGTGGCCTATTCCATACATGATAGATTGACCCTTGGATTTGGAACAACCAAATTTAATCGTCTACAGGATTTTAACTGGAAGGTCGGTATCCTAAATCAAACACGGTCCGGTAGGATTCCTGTGAGCGTTTCGTATTATGGCAATTTTACTATTGACGCAAGGAGAAAGGAAAATTTTAGCCTAGATCAACATAGGTACTCCTATTTTAACCAATTGATCATTGCCCGTAGGTTCAGCCCTAAGCTTTCCATGCAATTGGCTCCCAGTATCTCACATTTTAACCTAGTGGAAAACAGGATGCGGAACGATGTGATAGGAATAGCTTTTGGAGGACGCTATAAAATAAGTGATCAAACTTCCATTATGTGGGATTACAGTCAGCCCTTTACCCACCATTTAAATGGGGAACGATTGGATATTGATCCAGAGCCTGGAATCAGTTTGGGATTTGAGTTCGCTACATCCGCACATGCCTTCCAACTGTTTATCACCAATATGAACGGTATTGTGCCGCAACAGAACTATATGAAGAATACAAACGATTTTTTTAGAGGTCAGATTCTGTTCGGATTCAATATTACAAGGAATTATAACTTTTAAACCTTTCCCCTAAAAGGGGGCAGGATAAATTAAAAGGAAAACTAATGGAGGTTTGAGCAACGATGGTCGATTATGGAAAAAGAAAAAACAACAAAAGCCAGTACGGATAGGCGTAGATTTCTGAAAATGGGGCTACTGTCCGGAGCCACCACTGTGGCAGGAGCTACTTTGCTGGCCAATTTGGCTTCCGAAGAGGAGCTGAAGGCATCAGGAGAAAAGATCAAGGTGCTCACCCCGGACGGCAAAATGGTAGAGGTAGATGCGGAAAGCATAAACAACTACCCCGAGGCGCTTATTACACCGGCCGAATCAAGAAAGGGAATTCCTGATCGTAAATTCGTTATGGTAATCGACTTGGCCAAATGCAAAAACGCCAGAAATTGTGTCGAAAGCTGTCAAAAGGCCCATAACTTGGATTACCATGAAGAGTTTATGAAGATTCAGCTAATTCAGGACCATGAGGAAGCGGAACCCTATTGGTTTCCAAAACCTTGTTACCATTGCGATGAACCACCCTGCGTAACGGTATGCCCCACCGGGGCTACCTTTAAACGGGACGATGGGATTGTTTTGATAGACAATGACCGATGCATAGGGTGTAAGTTTTGTATAACAAGTTGTCCCTATTCCGCTCGCCAGTTTAACTGGAGCCATAAACCAAAATTTGATGATACAAGCCAACCTTATTCTCCCGAGACCAGTGTCCCTGGAACGGAAGGTACGGTAATGAAATGCGATTTTTGTCCCGATATGCTCCGGCAGGGCAAATTACCCTATTGTGCATCGTCCTGTCCCATGGGTGTGATTTATTTTGGGGATAAAAATGAGGATATGGTCACCAACGGAGAGGAAACCGTACGATTTTCGGAGTTAATAAATGATAGGGGAGGGTATAGACATTTGGAGCATTTGGGTACAAAACCCAATGTGTATTACCTGCCTGCTGTAAATAGACAATTTCCATTGGAGCGAGGCTTTGATGTTGATGAGGAGATTATTGAACGATATAAGGACGTTCCTTTTGTTCAAGACCTAAAGGACCAAGGTAAAATTTAATGTAAACAACGTTCTAAGATGGATGTAGATAGCAGAAAAAGAGAATTGGTCAAAGAGTTTTCACCGATGCTTTTGAAGTCGACCAAATGGTTCAAAATATGGGTCGGTATTTTGGTCGGGTTTATCGTATGGGGATTGGCCGCTTTTGTCATACAGGTCGTAAAAGGTCATGAAGTTACCGGTATGCGGGACAATGTGGTCTGGGGCATTTATATTATCAATTTTATCTTCTTTGTCTGTTTAAGTTATTCAGGGGCCTTTATTTCGGGTATTTTACATTTTTTTAAAACACCTTGGAAGAACTCGGTATCCAGAATGGTCGAAATCATTACCGTTGTGTCCCTGATTATAGGCCCGATATTTATTTTGCTCTGTATCGGTAGATTGGACAGGTTGCATTATTTGTTCCTCTATCCCCGTATTCAATCTCCCATAACATGGGATATTATAGCCATAATTACAGACCTGATCGGCTGTTTTATTTACTTATATCTGACCTTTATTCCGGACTTTGCCATACTTCGGGACAATAGTGGAGATGCGCCTAAATGGAGAAGGAAGCTGTATACGTTCCTGGCCATTGGATACCGGGACACGACTACCCAACGTAATAGACTCCATAAAATAACACGTATCATGTCCGCCATGATCATTGCCTTGGCCATTGTGGCGTATACCGTTTTGGCCTGGATATTTAGTTTGACCCTACAACCGGGATGGAACAGTACCATCTTTGCTCCGTATTTCATTGTTGCAGGTCTCTATTCCGGAGTAGGGGTCATAATTATAGCGATGTATCTTGTTCGCAAATATTTTAAATTGGACCACTACATACGAAAAGTTCATTTTATTGGTGCAGGCGTAATCCTACTGGTCATTTCACTATTGTTCGGTTATTTTACCTTTAGTGAGTATTTCTCCAGATGGTTTAGCCATAAGACACATGACGCGGATTTATTGGATACATTATTTAATCAATATTTCTGGGAATTTATTTTTGCGAATTACATTGGGGTCTTGGTACCCATAGTAATCCTGTTCTTTAAAAGGTTCAGGACTATAAAATCCATCACTTTTGCCGCGGTCATTGCCGTTTTAGGGCTATGGTTGAATCGGTATTTAATAGTTGTGCCAACTTTGGAAACGCCTTATTTGCCCATTCAGGATACCCGTCCGGAATTCATACATTACTCGGCCACTTGGATCGAGTGGGCATTGAGCTTTGCCGGAGTGGCCGCCTTTGTATTGTTCTTTCTCCTTTTGATGAGATTGGTGCCTATCATTCCCATGTCCGGTATCATAGATTATGAAAGGGAAGGAAAAGGAGGAACCAGTGGTGTAACCCAATATCAGTTGAAATGAGAATCAGGTTTTTTAAATATTCATTGTCCATAGTGCTTTTGCTATTCCTTGCCCCGAATACGTTTGGGCAAGAACAGGATTTAAGCAACTATAGGATGCGCTATAATCTTAGAACGATTAAACAACATGATAATTCTAGAACTCTCGAAGTACGTTTTATCGCGGCGAATAAAAAGGACAGAAAGGATAGGGTTCCCGTATATGGTGCCCAAATAGAATTCTTCAATTTTTTGGAAGATGAGGTAATATCATTGGGCGTATCAGAGACTTCCAAAGAAGGTATTGCCCAAATTACCCTTCCGGAAAATCAACCTTATGTAAAGGATGTCGAAGGGAGAATAAATTTTAGGGCAGTTTTTGAAGGCACGGAAGACCTGGACGGTGAGGAGGATGAAATAAGTATAAAGGATATCGACTTGGACTTAGGTTTAATCGAAAAGGATAGTGTAAGAACCGTCCAGATAAAAGCACATACACTGGATAGCCTGGGCGTAGAAATTCCAGTAGAAGAGGCCGATATTATCATTTCTGTGGAAGGCATGCTTTCCAAAATGATTATCGACGAAGGTACCCTTGAAGCGGGAGCATATGATTTTAAGATGCCCATAGGTTTGCCCGGGAATGCAAATGGCGATATAACAGTGTATGCCATCATAGAGGACCACGACGAGTACGGGGATGTAGTCCAAAGGAAAACGGAAAGTTGGGGTGTTTTAAATGACCGTCACCATGAGGATGAAAACACCTTATGGTCCGAGGTGGCGCCAATTTGGATGTATGTGGTATTGACCATTTTATTGGTGGGAATTTGGGCAAATTTCATTTATACGGGCATACACTTGTTCAAAATCAAAAAAGAAGGAAAAGAATTGGAATTAAAGACCGAGAATTAATGAACGGATTTTCAAAATATAACCAAACCGGCATTATTTTTGAAAATCAGAAACTGAAAAATAAATAGTCAAAACATGAAAACAGTTAGAATCTTAGTCATTATCGCAATCGTATCATTTGCTTTTTACTCTTTTACCGATGAGGTACAGGAAGAATGGGTGGTTCCGGAGGAGTATGAGAAAATGAAAAATCCCACTGACCCAACGGTCGATTTGGCAATCGGTAAATCCTTATACAACAAGCATTGTAAGTCTTGCCATGGCAAGGAAGGTTATGGCGATGGACCCAAGGCGGACGAGGTAGAAGGGGATTTGGGTGATTTTTCATCCGAGGAATTCCATGCCCAAAGTGATGGGGCCATATTCTACAAGAGCTATATAGGCAGGGACGACATGCCCAATTATGAAAAGAAGATTCCGGATGAAGAGGACATGTGGTTGGTGGTCAACTATATGCGCACAATGAAGGAATAATAAATGATCTCGTCCCTTGGTTAAAACGTTTTAGGGAAAAGGATGAATTGAGGGCCCAAAACTATCGAAGGCCTCTAAGTTTTAAGATCAATTGCATTCAGTATGGAAAAATCACTTCGCTATATAAGCATTTCGCACAAGACGGCTTCGGTTGCTCAACGGGAGGTCTTCCATATTCCGAAGGAGGAAAAAGAGGACTTGGTGGCGCATATCCGTGGTACCTTTCCCGACATTTCGGGATTGTTGCTCCTGGTTACTTGCAACCGAACGGAACTATACTTTGAATCCACAACCACTCCAGCCGTGGCAGTACGGAACTACCTAATCCGTCTAAAATCCTCGAGCGCAGATGTAAAAGCTTCACAATTATTTAGGGGTAGTGATGCCACGGAAAAAACGGTCCGGCACCTTTTGGAGGTTTCCTCGGGACTCGCTTCATCGGTAATCGGAGATGTTGAGATTGTGCATCAAATAAAGAAAGCCTATCATTTTTCCATGCAGCTCAACCTTCAGGGGTCGCTATTGGAAAGGGCTATGCAGACCGTATTTAAAAGCCACAAGCGTATTAGTAATGAAACCCTTTTTAGGGACGGGACCACTTCAATGGCCTATAAGGCCCTGAAAGTTATAAACCATACCTATGATAAAACTTCGGCAAAGGAGAAAAAAATAGTGTTTATAGGAGCAGGGGATATTGTAATGCAACTGTTCAAGTATAATTCCAAATTCAACTTCAAAAACATTTACATCAGTAATCGTACGGAAGAAAAGGCAAATGCCTTGGCAAAAAGGCACGGAGCCAAGGTGCTGGAATGGAGCAGGGTGTTACGTAACGATTTTCGGGATTTTGACGTGATTATTGGCGCGGCCAGTAATTGTGCCCACCTTGTTAAAAGCATACCTGAAGCGGGAATAGATCCGGTGCTCCTGATAGATTTGGCAGTACCATGCAACATTGACAAGGATCTGTCCCGTAAAGAAAATGTTTTCCTCTATGATTTGGATACCATTTCCATGGACTTGGAGGATACCAAGGAAAAAAGAATGGCCGCCATCGGCAAGGTAGGCGATATTATCGCAGAGGAGCTTGGGGTCTATACCAGATGGCTTCAAAGAGCTCCGTTGAGGTCATTTTTGGCTGAGTATAAGATTCTCGTTAATCAGAAGGTAATGGACTATTTTGAAACGGATTCAGGGAAATATGATCCTGGCACGGTCAAAATGGTTACGGATAGGGTTATACGGAGGGTAAAAAAACGCACAGACCCTTCAATGTCCATGGAGGAAATGGACGCGGTCATTGCCGAACAGGTCTCATTTTTATAAAAATATTCAGTTGCCAACTAGGGTTGTAATCAGTACCCAGGCTTTCTAAAAAAGTAAAACGATGACTTTAAGATTTCGATACATACCATTGATAATAGGTGCCATGGTCATCATGACTGCTTGTAATAACGGCCCAAAGGTTATTGAACCCACCAAAACAGGGAGCTCCCAGGATTCCTCCACTCCACTCCAAAGTAATGGAGATGAATCATCGGAAACCAAACTGCATTCCGTGGTTATAAACGAGATACTTCCAACCAAAAGATATGTATATCTTAAAGTAAAGGAAGGGCAAGAGGAATTTTGGATTGCCACAGGGAAAATGGATGTTAAAAGAGGCGGCACTTACTTTTATAGGGGTGGATTGCTAAAAACCGATTTTGAAAGCGAGGAGCACGATAGGGTATTCGAAAGGATTTACCTGGTCTCAAATTTAGTTTCTAAGGAGGATCACACTGCCCTGGCAAAAACCAAACCCAAGAATAATTCGGTCATGGATAAAGGGATAATGCAAAAAGAAAATATCCCCACCCATACCGAAAAGGAGGTTCAACATATGGGATCTATTAAAATAGCCGAATTGATAAAAGATCCTAAAAAGTATGAAGGACATTCTGTGGAAATAAGTGGTACCTGTGTAAAGGCAAACCCGAGTATATTGGGCCGCAATTGGTTGCACTTGCAAGATGGAAGCCAGAATGACTATGATTTAGTCGTTACTTCCAATACCTTGGTTCCTGAAGGTTCGGACATTACGGTTCGGGCCGTAGTAGCCCTAAACAGGGATTTTGGTGCAGGGTATACCTATGAACTTATCTTGGAGAATGGAACCTTGGTAGAGTAAATCCTATAGGGTATAGTGGAATAGACTTATTTGTGACTCCAATCCCCGGATAATTCCAAGTATATAGCCAAAATCTTGGTATTTGTTCATACCAAAGGGGGCTCCCTATCCATATCATCGTCCACACCTTCGGGAACAAAACAACTTCGTCCCTCCAAACAGTGCAAGGGGGATACCAAACCATTATCCGGTCCTGTGGCCCCAGCAGAAGTAATGCACCAACAAATGGTATTGGCATCATCCAATAAGAGCCAGGGATTTTCCCCTCCTTCCATCATGCCATACGGATTTCTGGCCCTAAGGAATTTGCAGATGTTTTTTTTGTTCGGATTATCATTTGCCATACCTAGGAGATTTCTAAAATAGTCTGCTTAATAGTGGATATAAATAGAGGTACCTTATAATCGTTTTTAGAAAGCGGGCGCGCTTTCGCCATCGCGGCTTTAGCCGCAGCCATGGCATTTTCACTATTTATGGCCTTGTTTTCAATAGCCTGCTGGGCTTCAACGGAACGATAAGGCACCGGAGCTGCGGCCCCAAGGACGATACTCGCCGATTTACAGGTATTTCCCGAAACTTCCATGACCACCGCCACATCCGCTAGGGACCAATCATAGGATTCCCGTGCTACCTGTTTAATATATGAACTTTTGGTATTTTTTGAAGGTGGAGGGAGAACGATTTCCGTGATGATTTCCTTGGCTTGAAGAATATTCTCCATAGCTATATCCTCTCCTGCGGAAACAAAGAAATCGTCCATTGGAACAGTTTTCTGTTTCCCTTCGGCATTTGCAATGACCACACTGGCATTAAAGGCCATAAGGGCGGTAGCTATCGAGGAAGCATGGACACTTACGCAAGAACCATTATCGAGTATGGCGTGATTTTCATTTTCGCCCGTTTGGGAATGGCGCGCAAAACACCGGTCACCGCCCTTTCGGAAGCAATCGTGGTCTGCGGAACGAAAATACCAGCAACGGTTACGCTGCGCAATATTGCCTCCCAAAGTGGAAACATTACGGAGCTGGGGAGTGGCTGCATGGTTTACCGCTTGGTGGAGTGCCAAATATTGGCTTTTGATTTCCGGATTTGACGCGATTTCCGCCAAAGTAACATTGCACCCGATCCGTAACCCTTTTTTACGGTCAGAAGTGATTTTGTCAAGGCCGGGAATGTTCCGGATGTTGACTATCTTTTGTGGTTTGAGCAAACCTTCCTTTACCCAGTCGAACACATCAATGCCGCCCGATTTAAAAACTGCTGCTTTTTGGGTAGGTTCATATAGCTCATTGGATAGGGTAGAATTGACTTGCTCAAGGGCATCCTCAACGGATTTTGCTTCGTACCAACTAAATCTATTCATGGTTTCGTATTTAAGAGACTTTACTTAATGCTTTAAGAATGCTGGACGGAGTAATGGGTATTTCATAAAGCCTTACTCCAATGGCGTTGTAAACGGCGTTGGCTATCGCTGCGGCCGTGGCAATATTGGCCGGCTCCCCAATACCGTATGCATCGGTAGAGGAACGCCCGGAATATTCTTCTACAATTACCGTTTTGATCTCTGGGATTTCCATAGAAAATGGTACTTTGTACTGATCTACATTGGCATTCATCATATGGCCGGTGCCATTGTCCATCACCCTATTTTCATAGAGTGCGTAAGATACTCCCTGGATGACCCCTCCATTGATCTGACTTTCCAATTGTCCTATATTTAGAGGTCTGCCGCAACTGTGCGCTGCCACTATGCGGTCCACTTTTACAAATCCCGTATCGGTATTGACACTTACCTCGGCAAATTGCACCGATCCCAAGTCGCCATAGGCGAGACCCCAAGGTTGTTGAAAGCCACCGTAATCGTCCGATCGGCTGGCTATCTTACTAATTTGGCTGGTTCGCATTAATTTGGTCGCTTCCTTAAAGGACATTTTAAGGCTCGTGTCCGTTTTATGGCCCACCTGACCATCGGCCATAAACAACTCCGAGGAATCTGTTTTCCATTCTTTGGCAACCAGCTTTAACAGGGCCATTTTTGCTTCAAAGGTAGCGTTTCGGGTAGGTGGGGTAATGGAACCCGTGACCACACTTCCGCCTGAACCGGGTCCGACAGGGAAAAACGTATCCCCAATATTAACTTTGATATCTTTTACTTGTAAACCTAATTCCTCGGCTACTACCTGGGCAAGAATAGTCTTCGTTCCCGTTCCTATATCCTGGACACTGGATCGTATCTCAACGCCTCCACCTTTATGGATCTTAATTTCTACGGAGGAATCCAGCGATACGAATCGGGGCCAAGTAGATTGGCCTACACCGAGTCCTTTTTTTACCACACCCGTACTACTTCCAGCAGGTTGGCGTCGGGACCATCCGAAAAGTTCCGCTCCCCGTTGGCGCTCTACCTTTCTTACTTCACTTTTATCAATATGGTCTCTATACTTTAGGGGGTCTATATTCAGTTTTTCCGCCATTTCATCAATGGCCTGTTCCAGTCCAAAAGCACCTTGTACATTGCCGGGCGCACGCCACGCCGCCCCGGGACCTGCATTGGTCAATACATCATATTGTTCCGTTGCAAAATTGGGACAGGGATAAAGGATTTGGGCAATACGCCCCACTCCGGCACCGAGCCCTACTCCTGCCGTTCCATGGGAACGTTGTTGGATACCGGTCAAGGTTCCATCTTTCTTGGCCCCTATTTTTAAGTATTGAATTGAATTGGGACGATTTCCCTCGGCCAGATGCTCTTCCTGTCTATCCAACATCAGCCAAACGGGCCTACCTGTCTTTTTGGCCAAATTTGCGGCCATAGGCCCGAAGCTTCCGGCACTGTGTTTGGCACCAAACCCGCCACCCATGAATTCGCAAATGACCCGAACCTTACTTTTTGGCAAATTAAAAACGCTGGCCATTTCATTCCGGACCGCCGCTGTGTTCTGTGTGGAGGCATACACGGTCATAACATCGGCATTCCAATCCACTACAACGCCATGGGTTTCCAAAGGCATATGCGTATGGACCTGGGTACGATACGTTCTTTCCACAATTACATCCGCTTCATTGAAACCTTCCTCCAGATCACCCCTGGGCCCACCAAAGAAACTACTGGTGGATGGCCCCCTAACATTACCTTCCCCCTTGCTTCCATCATGCGTTTCGCCTACGTCCCCACCATCTTGTTTTTGGGTAATGGGCGCATCAAATACGATAGGCGCATTAATTTCCATAGCAGCTTCAAGATCTATGACAAAAGGTTTTGTCTCATAATTGACCTTAATCAGGGAAATAGCCTCTTTGGCAATTTCCAAGCTCTCGGCGGCGACACCGGCCAAAGGTTGCCCTACATATTTTACCATGGGGTATTTATCGGTGCTATTTCCTTCCCCTTCCTTTGGAGCATTCTCTATAAGATGAATAGCATGTACCCCCGGAAGGCTTTTTGCTTTGGAGACATCTATTGATGAAATGGTGGCATGAGGCACATTTGAACGCAACATCTTGGCATAGAGCATACCTGGCATTTTAATGTCCGAGGTATAAATGGCCTTGCCTGTCACTTTTTCAAGGGCATCGATTCTCGTGACCCTTTTTCCTATCACCTTTAGTTTATCGTTTACAGGCCATACCGGTGGCTCTTCTACGGGGATTTCCCGTTCTACTTCGCCTAAATTATGCCCTGGAATACCATATGGGAATTTTTCTTTTCTAGTATCCATCTTAATTCGTTTTTTTTGCTGCGGCCAAGGTGGCCTTAAAGACATGGGGATAGGTGCCACAACGACAAAGGTTGCCCCGTGTCGCATCTTTTACATCTTCCAAAGTGGGATTGGGGTTGTTGTCCACGAGGTGTACGCAAGACATCACCATCCCAGGGGTACAATACCCGCATTGGGAAGCGTCATGCTCTATGAAAGCTTCCTGTACCGGATGCAATTCGCCATTTTTTGCGATACCTTCAATGGTCGTAACTTCCTTGTCACCGACATCCAAGGCGGACATCATACAGGAATTCACAGGTTTACCATCCAAATAAACCGTACATGCCGAACAGGAGCCACGGTCGCAGACGACCTTGGTTCCCGTAAGTTCCAAATGGTCCCGTAGGGCAGAGGCCAATGTTGTCCTTGGTTCCACACTAAGTGATTTTGTTATGCCGTTGACCTTCATTTTTATGGTCGTGGCATCGGATCCAAATTCCTTACCGGTAGCAAGCGATTCCTTGTATTCAAGTGCAAAGGCGTTCGAAGTCAATAATACGCTACTTGCCGTGGACAGTCCGGCGCCCCGTATAAAACTTCGCCTACTTATGGTTTTTGCCGGTTTGGATTCCCGTTCTTGGTCTTTATTTTCCATACAACTAGGATTGGGTTTGTTTATATATCTCTTTAAAAATGGGCACCTTAAATTACAATATTATTCCCTAAGAAACCAACAGATAATCAAAATTTAACGCAAAGAATACAGGTCGGGAAAATAATCTCTAAAACCATCCGCTTCATATGCCAAGGACTGTTGATTTTGTGAAGGCAATATCCTAATAAGCCATGGGGTATTTTCTGTTCTTATAATAGGCCAGGCCACTAAGCACCGCAATCGAAATGACTACGATATAAATCCAATTGGGGATGGGAACGGGATCTCCGGAGGCATAGGAATGCAATCCTGAGAGATAGTAATTTACCCCATAATAGGTCATAATCACGGATGCCAAACCAAAAATACTGGCCAGATTATAGGCAAACAGACCAGTAAACTTTGGGATGAGCCTCATATGTAGGATAAAGGCGTAGACCAGTATGGTAACCAGGGCCCAGGTTTCCTTGGCATCCCAGCCCCAATACCTCCCCCAAGATTCATTGGCCCATACACCGCCCAAATAGGTGCCTATACTCAACATAAAGAGCCCTCCTATTAAAGTAAGCTCGCTGATGTAAGACATTTCACGTACAATTCTTTTTACTTTGGCCCTGTTGGAGTCTCTTATAAAAGCAATCAATGCCAGATTGATCAGCCCAATGATGGCACCCAGCATTAAAAAGCCATAACTACCTGCGATCAACGAAACGTGTATGGTAAGCCAATACGACTTTAGGACAGGAACCAAGGGGGTTATTTCCGGATCCAGGAAACTTAAGGTAGCTACAAAAAGGACGATCGCCGCCAATACCGTAGTTGCCGCCAACCCGCCCAAAGACCTTCGGGTAAAGATCAATCCGGCCAAGGTAGCCGTCCATGCAATGTAGATCATGGATTCGTAACCATTGCTCCATGGAGCCCTTTCGGACACATACCAACGTAGGCCAAGTCCCATGGTATGAATCACAAAACCAAGAACTATCAATACAAGGAGCACGTTGCGGATCCTATTCATTTTTAGATTCGGTTTAAAGACAGATAGGAACAATAGGCCCAAAAGAACCATCCCCAGTAAGATATAAAATAGGGCCAGACGGGTAAAGACCTTAGATTCGTTGAGCAGTATTTCGGCTTTGATCCTAGGTTCCGATGGAATGAGCCCATCACCGTGTTCTTGCTGATAGGATTGGAGTTTGTCCAAAACTAAATTGGCATCCGTATAATCCTGGGAAGTAATGGCTTCCTTTAATATACGGTCATAGGAGCTGAACAAATCCACGGCACTGTCCGTAGCGCCATGTACATCATTGGTTCCATGGATATGGGCCGTAATGGGAAGCCATGTATTATTGGAATCATTGGGGTTGGGAACCAGTTTAAGTAAACGTCCCGAAAAGGCCATCCTTAATATATTCACCCGCTCATCCAATTTTAAAAGCTCCTTTTCATAAACGCCCCTATCTATGGCTTCCAGGGCGTAGGCCTTGCGAACTTCGTCCTGCAAACTGTAGGTTCCATTTGCAGTAAAGAAATCGGAATAGGCCGCATAATACCCCTCGACGCCTAATCTATTTTTCAGGTCCTCATGTTTGCCCAATTTAATGATAGGGGCATTCTGCCAAACTTCCTTATTGGCATATAGGCTTAAAAGGAGTTGGTCGGCCGTAAGTCCGAACAGGCTTTCCCTTCTGGCCACTTTTCGCATAACCTCCCTGGATAAGGTATGGGCCGGTTTCATTCTTCCTTTGAAGTCCTGTACCGCCAGGGTACTGAATTTTTCGGCATGATCCAATTCCACGGCTTCCAAGACATAATCATGTTGAGGTTCCTGGGTATGGACCATACCTGTTGTTAAAAGGACAAAAAGAGTAAGCGCCAACTTCTTCGCCCTCAATTTTTTAATTTTTTGGGAAACCTGATGGAACCTTGTTTTTTTGCTGAAAAAGGTCAATACCATGCCCAAGGTCAAGAGGGCATAGCCAATGTAGGAAACCAAAGTACCCCAAAAATCCCGGTTTACACTTAGATAGGTGCCTTTTTCGTCGGGGTCAAAAGAAGATTGAAAGAAGCGATAACCTCCATAATTGAGAATGTTGTTCATATGGATTCTATAATCCAGGGTCGTGTTTTTTTGCTCGTCTATTAAGGTTACCTCACTGGCATAGGAGGAAGCACTATTGGTGCCCGGGTATTTATCCATGATAAAGTCGTTCAAACGTATGGAAAAAGGTATTGTCATTTCTTTTGCCCCGTAGGAAGCGGATATCTCAAAGTTGTCAAAATTCAATACTTGTGGTCTTCCTGGAACTCCTTTTCTTCCGTATAATCGGGTCTGCTTGGTCTCGCCGTTAATGGACACCTCCATTTCCAATGCAGCGATACTTTCATTTTTGACCTTGCGATCCTTGGACTCTATTTCCAATAATCCGTTCTTCTTAAAATCGGAAAAAACAAAATTGTTGAATCCGTCCGAATACAAGGCGTCCAATAGCAAGGGATGGTAGCCATTTGGAAGAAGGGTATCCCTTTTATGCGTGGTCATCTCCGTTTGGGTGAGGGTCATGATCGGTTTGATCATCAAGGAGTCATTGTGGTATCGGATGTTTATGGCATTGGGTAACGGGCTGTCCTTAAAACTGAATAACATGTTCCCTATACGTTGCGCCTGGTCTTCAGTAATAAAGTGATTTTGCCGACCGTTAAGGCCGCTTGCTACCATACGCAATGTGGGTCTCCCATCCTTACCTTCACGGAGCACCTGCGTTGGATTGGGTACAAATTTGGTGACCTTAACCTCCATAAGATCATTACCAAGTAGATAGGACTCTTTCCAATCGTTACTTCCAAGGGATGCGAACAGGACAGGTCCATCAAAATCAAATGTTTGGCCGTCCTTGACCACTTGGAACTTTAGAAAGCTATCGGAAGAGAGAAAACTATTTGAAGCGTTGTTTTCCCGAATATGCATAACTCCTTCGTATCCGAGGTATCGTGTCAATGCGGCACCAATGAAAATTACGATGATGGCTATATGAAAAAGGAGCAATGGCCATTTCTTCTGGGACACCATTCTAAAAGTCTTGATGTTCACCAGTACGGATATACTGAACAATAAGAGCAAAAATTCGAACCACCCGGCTTGGTAGACCATCTTTTGGGCGGCACTTGTTCCGTAATCATTTTCAATAAAGGTTGCAATGCCGATGGATGCGGCGAATACCAATAAATAAACCGCTGCGGCCCTAGTGTTAAAAAGAGGGGCTAAATACCTCCAGATTCCTGTCTTCATAAGCGTCTCAACTAAGTGGTAAGCTAGAGAAAAGAAGCTTGAATTAAAATGATAAATGTCATGGATATTTTGTGGAAATACAGGAGCTTGGGTGTTGTTCCAATGTGATGGGGTAGGGGTAAAAAAAGAAGTCATAGTATTTGACCTAGACTGAAACCGACCCCAAGGATTAAGGTACAAAACGTTTTTACGGATAATACCTGGCGACACAATTTCGCCTAATCGGGGATGTCCCTAAAAAGTATTTAACCGTTCCCCGAACTCTCTTACCTTTTCCCAATCCGTATATTCAATTTCGGTATGTGGATTGGTCGGCCCTTTGGTCATCCACATAATGAATTGGATCATGATCCTATCAAAAAAAGGATACTTTTTATAGTCCAGTTTACCGGCAAATACTTCCGTCAAGGTGGGTCTCCAATTTATGGTCTTAAAGAACTTTATCACATACGGATTTGTATCGGCCGTGTTCTTTTCAGGCTTTCTGGCCACAAGATTTACGGAAAAGAACGCTGTTTTTAAGGCGTCAAGCTGTTCTTTTTTGGTATTGATGAAGTCGATGATCTTTTTGTTATGCACCCCGTATCGAATGCTCGCTCCAATAATAATTTTATCATATGGGACGGTATCTCCATCAAAATCATCAATGGCTATTAGATTCACTGTATTTTGTTGCTGCAATTGATCCCTAAGTCTGTTGCAAATTTTTAGGGTTTGTCCATCTACCGATGCATATAGTAATAAGATTTTGGCCATCGTGTTAAATTCAGATTGAAGTATTTAGATTCAGCCTTTTGCAATAAAGATCAATCATCGACTGCCGCAAAGACCATCTGACGAAATTTCCAGCCGGTTTGGTCGTCCACAGGCCCTCTGGTCTGCTTCATCAATATTCCAATGATGTTTTCCTGGGGATCGGCAAAATATTGGGTATTGAAATATCCACCCCAATCAAAAGTCCCAACACTTCCCTCACCACCATGGTCCTGTCCTTTTGGGGTAACTACACCAAAGGCAAGTCCGTAGTGTTTTATGTCATCTCCCCATAGGTCTCCGGTTTGGTTCCCCATGATGCTTCTTACCGTAGTTCTACTTAAAATACGTTGTCCATTAAGCTCACCACGGTTCAGATACATCTGTAAGAAGGAGGCGTAGTCCTTTGCGGTACTTGACAGCCCTGCCCCTCCCGAAAAAAAACGCCGAGCTCCCTTTTTGGGGTAATCCGGGTCATAAAAAGTCACGGGATATTTTTCCCATTCGCTGCCTTTTTTTTGTTGTACGGTGACCAACCGATTTTCCTTTTCCTTGGGAAGGTAAAACCAGGTATCGTCCATTCCCAGTGGGTCAAAAAGTCGCTCTCGAAGAAATTCATCGAACGGCATTCCAGAAATAACTTCAATAAAATGGCCGAGCACGTCTAGACCTTCACTATATACATAGGCATCACCTGGGTTATGATGTAGGGGTAGTTTCGCCAGTTTTTTTACGCTTTCCCCAATAGATATATTCTCGGTGGTAAAGAGATCCGTAATACCGGCCTTGGCATATATTTTTTGAAATCGTTCATCGCCATCGATTACGCCGTAACCCAACCCTGACGTATGTGTTAGAAGGTGTCGTATGGTAATTTGATTTTCGGCTGGTTTCGTGGTGTAGCTGGAGTCGTTTGCGTTAAAGGTGTCCAAGATTTCGGCCTTTCCAAAATCCGGGATGTACTTTGAAATAGGGTCGTCCAGTCGAAATTTTCCTTCCTCCCATAACATCATTACCGCGGTAGAGGTTATGGCCTTGGTTTGCGAGGCAATTCTAAAAATGGTGTTCTTCTCCATAGCCTTTCCCGATGCATTATCCGCCTTGCCATAGGCTTTGTGGAATACAATTTTCCCGTTTCTGGCGATCAGGGCCACTGCACCTGGGATATTGTTTTTCCCAACCGCTTGCCCCAGCATCAGATCTATTCGCTCCAAGCGCTCGGAGGATATACCTTCATCGCTTGGGGAAGCCTCCGAGAGTGGGGAAGAGGATTGTATGGACTGGGTCTGTGCCCCTAAGATCATCGAAATTAAAACGAACAAAAGCGCAATTCGGTTTTTCATTATTTCTGATTTTGATTTACAATATATTCATAATGCCCCATTTTTGACATATCTCCCTAAAAATAGATATGAACATCAAAGAATAGACGGGTGCGAATTGTTATAAAATAGGGATTCATGCGTTTATTTTGTAATATTAGGGCACTATTTGGTACAACGGAAAAGCATTGCCCTTTATGTCATTGATAGACAGAATAAAGGATTTGGCCAATATCAATACGCTATCCAAGCATGAGCAGTTGGTGCAAGGTACAATGGAATCCATAGATTCCGGTATTTTGGCAACGGGAGACAAACTGCCCTCCATCAACCAAATGGTAGACGAACTGGGTTTTGCCAGAAAGACTATTGTAAAGGCCTACGAAGAGCTCAAAGATCGGGGCCTGGTGGAATCCAAAAAGCTTAAGGGCTATTTTATAATCAGTGAGGAGACCAAGGTTACCCTTAAAATAGCCTTGCTACTCTTCTCTTTTCAACGTTTTCAAGAAGAGTTTTATAATACATTTAGAAAGGAACTTGGCAAGCGATTCCAGATCGATGTTTTTTTTCATCATAATAATATTTCGGTCTTCGAGAGTATCTTCAATACGATCAAGGGTAAATATGGAATGTATGTGGTCGCTCCCATTCCCCATAAAAGTATACGTCCCCTTTTGGAGTCCATAGAACCGGCCAAGTTGTTGATAATCGATAGATACTTGCCTATGCCGGAAGAGTATTCCTATATATCCCAGGAATTTGAGGAAACCACGTATATTAAATTGGTTGAGTTGCTACCTCGTATACGACAGTTTGATAAATTCGTCCTTTTCTTTAGGAAAGGCTCCGATTATCCGGAAGGAATTCTCAAGGCTTTTAATCGGTTTTTGGAGGATTATAATATTCTTGGCTCCGTGAAGGAGGAATACCGTCCGGGTTCGATCAAAAAAGGACATCTCTACTTCTTTATCAGCGATACATTTTTATGGGAAGTTTTGAGGGATTGTCGCAATGGCGAATATGTTGTTGGCAAGGATGTGGGCATTCTCTCGCACAATGATCATGTGGTGAAACAAATTGTATTCGGGGGTATTACCACCATCTCCACAAACTTCAATGATATGGCCAGGAAGGCCGCGGAGCACATCAAGAAAAAGGAGAAGACACAAGTAATAATGCCCTTTAACGTTATTAAGCGCAATTCGCTGTAACTATCTGCACAGGCTTTTCAATCGATTTGCAAAATGGGCATTTACCCGCTCTTTTATTGTTAAAGTTTCATTTTTCACACCGTATTTTTTTGATATAATCAAAATTAATTTAGTTTTGCTTTGTAGCATAGACTATCATAGATTATCTATTATTTTTACTATTTGTTAAAACTTTTTGTCATTTTTTGTTAAAAAGTAATTAAATTGGTCAAGGAGAACACCTTTTCCCACACTGATCGAGTCCGTTTAGAAATATTAAATTCTATACGGATATTCATACATAAACAACTAACTTAAACTATCAATTATGAAAAAAAATCTTACGAACCCCGATGGGATATGGGTATTTGCCCTGGCATTCGTAGTTTTGGTATGTTTCGGAATTCAATCGGCATCCGCTCAAAATACCGTTTCGGGTACGGTTACTGATGACGTGGGACCATTATCCGGAGCAAGCGTTGTAGTAAAGGGCACCACTGTAGGAGCTGTAGCCGATTTTGATGGAAACTATACGATTGATGTGCCGGACGGTGCAACAACGCTTGTGTTTTCATACGTGGGCTATTCCACACAGGAAGTGCTTATTGACGGTAGGTCCACGATCAATATCGTCTTGACCGAGGACGCGCAGGCCTTGAGCGAGGTAGTGGTAGTGGGATACGGTACCCAACGGAAAGCGGATCTTACCGGGGCCGTTGGATCCATTGGTGCCGCAGAGATCGTTACAAAACCTATTACCAGTCCGGACCAGGTTTTGGCCGGAACAATTTCAGGGGTAAACATTACAAACCGAAGTGGTGACCCTGGAGCACCTATCAGTGTGCGAATCCGGGGTATCGGTACGCCAGGGGTCAACGATCCCCTATGGGTAATCGATGGCGTTCCTATTGTACAGACCACCAATGCCACGGTAAATACGTCATCCACTACAGATTCCAACCCCTTAGCGGGACTTAATCCCAATGATATTGAATCCATTGATGTGCTGAAGGACGCTGCTTCCTCAGCTATTTATGGGGCCAGGGCCGCCAACGGCGTAATCATTGTAACCACCAAAAGAGGTAAATCTGGCGAAGCACAGGTGACATACGATGGTTATGCCTCGGTGGCGACCGTAAGGGATAAGATCGATGTGCTTAACGTTGAACAATTTATTGACATTCAAGGGCAATTGGGTAGAGATCTTTCACAATTCAGTGGCCAACCCAATGTGGATTGGCAGGACGCCGTTTTTCGTGATGGTTTTGTACAAAGTCATAACGTAACCGTTAGTGGCGGCAATCAAAATGCCAATTACTTTATTTCAGGCGGTTACTTTGACAATGAAGGTATAGAACCGGCACAGGATTTCGAAAGATATTCGTTTAAGGCGAATTCCGATATTAAGGTGGGGAAACATTTGCGTTTTGGAGAATCTATCTTAATAAGCCAAACCGACCGAACAACACAAAGTGAAGGTGCCTTTTTTGCGGGTTTCAATTCTGCCTTGAACGCCCCATACTTTCAAATTTTCAATCCCGATGGCCCTCTGGGGTATAATCAAGAGACTCCTGATAATTTAGGAGGAGCTAGAGGTATCAACTATGTCTTCAGGAACGATTTGAGGACGCAAAGTACCACGGTAAGGAACCGTAAGGTATTGGGGAATTTCTACGGGGAACTTACCATTATCGAAGGCCTAAAACTCCGGACTTCCTTAGGTTTGGATTATAATGTGGTCCGTGGTGAATATTTACAGTCCGATATATCTTATGATGGCAATGATAGGCAATCCTTATTGGTTTCTTCAAGACCTGAGGAGCTGACGTTGAACACTAATGCAACATTGTCCTATGACAAAACCTTTGGAGGAGATCACAATGTATCCGCTATTTTTGGATTTGAGCAGACCAAGTTTCGGTTTGATAAGGTAAGACTACAGGGTCGTAATCTTTTCAACCCCAACTTTGCCGGTAGTGGTACTACCGTTGCCGGGGCCAATGAAGGTGATATTTGGACATTACAGGGTTGGCTGGGCCGTTTAAGTTATAATTACAAAGGAAAATACTTGATGACGGCCAATATCAGAAGGGATGCAACCTCAAGGTTCGCCAAGGAAAATAGGGATGGTGTTTTCCCATCGGTTTCTGCAGGTTGGCGAATTTCGCAAGAAGACTTTTTCCCTCAGAGTGATGCCATAGATGACATTAAAATTAGAGTAGGATGGGGGCAATCCGGTAACCAATTCACTGGACTGAATTTTGCTTTCTTAAGTGCCCTGAACAATAACATTTTTTATGTAATCGGGGACGGTCAAACCCCTGTTCTCGCACCGGCACCGACAAGTTTTGCCAATGCCGACCTCAAATGGGAAACCAGTACACAATTGGACATAGGCTTGGATGCGAGCTTTATGAAAGGGAAATTGACCGGTACATTTGATTATTATAAGAAGACTACCGATGATGTATTGCTTGGATTGCCCATTCCATTTGTTTCTGGGTTCTTCTTACCTGCTGATGCCAACATTGGCCAGATTGAAAACTCTGGTATTGAATTGGCGATCAATTGGAGTGATGAGATCGGGGACTTTAAATATAGCATAGGTGGAAATCTGACTACGGTTAAAAATGAAGTAACAAGTTTGGGTCAAATCCCCGATATTATTTCAGGTATTGGAGGAAACCAAACCCATAGAACGGTTGTTGGCGAAAGTCTTGGACATTTTTATGGATATAAAACGGACGGTCTCTATCAAACCGCTGCTGAAGCTAGTGCGGCACTGCCCGATGCTTTCTCCAGTGGTGCGGAACCCGGGGATATACGTTTTGTGGATGTTAATGGTGATGGACAGATAGACGCCAGTGACAGGACATTTTTGGGAAGCCCGTTCCCAGGTTTCTTCTATGGCTTTAATATTCAGGCAGAATACAAAGGCTTTGATTTTTCAGCCGTGTTAAGAGGGGTTGGCGATCAACAGGTTTATAACTCGGCCCGGATAGGTCTGGAGAACCTCAGGGCTTCGAACAATAGCAATTTCAGTACGCAGATTTTTAGCCGCTGGACCGGGGAAGGTACTACCAATTCCAGCTCTAGCCCCAGGCTGACCTTAAGTGATCCCAACGATAATGATCGTTTTTCTGATCGTTGGGTAGAGGATGCTGGTTATTTAAGGATTCAAAACATATCCATTGGCTATAGCATATCTCCTGAAAGACTAAAAAGTTGGACTAATGATTTTGTTACAAGAATGCGCT
Organism: Ulvibacterium sp.; assembly: GCF_965228935.1. Lineage (GTDB taxonomy): Bacteria > Bacteroidota > Bacteroidia > Flavobacteriales > Flavobacteriaceae > Ulvibacterium. Next base: position 610,055 of record NZ_OZ245846.1, on the reverse strand, counting down.
TTTATATAGGTGCCCAGAACTTGGCAACATTTACCAATTATTCCGGATACGACCCTGAAGTCGGTCGTACCCAAAGTTTCCAGAAAGGGGATTTTACCTTGGCCAGTGGTCAGGATGGTGGGCAGTCTCCCTTACCTCGAATAGTTCAGTTGGGATGGTCTGTAACTTTTAATTAGTCCGTAATTTTAATATCTTTATAATAAGCCTATTATGAAAAAAATATATGTATTTATCACAAGTCTTTGCATCCTAGGTACATTTTCGTGCAATGATGAACTAGACCTCTTGCCCTTGGATAGGGTAACTGCCGATACATTCTACAAAACCAGGGCGGATTTTGATGGTGCCATATTTGCCTCCTATTCCTCCATTCAAGACTTTTGGGGCACCAGTACGGAGACCCTTGCCGAGAATGGTGAATTTTGGAAGATTACCTTGGTGATCACGGACGACGTTGCGGCCGATATTGCCGCCGGTGCCGATGGAAGATCGCAGGATGCGGATGCGTTGCAAATTAGGGCAAGTGATATTCCCTATGCGGCCATATATACCCAAATTTATGAGGGTATTTATAGGGCCAATCTTGTTATTGAAAATTTGCAAAATGAAACGGAATTGACAGCTGAGGAGACTACGGTTTTGGATGCCGAAGCCAAATTTCTCCGTGCCTGGTTTCATTTTCAGGCCCTAAAAATGTTTGGAACACCTCCCTTGGCGACACAGGTGTTGACCGATATCAACAACCTAGCTTTGCCAAACTCTTCTACGGATGAGCTTTATACGGCTATTCTGGCCGACTTTGCAGCGGCCGCTGCAGGTTTGCCGGAGTCCTGGGACAGTGGCAATACCGGAAGGGCCACTTCCTGGGCCGCTAGATCTTACATAGGAAAGGTAAATGTATTTAGGGAAGATTGGGGAGCCGCAATTACGGCCCTGGCCGATGTGGTGGATAATGGCCCCTATTCGCTTGTACCCAATTATGAGGACGTTTTCTCCTTTACCAACGAAAACAATTCCGAATCTATTTTTGAAGTGCAATATGGAGGCCCTCGTTCCGATGATAACCTTTGGGTATTTGATGATACACATTCCGAAAACTTCAAGGCTTCCCAAGGAACGGGAAGAGGTTGGTATTGGGATGCTCCAAACGCATCAGGTGCTCCCGGAGGGAAACGGGGTTGGTGGGCGCCGACCCAGAGTTTGGTGGATGCCTTTGAGCCTGGGGACACTAGGGCTGCAACGATATTCTATCAAGATGGGGATACTTATTATACCTATAACCCATCACAGGTTGAAGTGCCATACGATCCCGCATGGTCTGAAACCAATTATACCCTCAAAAAGTATCGAGGGCCATTGAATACAGTAGATGCGAATCATTCTCCCAATAATCAGGCGGATTTCAACAATGAGCGATGGTTCCGATTTGCAGAACTGAAATTGCTGTATGCCGAGGCACTTATAGAAGGAGGGGGCGACTTGGGAATTGCTGAACAACAGATAAACGACATACGGCAACGTGCGGGCTTGGCCCCATTGGCCGGAGGCGCGGATTTGACCCAGGCCATGAGACAGGAAAAAAGGGTTGAGCTGGCCTTGGAGCCCCATCGATGGTTCGATATAGTCAGATGGGATTTGGGCCCCACTATCTTTGGTGGTGCATGGGATCCCAGGTATGAAGTATTCCCGTTCCCACAATCCGAGGTCGATCGCTCCGGTGGTGTGCTGAATCAAAATCCCGGATACTAAGATTTTTTTAAGCCTTTGCGTAGGCTAGTTGAGTAGAGTTAGTTTATTTTATTATTTTGGCTTATCTGGCTGTTTAGGGAATCCAATCACTGCGATTGGATTCCTTTTCTCTAAGGGTTCTTACCAATACGTATGTTCCATAAAATATCAATAGAACACCTCCAAAACGTCCTTATTCTCTTTTTGACATTGGGGATAATGGGTTGCGAAAATTCCGAAGGGACCATGTTCACCGAATTATCTTCAAAGGATACGAATGTTGATTTTTCCAATACGTTGGTATATTCCGATAGTCTTACCGTATTGGAGTTCGAATATATGTATAATGGGGCTGGGGTGGCCGTGGCCGATTTTGATTTAGATGGTTTACAAGATCTTTATTTTACGGGGAACATGGTAAGCAATCGCCTTTATCGAAATCTGGGAAATTGGAACTTCGAGGATATAACTGAATCTGCCCAAGCAGGCTCTAACAGTTGGTCCAATGGGGCGGCCGTTGTGGATATAAATCAAGATGGTTATCCGGACATTTATGTATCCAGAGGTGGGCCCAGGGGCTCCGAAGGGGAGGATCGAGCCAATTTGTTGTTCTTGAACAATGGAATGAAGGACGGAAAACTGTCCTTTACCGAAGCGGCCAAAAGTTGGGGTCTGGCCGACGAAAGCTATTCTGTACAAGCTTCTTTTTTTGATTATGATCAGGACGGGGACTTGGATATGTATTTGCTGAGCAATGCACTGGTGGATTTTAATCGTAATACCTCCCGTCCCAAAGATCGAACCGGAAAAGCACCATCGGCGGATAAACTGTTCCGAAACAATGGAGACCAAACCTTTACTGATGTTTCCAATGAAGCTGGAATTCTGATTGAGGGTTTTGGATTGGGAGTGGAGGTGTGCGACATCAATACCGATGGTTGGCCGGATATTTATGTTTCCAATGACTTTCTTACGGATGATCTATTGTACATCAATCAACGGGATGGCACCTTCAAGAATGAAATCACCCGATATTTTAGGCATTTGACCTTTAATGGCATGGGTAATGACATAGCCGATATTAACAATGATGGGCATATGGATGTTGTTGTCCTTGATATGCTGCCGGAGGATAATAAGCGATGGAAGCTGACCATGATGGGCAACAACTATGACGAATTCCAAACAGGGCTATCCTATGGTTATCATCCACAGTACATTCGAAATACATTGCAACTAAACAATGGCAACGGCTCATTTAGTGAAGTTGGTCAATTGATGGGAATATCGGCTACGGAATGGAGTTGGAGTGCATTGTTTGCGGATTTTGATCATGATGGGCTAAAAGACTTATGTGTCACAAATGGCTACAGACAGGATATTACCAATTTGGATTTTATGGTCTACGGTAACCGGGTGCTGAGTATGGGTACGGAGGAGGCCAATCAAAAACAGCGTCTGGAGGAACTCAATAAGCTGCCCGGAATTAAGCTGCCCAATTACTTTTTTAAAAACACGGGCAATCTGGGGTTTGAGGATATTTCAAAAGCTGTGGGATTCGATAAACCCACCTATTCCAACGGTATGGCCTATGCCGATTTTGACAATGACGGCGATTTGGATCTTGTGATGAACAATTTGGACGATCCGGCCGGACTCTATAGAAACAACATCGTATTGGACTCAACGAACAGCTATCTAAGATTCCGGTTCAAGGGAGAAAAACCGAATTTGGAAGGTATTGGCAGCCAAGTAGAATTGCGTTACCAAGGAAAGCTTCAGAAACAATATTTTACGCCCTATCGAGGCTATTTGTCCTCCATGGAACCTGCATTGCATTTTGGATTGGGCAACATTCAAAAAGTGGATACGGTTCTGGTCACCTGGCCTAATGGAAAAAAGCAGCTATTGACCGATTTGTCTACAAATCAAGAGATTGTCTTAGACCAAAAAGAGGCGGAGGAACTTCAAATACAGGACATACCTGCGACGCCTCTACTTTTTCAGGAAGTGGACAGTACCTTTATTCCCTTTAAACATCGGGAAAACGAGTTTGTGGATTTTAAGATTCAACCGTTGTTGCCCCATATGCATTCCCGCAATGGCCCTGGTTTGGCCGTTGCCGATGTTAATGGGGATGCTTTGGAGGATGTATATGTGGGAGGGGCCGCTGGACAACCGGGTGCTTTACTATTACAAGGGGAAAATCAAGGATTTAAGGAAGTCCCATTTCCTGAGGGAATCTCGGAAGACATGGGCACCCTGTTTTTTGACGCCGATAATGATGGGGATCAGGATTTATATGTCGTCAGTGGAGGTTCCTCATTTCCGTTGGGTGATGGGGCCTATCAAGACCGTTTGTACGCAAACGATGGCACCGGAGCTTTTACAAGGACCGACGCACTTCCAAAATTTGCTGTAAGCGGATCAGTGGTCACGGCTGCCGATTATGACAAGGATGGTAAACTGGATTTGTTCGTCGGGGGAAGGGTTAGACCGGGAGAATATCCGTTGCCTCCGGAGAGTGTGTTGTTAAGGAATACAAGTAATGGGAATACCCTAAAGTTTGAAAAGGACGATCAACCCATTCATTCCACTTTTAAGGAATTGGGCATGGTGACAGCTGCACTTTGGACAGATTTCAACAACGATACTTGGCAGGATCTAATCGTTGTGGGAGAATTTATGTCCGTTCGTGTCTTCCAGAACAATTCCGGAAACTTATGGGAGATAACCCAACAAGCAGGTCTTAAGGATACCCATGGTTGGTGGAATAGTATCCAAGGTGGTGATTTTGACAATGATGGCGATATCGACTACGTTTTGGGCAACCTCGGGTTGAACAGTAGATACAAGGCAAGTAAGGAGGAGCCCCTTTGTATCTATGCCAACGATTATGATAAAAATGGTCTAATAGACCCCGTGATGTGCTATTATATAGATGGTGAAAACTACGTAGCGCATTCCCGAAACGATTTGATCGAACAGATCAATGCGATGCGGGTACGTTTCCGCACCTTTTCGGACTATGCCGAGGCTACTTTTGAGGAATCATTCCTAAAGGAGGAACTGGACGATGCCTACGTGGTAAAGAGTCAGACCTTTGCCAATAGCTATCTTGAAAACTTGGGTTCTGGGAGGTTCAAAATGAGCGAGTTGCCCCGATCAGTACAAACGGCGCCTATTTATGGGATGGTCGTAAAAGATTATAATGGTGATGGAAATTTGGACGTATTGGCCGTAGGTAACTTTTATAGCGGAGAGGTTTTTTCGGGCCGATACGATGCCTCTATTGGATGGGTATTGGTAGGCGACGGGAACGGAGGTTTTGATCCATTAAAAGTCTCGGAAAGTGGTTTTTTTGTTCCGGGCGATGCCAAAGGTCTGATAAACCTGTATACCGAAAAAGGGGGATTTGTCCTAGCGGGCGTTAATGACGATGCAACAAAAGCCTTTTCTTTTTCGGAAAATAGGCAACGTTTGTATACCCCCAAACCGGATGATGTATCGGCCATAATTGAATATGCCGATGGAAAGCGGCAAAAAATAGAATTTTATTACGGTGCCGGATATTTGTCCCAACCCTCCCGTGGTTTGTCCATTCCCGGGAATGCGGTATCCATAAAGATTATGAATTCCCAACGTCAACAGACTGAAATCCTTTCCGTACCATGAGGAATGTGTTACAATCATTTTTAGTGGTTTGCTGTATGCTGGCCTTGAGTTCCTGCAGAAAGAGCGACGCACGTTTCAGATTATTGGAAAGTTCCCATACAGGGATTGATTTTGACAATAAGATCAAGGAAAATGACAGTATCAATGTCTTTGAATTCATGAACGTATACACCGGTGCAGGAGTGGCCGTTGGGGATATCAATAATGACGGATTGGTGGATGTTTATTTTAGCGGGAATGCCGTTTCCGGGCGGTTGTACCTGAACAAGGGCGATTTTAGATTTACGGATATTACCGAGGAGGCCGGAGTCCTCAATAATCGATGGGGTACAGGAGCTACCATGGTGGATATTAATCAGGATGGATGGTTGGACATCTATATCTGTGTTTCGGGTAGTGCAAAGGAGTCCGAAAGGGCAAATCTACTCTACATCAACAACGGGCCTTCCAAGGATTCCGGGCAACTGACTTTTACTGAAAGGGCTGCGGAATATGGCTTGGCGGATACCCGTCAAAGCATGCATGCCGCTTTCTTTGACTATGATAAAGACCAAGATTTGGATATGTACCTTTTGGTAAATCCGGCCGCATTTGAGCATCAAGTGAATTCTAGCCACCCTAGGAAGCTAAATGGTGAATCGGTGAGTAATGACCGACTCTATCGCAACGAGGGTAATGGAAAGTTTATCGATGTTTCCGGGGAGTCCGGTATTTTGGTAGAAGGGTATGGACTTGGGGTAGGGATTTCCGACATCAATAATGATTCATGGCCGGACATCTATGTGTCCAATGATTTTATCGGAAATGATATCCTCTACATTAACCAAGGTGATGGGACATTCAAGGATGAAATAACGGACTATTTGAACCATACTTCCTATGCAGGTATGGGTAACGATATTGGAGACATAAACAATGATGGGAAGCAGGATATTTTCGTTTTGGATATGCGTCCCGAAGATAATAAAAGAAGAAAGCTGATTATATCCTCGTTGGGCTACGATCGTTTTCAGTCCATGTTGGAGGCGGGCTATGATCCCCAATATACCCGGAACACTTTACAACTGAACCGGGGAGAAGGTAAATTCAGTGAAATAGGTTTTCTGGCCGGGGTCAGCAGTACGGATTGGAGCTGGAGCGCGCTCTTGGCGGATTATGACAACGATGGTCACAAAGATCTGTATATTACCAATGGCTTTCTGAGGGATTTAGGGAACCTGGATTATATCCATTACCAAAATATCTACAATAATCCCATAGGAGATACTGAGACCAAGATTGGGCAAAAAATGGAATCCATGCACGCCTTGCCCAGTGCCAACTTGCGGAATTATATATATCGTAATTCAGGAGGGATACAGTTTGAAAATGTAACCGAGTCATGGGGTATCAAGGAATTAAGCTGCTCTAACGGTGCCACCTATGCCGATTTGGACAATGATGGGGATTTGGATTTGTTGGTCAATAATATCAATCAGCCAGCTTTTGTATATGAAAATCAAAGTACAAAGGAATCGTTAAACCATTATCTCAAGATTAAGCTAAAAGGAAAACCGGGCAACCTGCAAGGGATAGGGGCTAAGGTAAAAGTCACTACCGATTCTGTTCATCAGCACTATGAACATTTTCTAAGCCGTGGTTATGAATCCAGCATAGACCCTACCATTCATTTCGGTTTGGGAAAATATGAAAAGGTAGATGCCGTTGAGGTCTGGTGGCCTAATGGAAGCTATCAGGTTATTACCGACGTCTCTGCAGATCAGGTATTGAACATTGACCAAAATGAGGCTACTTCCAAGGAATTGGATAAAGACCTAAATCCAACCCAAAAGATGTTTGTTGATATTACGGATTCCTTGAAAGTTGAATTCCGGCATCGGGAAGATGCTATGGTCGATTTTAAACTACAACCTATTTTACCGCATATGCATTCCAAAAATGGTCCTGGAATAGCTATCGCTGATATCAATGGGGATGGTCTGGAGGATTTTTACGTTGGCGGGGCCAGTGGTCAAGGAGGTCGGCTGTTCCTACAAGATAAGGAGGGTTCCTTTATTTCTCGGGATTGGACTTTGGATAGCGAATACGAGGATATGGGCGCTCTGTTCTTTGATGCCAACGGGGATGGGTTTTCAGACCTTTATGTGGTTAGTGGCGGGGTTTATGCCTCGAAGGACACGGAGATCTATCAAGATCGATTGTACCTCAACGATGGTCTTGGGAATTTTACCAAATCGGATGCACTTCCCGGGATTTCTGCCAGCGGCTCCGTTGTTACGGCATCGGATTTTGACAAGGACGGGGATTTGGATCTTTTTGTGGGAGGACGCATAAAACCTGGTGAATACCCCATGCCGGCCCAAAGTTATCTGTTGGAAAACATTACGGATGAAAATTCCGGGAAGGTAAAATTTAGGGATGTAGGAAGTAGCGTTCCCGGATGGGAAGGATTGACCATGGTCACAGGGGCACTTTGGACGGACTTTGATAATGACGGTTGGCAAGACCTTATAGTGGTCGGGGAATTCATGCCCATACAGATTTTTCACAACAATAAAGGTCAATGGGTCCATGCCAATGAAAAAACAGGGCTGAAATATACCGAAGGTTGGTGGAACAGTATTTCCGGAGGTGATTTTGATGGCGATGGCGATACGGATTATCTTTTGGGCAACCTGGGCCTTAACAACAAGTACCAAGCCACGGATGAGGAGCCCTTATGTATCTATGCGAGCGATTACGATAAGGACGGTCGTATAGATCCTGTGATGTGCTATTTTGTGGACGGCGAGAATCATGTTGCGCATACTCGTGACGAAATCATAACCCAGATCAATGCCATGCGGGCACGGTTCAAGACCTATGAATCCTATGCCGAGTCTACCTTTGAAACATCGTTCTTGCCCGAGGAACTCGAAACGGCCTATGTGGTAAAGAGCCATACTTTTGCCAGCTCGTATCTGGAAAACAAAGGTGGAGGCCAATTTGAGCTTCGTCCTTTGCCTTGGGAATGTCAAATCGCTCCTATCGAAGGAATCGTAGTGGAGGACATCGATGGGGATGGTAATGAGGATGTTTTGTTGACCGGAAATTCATACGCCACGGAGGTTGCCTCGGGCAGGTACGACGCATTAAAGGGCATGGTCCTTATGGGCAACGGTGATGGGACTTTTCAACAAATTCCTTTGGAGAAGAGTGGTTTTGTGAATGATCATGATGGGAGTGGGTTGGGCCTACTTCGAAATGCCGAAGGGCTAGCGTACATCGTCTCTGCAAACAACGGTGGGCCGGTAAGGGTTTTCGGAACGAACAATGCCAAAGAGAACCATTCCATTTATTGGGCCGATAGAAATAGTGAATCGGCCGAGATTTTTTTCAAGGATGGTGGAAGGATAAAAAAGGAGTTCAACTATGGATCCGGCTATCTTTCCCAACAAACGCGTAGTATACGGTTGCACGATGCCATTAAAGAAATAAAGGTAAAGGACGTCTATGGTGAAACAAAAAAAATACATATCGATGAAGCTGTGGATCAATAGCCTGGTGATTGCCATTTTGCTGACGTTGTCCGCATGTGGCCCGACTCATGATGCGGAAAAATTGGATGCCCATTTTGATGGAGCCCTGATGGAGTATAATCGAAAACTGACCGATGTTATAGTAGCGGATATTTTCACCCCTCCTGTGGCCAGCCGTATCTACGCCTATCCCAATATTGCTGCCTATGAGGGTGCCCGTTTCTTGGAGTCCGATAGACCTTCATTGGCCGGACAACTCAATGGTCTGGACGTATTACCCAAACCAGATTCCCTTAAATCGTATTATTACCCACTGGTATCCCTAATTGCCTTTACCAATGTGGCGAAATATTTGGTATATGATCTGGAACGTATCGAAAAGATGGAAAAAGAGTTATTGGACGGGGTACGGGACGTCGGCATAGCTAAGGAGATGTATGATAATTCGGTTGCTTACGGAAAGAATTTGGCCGAGAAAGTTTTGGAGTGGGCCGCAAAGGACGGTTATCATAGGCGTACCGCCCTACCCAGATATAGTGTGACGGACAATCCGGGACGATGGCGTCCTACACCTCCGGACTATATGGAGGCCATAGAGCCCCATTGGAATACGTTGCGACCTTTTGTATTGGATTCCGCCGCCCAATTTGATCCGGGGCTTCCAACATCTTTTGATACCGATGAGGAATCGCAATTCTATAAGGAAGCAAAGGAAGTTTATGAAACTGTCGAGAACTTGGACGATGAACAGTTGGAAATTGCCAAGTTTTGGGATTGTAACCCCAATATATCGCATACGAAAGGACACGTTATGTATTTTCAGCAGCAGATTTCACCTGGGGGACATTGGATGCATATTACAGCACAGGTTTTGGACGAACAAAAAGCCAATACGGTAGAGTCCGCAGCAACATTGGCCCTCACCGGTATTGTTTTGGCAGACGCCTTTATCAGCTGCTGGGACCAAAAATACAAGAGTAACCTAACCCGTCCTGAGACCTATATCAATAAATATATGGATCCGGACTGGACGCCCATTTTGCAAACACCCGCCTTTCCGGAACATACTTCTGGCCATAGTGTAGCCTCCACGGCCGCTGCGACCATGTTGACCCATATTTTTGGGGATAATTACGCATTTGCCGATGCCACCGAAGTACCGTATGGCCTACCTATACGAAGCTATCCCTCTTTTATGCGAGCTTCCCAGGAGGCCGCAATTAGCCGACTCTATGGAGGTATCCATTATAAACCTGCCATTGAATTGGGCATTCAACAAGGTGCGGCCGTTGGAAATTATGTGATAGAGCATATAAATATCGAAGGAAGTAAATAGGCGTATTGTGCTTTCCGATAAATAGGGAAAAAGGAAAACAGAGACAGATGATTACAAATAGTAGGGCTATCGATACCTATGAAATTTTAATAAAGGGCGTGGAGGAGCCGTTAAGAACCTCCCTTACTAAACTACAGGGTTCCGATGAACTTTCAATTTATGAGTTTGAAATCCATAGCGATGAAAAGATGTATCCATCGCCAATAACTCTGCAATGGAAAATCCCTGCGATTAATGTAAAGGGAGTTTGGAAACCCACCACCGATTTCAACAAACGCATTCAAGCCGATTGGGAGCTTGATAATATGGAATCCAGAATATCCATAGATGCACCGGTAATTGCCCTTTTTGGACATGATGATAGTAATATCCTGACGTTTGCCTGTTCCAATGCCATCAATAAATTGGAGATGAATGCCCGTCTTCGTGAGGAGGATAATTATTTTTATTGCCATCTTACCTTTTTTACGGAACAACATTATTCCGTAAAGGATTTTAAAGTACAGTTGCGATTGGATCATAGAAAGCTGCACTTCTCCAAAACCTTAAACGATGTTTCCCGTTGGTGGGAAGGCTTTAACGAGCTACGGCCTACCCATGTTCCCGATATTGCCAAGAAACCTTTGTATTCTACCTGGTATCAATTCCATCAAAACCTGGATACCCAGGTCCTCTTAAAAGAGTGTAAAATTGCTTATGATTTGGGATATCGGGCTATTATAATCGATGATGGTTGGCAGACCAACGACTCCAATAGAGGGTATGATTATACCGGGGATTGGCGGCCGGAGCGGATTCCCGATATGGCTTCATATGTTGAGGAAATACATCGCACAGGGATGAAGGTCGCTTTGTGGTATTCCGTCCCATTTTGTGGTAAAAAATCGAAAGCCTATAAAAAGTTCAAGGGGAAGTTTTTGACCGAGGACCATCGTTGGGCACCGGTATTTGATCCGCGCTATCCGGAAGTCCGGGAATATTTGGTAGATCTTTACACAAATGCATTGAAAGACTGGAACCTGGATGGATTTAAACTGGATTTTATCGATGAATTCAAGCTATATCCGCATACCCCGCTGAATCAAGAAGAAGGTCGCGACTATGCCTCTATTAACAAGGCCGTGGATCGTCTCCTGACCGATGTTACGAAAGCGTTGCAAAAGGTAAACCCGGAAGTTATTATAGAATTTAGACAGAAATATACCGGACCGGCCATGCGGAAGTATGGCAATATGTTCCGTGCGTTCGATTGCCCTGGAGATGCTACCATGAACAGGGTACGTATCGCGGACATCAAAATGCTTTGTGGTAACACGGCAGTACATTCGGATATGGTTACATGGCATCCGGAAGAGCCTTTGGAAATTGCGGCACTTCAAATGGCGAATACTATTTTCGGGGTACCCCAATTATCCATTATGCTAAAGGACGCCCCATCCGAATATTTACAGATGATTGCCTTTTACACCGACTACTGGAACCAACATGCCGCTACTTTGCTCCAAGGTAATTTTGTTCCCTTAAGGCCCTTGAACAATTATCCGGTCCAGAGCATAGTCAAGGATAATCTTACGATTGTTGGTGTACACGACGAATATGTGGTTTCGTTGGATACGGTAACCAATGAAATTCATTTCCTCAATGCGCAATTGGCACAGGACATAGTGCTCAAATGTTCAGATGACTTCGGAGACTTTTCTACAACCGTTTACGATTGTCTAGGGAATGTGGTAAAGGAGAATACCGTATCCCTGTCCAAAGGGGTGAAGTGTATTCAGGTTCCTCCCTGTGGTATAGTACAGATGCTGCGCGCTTAGTTTTAATTATGACAGAAAAAGAGAAAATGACAAAAGGCCTACCGTATGATCCCTATGACAGGGAATTAGTTTTGGGAAGGAGAAAAGCACGTAGGTTGCTTCGGGAAATCGGTGGAATTCCCGAAGATAAAGAAAGGCAACGCAAACATTTTTTCAAAGAACTATTTGCTGAAACGGGAAGTAAGTTTTTTATCGAAAACCCCTTTATATGCGATTATGGATTCAATATTTATTGGGGCGAGAATGCCTATGCGAATTTTGGCTGTATAATACTTGATGCCGCTCCAGTATACATCGGCAAAAATGTGATGCTGGCTCCAGCAGTTAAAATTTTTACGGCTACCCATCCCTTGGAATACAAGGAAAGAAACTCGGGCATTGAATTTGCCAGACCTGTTCGTATCGGCGATAATGTTTGGATAGGTGGGGGAGCTATTATCAATCCAGGGGTAACCATTGGCCAAAACAGCGTAATAGGCTCAGGAAGCGTCGTTGTTAAGGATATTCCTGAAAATGTGGTAGCGGTGGGAAATCCCTGTAAGATTGTAAAAGGTATAGACAATCAGTGAAGTAAAATGAACAACTAAACCTCTAAAACAATGGAAGGAGCCATACACAATATCGACTTGATAATCATCGGAGTTTATTTCATAGCCGTAATGCTCATCGGACTGTATGTGGCGAAGGGTACAAAAACGGGGGAAGATCTATTTTTAGGGGGAAGAACTTTCGGTTGGGGAATAATTGGACTTTCACTCTTTGCATCCAATATTTCCACAACTACAATTATCGGACTTTCAGGCGCGGCTTATAGCTCGGGAATCGTGCAATCGGTATATGAATGGATGACGGGGATTCCCTTAATCATAGCGGCCCTGATCTTCATTCCGCTCTATTTAAGATCTAGGATAACGACTATACCGGAATTTCTGGAATTACGTTTTGATAGACGTTCCCGAAAGTTCTTTTCCATAGTTACGATTTTCACCAGTATCGTTGTGGATACCGCTGGCGGTCTCTATGCCGGCGCCATAGTATTGAAGGCTTTTTTTCCTGATCTGGTCATTTGGCAAACGACATTGGTATTGGCTTTGGTTGCCGGAATTTATACAGCTTTTGGAGGATTAAAGGCTGTTGTGTATACGGATGCCATACAGGCGATAATCTTGATTTTTGGTTGTTCGGTACTGGCCTATCTTATGTTCCAGAAATTGGATTTTTCCTGGGGGAACGTGCTTGCGGCTGCGCCGGAAGGACATTTGTCCATTATACGACCTGCCGATGACAGTTCCTTGCCTTGGCCTGGATTGATATTGGCCGTGCCCATATTGGGCTTCTGGTACTGGACCACCAACCAGTATATAGTACAGCGAATTTTGGGGGCCAGGGATATCAATAATGCCAGATGGGGTGTTATTCTGGCAAGTTTTCTAAAAATAGTGCCCCTATTTATTATGGTTATTCCCGGTACCATGGCTATTGGCCTTTTCCCTGGATTGGACAATGCCGATCAAGTATTTCCCACGGCGGTGATGAACATATTGCCTGTAGGGCTCATTGGGGTGGTTCTGGCCGGTTTGATTTCGGCGATTATGAGTAGCGTGGATTCTACCTTGAACTCGGCCTCTACGTTGTTGGTCGTGGATTTTGTAAAGACAAAAAACCCCAACATTACGGATAAGGAAACGGTGAAATATGGCCGGATAACCACTTTGGTTCTTATGGCGATAGCCGCTATCTGGGCGCCGATGATAGAAAATTTTGGCGGTATATGGGCTTATTTACAACAGATGTTTTCCATTATTGTTCCACCCATTGCCGTACTGTTCCTGGTAGGGGTATTCTATAAAAGAGGTAACAAAGAAGGTGCTTACGCCACTTTAATTTGGGGCACCATTGGGGGCGTTATTCTTTTTGTATTGGGGCAATTGGGGTATTGGCCATTACACTATGTCTATAATGTAGGTATCATGGTCGGCGTAAGTGCGCTGCTGTTTATTTGGGTAAGCAGGGCTACACCCGCACCATCCAAGGAGCAAATAGAACTATATACCTATAAAAAAGATTTAATCCATGCAGGAATGGAAAATGTGCCTTGGTACAAGGACTATCGCTATCAAATTGTATTATTACTGATAGTGATTGGGTATTTTACCATTGTCTTTGCCTAAGCTACTTTTTTCAATAGATCAAAACAGGGACAACGACTACAGCGCTTGGATTCGCCTTTCTTGTATTTGGAACAGCATTTGGTTTTACAACCCTTTGGTGTTAATTGCCGTAATGCGGCCTTCTGGGCTTTTTCTAGCTTTTTAAGCTCCTTTTTTGATACCTTCTTTTTTTTGCCCACCAATAATCACTTAAGGAATATTCCAAAAGTAACTATTTTAATTAAATCTAAATAAGAAAAACGATGAAATTTTATTCTGTAGTATCAGAAGCGGCGCTCTCCACGGTTATTTGTTGAACATCCCTATCAAAAAGGTAAAGGCCACCTTTATCATTCCCGATGAGATTTATCTTATCCAAAATAGTTCGGGCCAATGCTTCCTCCTCGATTTGCTCGGCCACATACCACTGTAGAAAATTATGGGTGGCATAATCCTTTTCTTCCAAGGTAACATGTACCAAATCGTTTATACTTTTCGAGACGAATATTTCATGGTCATAGAGTTCCTGGAACATTTTTTGGAACGTACCAAAATCGGTCTTAGGGGCCTTTAAGTCCGAGATGACGGCATGCCCGCCCCTTTCGTTGACGAATTTTATCAGTTTAAGCATATGCATCCGCTCTTCATCGGAATGTTTGTACATAAATTGGGAGATGCCTTCCAGGCCCTTCACCTCGGCCCATGAAGCCATAGATAAATACACTTGTGAGGATTCGGCCTCTATCCTAATTTGTCCGTTCAATGCTTTTTCGACCTTCTTGGATAACATAATTTCAATTTTTTTGCGAAGTTACGAATTATACCTATTTAAAAAATGATTTAAATCAGAAGCGTGCTACGATTCCAATTTGTCCTGGACCAAAATTGAGGTTCCAACTAATTTTTTTGCTGTTATCGTTATATTTCTTGTCATACTTGGTATCCAGGTAACGATCTATGGATTCAACGATAAATATACTCACTACGGCACTGAAGACGATATCGGAGAGCCAATGTTTGCCTTCCCACAACCTGGAAACTGAGGGGATAGCTCCCAAAGTATAAATACCTCCTTTTATCCAGGGACTCTTAAATTGTTTTGCAATGGCATGGGCATTGGTCAAAGCCAAAATGGCATGACCTGATGGGAAGGCATGAAAATCCTTACCCCCACTCCAAAGGGGGTTAAAGGTATCCTTGGTTTTTCCACTCAAAGGTCTTGCCCGCCCGATGGCCGATTTCAAAAAATGTTGTAGCAATCCTCCCGCGGAAGCCGAAGAAATAAGAAGCACTCCTGTTCTTCGTAGTTTTTCGTCCTTTATGGCAAGTCCCGTTAGGTATACGGCACCCGTTATCATGTAATTATTGGATGGGCTTCCATATTCAAACCCAAAGTCTCGAAGGACTTCAGGTATGTCTTCCCTGATTTCCCTAAAATATTCCGAGGTGGGATCATCAAAAAAATAGGCAACACCGGTACCTACCATAGTAACACCAAAATCTGCCCATTGATCACCTTGCCAATGCAAAGGCCTGGAATAGGCATGTCCCATCCCCAAAAAGACATTGCCAATATCATATTTGAACATATCCCATCGGGTTTCGGTAACATCCGTATGCAAATCCTGGGATTGCGCGAAACCTACAAATACGAGGAAAAAAAATAAAAGTACTCGCTGCATTGTACTGATTTGCGGCGCAAGTTAAGGTTAAGATTTCAATTTCAATACTCTTTTAAAACCAAAATTTTACCAGTGACTGTATGGTGGTTACTGTGCTGCCGAAACCAGAAAGGGGTGCTCCATGGTTTCATAGAAGTCGGCCAGAACCTTTTCCTTATCGAAGTTTTCCCAAACCGTGATTCTTCTTTCGTTTTTTGGGCGTTCTATCCATTCATTGTTGATCAGTATCGGGGCGGGAATCGATTTTTGCTCCCCCCAGGAGCTATCCTTTAAAATGGCCAAGGCGACCATGTCAAAAAGTGGGCGCGATGGAGGATCGGTATGGTAATGGATATGTTCAAAAAGACTTATGGAGTAATCCCCGAAATTTCCAAAGGTTCCCCCATGTCTCCCCGTAATCGGAGTTTTTGCCTTTGGGCCCAATCCCCGCATTCGTGAATTTACCTCTGTCTGGGTCACGGCCACTGCATCGGTCCCCGAGGGTTTTCCATAACGGACGGTTACCATTTCAAAAGGGATTTTGCTATTCAACACATAATTCATGGAAATGGTATCATTGTCCTGATTATACTCCCCGGGTTCGGGATAGTTGCTGCCCAACCAAACTATTCTGGTTCGCTCGGCGAAAGAAGGATCTTTTTTCAAAGCCAAGGCTATATTCGTTAGTTTGCCCACCGCTACTATGATTGTGGAATCCTTTTGGGTCTCTTCCAAAATAAAATCCACTCCTTCCTGCCCATCATAATTGGAAGGGTCAAAACCTTCCGCAATCTCATCAAAATTTCCATTCGCTCCTTTTAAAAGCGGTACGGAATCCTTTAAATTGCTTAACTGCAATACCCTTTCCGCCTCATCATAATGCCCTTGAATGCCACCTCCGTTAAACGTGGCATTGACCGTAATCCCCCTTACATCAAAAACATCGCCGTTGAACAGCATATAGGCCATGGCATGCTGGTCGTCCAATTCATTGTTGGCATCGGTATCAAAAATGACCTTTATCTTTTGGGACTCAACTTTTGATGATTCGTCCGGGGCTGACATGGATTCCTTTTGTTTTTCCTTGCAGGAAGAAAAAAGTGAAATGGCCAATAGGGTCAACAATGCTTGGCGAGTCGTTTTCATATAAAAAGGATTTTAATTGAAAGTAGTTCGGGAAAATACAAAAAAATGGAAAACTCCTAAAACGAGTAAAGGATTGCTTCAAGTTCAATCTGGTTTGGTCACATACGAACAGCTTTGTTTAAAAAAAGAGTTGTTGTGCCGTGCGAAAGGTATTGGCATGGGCCTCAACAATCGTTCTGATATCGGCAGAATACCCACCACCCATACTACATTGAACCGGGATGTTTAGCCGATGGCAGGTTTCCAATACCGTTTCGTCCCGCTGTTTACTGCCTTCCAAGGTTAAGGCCAATGTTCCCAATTTATCGGTTTCAATAATATCCACCCCGCAGAGATAAAAGATAAAATCGGGCCGGGTTTTATCGATTAGTTTGGGCAGATTCTCGCGCAAAGTGGACAGATATTCGGCATCACCGGTTCCTTTTTTCAAGGGAATATCCATATCCGATTTTTCCTTTTTAAAGGGATAGTTATTGGCCCCGTGCATGGAGAAGGTAAAGACCGAATCATCATTTTGAAATATTTCCGCTGTCCCGTTCCCTTGATGGACATCCAAATCCACTATCAGGATTTTTTCGGCCAAATTCCTGGCCTGGAGATAACGTGCCCCTATAGCCTGGTCATTCAGCATACAAAAGGCCTCTCCTCGATCCGTATAGGCGTGGTGTGTACCCCCGGCAATATTCATGGCGATTCCATTTTCGAGCGCAAATTCACAGCCCTTCATGGTTCCATCGGCAATAATACGTTCCCGCTCTACTAATTCCTCGGTTAAAGGGAAGCCAATTTTCCTAGCCTCCCTGGCAGGTATTTTGATATTCAGCAAATCGTAAAAATATTCCGGTTCGTGAACAGCTACAATATACTTGTCGTTCGGAACTGTTGGCTCAAAGAAGTTTGTTGGGATACAGGTACCTTCATGCAACAATTGTTGCGGCAATAGTTCATATTTCTCCATCGGAAACCGATGACCTTTGGGCAAAGGATGCCTGTAAATCGGATGATAAGCTATCTTGAGCAACGGCAGTCTTTTATGGATAAATATCGGTTTTAGCCAGTAAAAGTCCCAAGTATATCCAACAAACTTTTTTGATTGGTTGTAATGGGTATTTTCTTTACCAAAAAAAGATACAATGATACATATTATAAGTAGTGTTTTTGATGACAAGCAGGTAGTGCTTATCTTTAAGTGTATTAGGTAGATATGTAATGAAACTAGTTTCCGGGTTGTTTTTTCTGTTTGTTTTCAGCGGTTTCCCTCAAGGAACTGGGAGTAGCCAAGTACTTGGAAGCGATTTGGATTTAATGGAGCTGGTCAATAATATTGAGAGATACAATACTGAAAACCCGGTAGAAAAAGTATACCTACATATTGACCGGGACATTACCTCTGCCGGAGGCGACCTTTGGTATACCGCCTATGTTACCTTTGGGGCGTACCATAGCCTTTCGGATGCAAGTAAAGTATTGTATGTGGATCTGATCAACTCCAGTAATGAAGTGGTTCTTTCCCAGACCCAGGCACTTATCGCGGGAAGGTGCAGCGGTTCCATGACCGTTCCCAAGGAACTACCGTTGGGAGATTATCGATTGCGTGCCTATACCAAATGGATGACGTACTATGATCCGGACTTCTTTTTTTATAAGACCTTAACCATTGTTAATAATCAGGTTGTAAGTTACCCCGCCTCTTCGTCAAATGATAAAATCAATTTACGGTTTTTCCCCGAAGGTGGCCAATTGGTAAATAATATACCTTGTCGCGTAGCACTTAAAGCCATTGGGAATGATGGATTGGGGAAAAAAATAGAAGGGCATATCATCGATTCCACAAATGAATTCATTTGTACCATAGATTCCACCCCCCAGGGGTTCGGAATATTCCATTTACTTCCGCAAACCGGAAATACCTATCGCGCTGTACTTGATGATGGAACTATATACAATCTGCCCCTTACCATTGAAAAGGGGTATGCGATGAATGTGAACAATCTGGATTTTCAGAAGATAAAAATAAGGGTCAGCGTAACTGATGCCCTTAAAAACAAGCCGTTTTATGTTATAGGCACGAGTAGGAATCAGAAATTTTTCGAGGCTAAATTTGTATGGAACCGGGATTCTTTCCTTGATTTTGAGATTCCCAAGGACAGCCTGCCTAATGGGGTATTGACCATAACCCTTTTCGATGGGAACAAAAGACCAAGGTGCGAGCGATTGGTGTTCGTTGACAACCAGCAAAGATTTAAGGTAAAGGTAACTCCCAATACCAATTCCTTTGTGCGGAGAGAACCGATTTCGTTCACCATAAATGTTACCGATCAAGAAAACAGACCTGTTTCGACCCAATTATCGATGGCCATAACAGATGCCGCCTATATGGAAAAAGGCAAATACGACAGGAACATCCTGACCTATCTATTGTTGGAGTCTGATTTAAGAGGTCATATCAACAACCCGAATTTCTTTTTTAAGGATAGGGAAAGAAATACACTCTTTGGTTTGGATCTGATAATGATGACCCATGGCTGGAGGAGGTACAAGTGGCAGGATGTCCTAAATGGAACCGGCCTATCAGAAAAGAAACGGTTCGAAAAAGGCATTACGGTCTCGGGAACGGCATATGGCCGTAACGGGAAGCCATTGGAGAATACCTCGATCAAGATGATCGGACTTTCCGATACCGGTTTTTTTGCCTACCCGACCCAAACCACAGATTCCGGACATTTCAAGATCCACAACATTGACCTCCGTGATACCATGAGGGTTACCTTCAACGCCTACAACTCTAGGAGCAAACAGATCGATGTCAATATAAGCCTGGATGAAAATGATATTTTTCCCGTTGGGAAACTGGATTACTATAGCGTGAGCGGCCCTAGGAAAAAGGATATCGATTCCTTTAGGAGGACCGACTATACCAGAAAGGAAAGGGATTCCATTTTCGATGCTGTGACTGAACTTGACGAAGTTGTCGTTACCGAGGAACGAATAGAGACACCGGAATCCCCTTCCATGTATGGTGTTGTTCCTGACGCGGTGATCTATCAGGATGAGAATAGGTTATTTGATCTTTCTTTGTTATTGGGTGATGCCCCCGGGGTATTCGTTTCAGGAAGCGGAGTGGACGCAAGTGTTAGTATTAGGGGGGGAAGTCCGCTATGGGTAGTGGATGGAATGAGGCTAAGTCAGAAATCTAACGCTTTTGAATTCTTATCCCCTGCAGACATTGAGCGAATCGAGATTCTAAAAGGGTCAGGGGCCTCTATTTTTGGTGCTAGCGGTGCTAATGGTGTAATTCTTGTCTATACCAGAAGGGGGAAGCCCAACCCGACATCCCAAAACTCGGGATCGGGATCCAGCTTTGAATATGTCCTTGCCCATGACGGGGAAAGGGAATTTTATAGTCCGGACTACGATAGACCGAACAACGGACAAAACAAACCTGATCACCGAGAAACGCTATTTTGGGATCCCTCTGTCAAGACCGATGAAAAAGGGGAGGCTATTATAACTTTTTTTAATTCCGATTTTGCAAAAGAAATCCAGGTGGTTGTTGAATTTCTCACAGAACAAGGGGAAACAGGTTTCTATATGAATACCTTTCCGACAGATTATGGATATTAGTCCAGATAAGTTTATATCTTGATTTTAGGTTATGATTCCGGTTTTTTGAAAAAGAACTATGCCTTTTGGGATTTCCCGATTTGGATTTGAGCCGATTCCTTTCTACTAGGTCAAATCTTGGTTGAAAGTACACCTTATCAATTTATTTGATGTTTACTTTTTCACCAGTTTCTTCACGGGAAATAGCCCGTATAAATGAATGCTGTAATACCTTTGCCAAATATGAGGAATACCATTACTACGGATATTGCCTATTGCCAGGAACTGCTACAAAATAATGAGCTGGTGGCCATACCTACCGAAACGGTATATGGACTGGCGGCCAATATTTTTAATGATACTGCGGTCCGGAAGATTTTTGAGATGAAAGGAAGACCTATGTTCAATCCCTTGATCGTACATATCCATCATCTAGATCAATTATCGTCATTGGCAAAATCGGTACCAGAGGCGGCCACAAAACTGGCGGCAAGATTTTGGCCAGGCCCTTTAACTTTAATACTTGAAAAGAATGCTTTGGTAAGTGATCTTGTCACCGCGGGGAAATCTACAGTCGCCATACGCATGCCCAACCATCCCTTGACCTTGCAGTTGCTTCAGGGGCTGGATTTTCCGGTAGCTGCGCCCAGCGCCAATCCTTTTACCAGGGTCAGTTCCACCTCGGCACAACATGTGGCTGACTATTTTGGGAACCGGATTCCCGCTATTTTGGATGGTGGCCCTTGTATGGTAGGGTTGGAATCCACCATTGTAGGATTTGATGGAGAAGCCGCTGTGGTCTATCGCAAAGGAGGTATTGCCCTGAAAGCCATTGAAGCTTGTGTTGGGCAGGTAAGTTTACTCACTAAAAATGAAGATGCCCCACAGGCACCCGGGATGTTGGCCAAGCATTATTCCCCAGGGACAAAACTAATCTTAAGTGATGATGTCTTAAAAACTATAGAAGGCTTTACCAGCCAAAAAGTAGGGGTACTGGCCTTTTACGAATCTAATTTTGCGAACGCCAGCATAGTAGAAACCCTTTCCGAAAAACAGGATTTGGATGAGGCGGCCCAAAAGTTATTCGCCGCATTGCATAGACTGGATCAAGCAGGGTTGGATGTCATTATTGCCCAACGGTTTCCCAATGAAGGATTGGGGATTAGTATCAACGACAGATTGGAACGGGCCGGGAATTAATGCCGAACGGGGGTTTTATGTAGGGCCATTTGAATGCGTTTTCTCGGAATATCCACGGATAGGACTTTCACTATAATCTGTTGGTGCAAGTGCACATGTTCGTTGACATCCTTAACGAAGCCTTCCGACAAATTGGAAACATGTATCAATCCACTTTCCTTAATTCCGACATCCACAAAACATCCAAAGTTGGTGATGTTGTTCACAATACCCGGGAGTAGTTGTCCTTCCCGTAGGTCTGTAATACTATTAATATTCTGGTCAAATGTAAACACCTTGGCTTTTTCACGGCAGTCCAGTCCCGGTTTTTCCAATTCGGAAACAATATCCTCCAAGGTGGGCAAACCTACGGTAGCGGAGCAATAGTGTTGTAATTCTATCTCCTTGAGCAACGTTTTATTACCGATTAGTTGGGCAATCGGTACCTTTTTGTCCTTTGCCATACGTTCCACTAGTGAATAGCTTTCCGGATGTACCGCTGAATCGTCCAAGGGATTTTGCGCCCCCTTAATGCGAAGAAAGGCGGCACCCTGCTCAAAGGCCTTTTCGCCCAATCGGGCTACATTTTTTATGTCCTTCCTACTTTTAAAGGGCCCGGTCTCATTTCTATACCGTACAATATTTTCAGCCAGTTTTAATCCAATACCGGAGACATGGCTCAATAGGGAAACACTGGCGGTATTAATATTTACACCCACTGCATTTACGCAACTTTCTACCACCGTATCCAGGGAGTTCTTAAGCTTTGTTTGATCTACATCGTGCTGATATTGGCCTACGCCAATCGATTTTGGATCTATTTTAACCAGTTCGGCCAAAGGATCTGCCAGACGCCGTCCAATGGATACCGCACCTCGCACGGTAACATCGTAATTGGGGAATTCGTCCCGTGCGATTTTGGAAGCCGAATAAATAGAGGCTCCTGCTTCGTTTACTACAAATACCTCAACAGCGTTTTTAAAGGCGATACGTTTCACCAATCGCTCCGTTTCACGGGAGGCGGTACCATTACCAATGGCAATGGCCTCTATTTTATAGGCATCGGAAAGCGAACTGATTTTTTTAATAGCACCTTTACTATCGTTCTGGGGTGCATGCGGATAAATGGTCTCGTTGTGCAGCAAATCGCCCTGGGCATCCAAGCAGACCAATTTGCAACCTGTCCTAAAGCCAGGGTCAATGGCCAGGATACGTTTTTCGCCTAACGGGGCACCTAACAACAACTGTTTTAGGTTTTTGGAAAATACTTGTATGGCCGCGTCATCCGCCTTCTCCTTTGCATTTTTTAGCAATTCGTTGGAAAGCGATGGGAATAGTAATCGCTTGTAGGCATCGGCAATGGCCATTTTTATGTGTTCGGAGCAGGTATTGTTGGTTTTTAGGATACGTTGCTCAATACGTTCCAAGACCTTTTCATCATCGATTTCGATTTTTACCCGAATAAACTTTTCCGATTCTGCCCTGAGTATGGCCAAAAACCGGTGTGATGGACAACGATTTAGCGGTTCGCTCCAGTCAAAATAATCTCGATATTTTTGGGCTTTTTCGTTTTCCCTTTCGGAGCCGATGACCTTTGTGATGAGAACGGCAAAACGTTCCAGTTGGTGACGCAATAGATTTCTGATGGATACACGTTCGTTGATCCATTCCGCAATGATATGCCGTGCTCCTTCCAAAGCTTGGTCTTCACTGGCAACATTTTTTCCAAGATAGTTGGAGGCCAAACTGTGGATAGTGTCGCTGCGTTGTGCCATGATAATCTTTGCCAAGGGCTCCAATCCATTTTTTCGTGCAGTCTCCGCCTTGGTCTTTTTTTGCTTCTTAAAGGGAATGTAAAGATCTTCCAGTTCGATCGTATCGGCAGCGGATTCCAGCTTTTCTTTGAGCTCTGGGGTCAATGCCCCTTGCTCTTCCACGGCTTTGAGAATGGCCTCCCTTCTTTTCTCAAGTGTTCGGAATTGCGCTCTGAACTTAACAATCGACCCGATTTGTACTTCATCGAGATTTCCTGTACGTTCCTTTCGGTAACGCGCGATAAAAGGCACGGTACATTCCTCGTCCAATAGTTTTAGTGTGTTTTCAACACCTTTTTTGGGAAGTTGGGTATGTTGTAAAACGTAAGATACTAAGGAGGACATTAAAGATGTAGGTTAGAATTAACTGATGGCACTACCGTTCTCGACCCCATCTTGATCAGGATTTACAAACACCAATTTACCTTCTTCATCTTCGGTCATTAGGATCATACCCTGACTTTCAACACCCCTTAACTTTCTAGGAGCAAGATTAACGAGTACGGTGACTTTTCTGCCTACAATGGCATCGGCTTCAAAACTTTCCGCAATACCCGAAACAATGGTCCGGATGTCCAGACCTGTGTCCACTTTTAAGACCATCAATTTTTTGGTCTTGGGCATTTTTGTTGCTTCGACAATGGTACCGACACGCATATCCAGTTTGGTAAAATCGTCAAAGGTAATCGTGTCCTTTTGTGGGTCAATTTCTTGTGTGGTTTCCATTGCGGCATTGGTTTTTTTGGTAGCTTCCAGTTTATCCAGTTGCTTTTGGATTTCATTGTCCTCGATTTTTCGGAACAGAAGTTCCGCTTTGTTGATTCTATGACCAGAGGATATTAGTATCTTGTTATCATTTACCTGTTCCCAACCGGTCTGGATTGCGTTCGACCCGATATTGAGGATGTTTTTTAGCTTTGTTGAAGTAAAAGGGAGAAAAGGTTCACTTAAAATGGCCAGTCCTGTCGCAATTTGCAGAGCAACGAACATTATGGTTTTTACCCTTTCTTCATTCTCTTTAATAAGTTTCCAAGGTTCTTCATCGGCCAAATATTTATTGCCGAGACGTGCAAGGTTTAAAAGCTCTTGGCTTGCTTCGCGGAATCGGTAACGTTCCAAGGAATTGGAAATAATTTGAGGATACTTTTGCAACTCGGCCAAGGTTTCCTGGTCGATTTTAGAAAGCTTGGTGGGTTCTGGTACTACCCCGTCATAATACTTATGGGTCAAAACCACGACCCGATTGATAAAATTTCCGAAAATGGCGACCAGTTCATTATTGTTCCGTGCTTGGAAATCCTTCCAAGTAAAATCGTTGTCCTTGGTCTCTGGTGCGTTCGCGGTTAATGTATAGCGCAGAACGTCTTGCATGTCCGGAAATTCCACCAAATATTCATGTAGCCATACCGCCCAATTCTTGGAGGTGGATAATTTGTTGCCCTCCAGGTTGAGGAACTCATTGGCCGGGACATTTTCAGGAAGTATGTAGTCCCCATGGGCCTTAAGGATGGCTGGGAAAATAATACAGTGAAAGACAATATTATCTTTTCCGATGAAATGCACCAATTTGGTATTTTCATCTTTCCAGTAGGGCTCCCAATCCTTATCTTCCCTTTCTGCCCATTCCTTAGTGGAGGAGATGTAACCGATGGGTGCATCGAACCAAACATACAACACTTTGCCTTCCCCTCCTTTCACTGGTACGGGAATACCCCAATCCAGATCACGGGTCACTGCGCGAGGAGCCAAACCGCCATCTATCCAGGATTTGCATTGGCCATATACATTGGGTTTCCAATCTTCCTTATGGCCTTCCAGAATCCATTTTCTTAGGAAATCCTCATAGCGATCCAGGGGCAGAAAC
This sequence comes from Ulvibacterium sp., assembly GCF_965228935.1. GTDB lineage: Bacteria > Bacteroidota > Bacteroidia > Flavobacteriales > Flavobacteriaceae > Ulvibacterium. The sequence goes on along the minus strand of NZ_OZ245846.1, from coordinate 584,564 downwards.
CAATGCTTGGTCTCTTTTAAAGTGGGAACGGCACCGGTAATCGTAGATTTTGGATTTATCAAATCCGTTGCATTCAAGGAAGACCCGCAATTCTCACATTGATCGCCATAGGCTTCGTCATAGCCACAATTGGGACAAGTACCGATAACAAAGCGATCCGCTAAAAATTGTTTGGCTTCATCATCATATAATTGGGCCGTATTTTCTTCGATAAAATCCCCTTGTTCGTACAGCTTCTTGAAAAAATCCGAGGCGGTTTCGTGATGTACTTCGGCAGAAGTCCTTGAGTAGTTATTGAACGAAATCCCGAAGTCTTGAAAGGACTTTTTTATGATTCCATGGTATTTGTCGATAATCTCTTTTGGAGTTACCCCTTCTTTTTTCGCCTTCATGGAAATGGCCACCCCATGTTCGTCACTGCCACAGACAAAGGCGACATCATGGCCCGTTAATCGTAAATATCGGGCATAAATATCTGCTGGAACATAGACTCCCGCCAAATGCCCAATATGGATAGGCCCATTGGTATAGGGCAAAGCTGCCGTAATCGTGTACCTTTCTGGATTTTGTTGACTTTGAGACATCAAACGCGAATTAAGGCACAAAAATACAGATTTTTACCCGTGCATAACCGTATGCCAAAAAAAGAAAACCTTCGGCTTACCAATGGGCACACCGAAGGTCAAGTTGCAAAGTGTGGGGCGTGTTAAGCAACCATTACCGATTTGCTCATCTTTTTGTCCTGGATCTGAATACGATAAATGTATTTTCCTGTGGACAAATGTTCGGGCATTCGTTCCCTAATATTGATTTCTACCGATCCCTCGGCCATCATTTCATTATAAATGGTACCTACGTTTTGGCCAAGGATATTGTACAATTGAATATCCACATGGGCCGTAAACGGCATTTCCAAATAAATATGGGGCGCACTGTCCGTAGGATAAAATGGTTTATGAACCACAGCATTCAACAAATCCGGATTTGGATCCGTCGGTTCCGGTTGGGTCGGCAATGTAGGTTCACCATCACTGTAAGCAATGTCAGGGAAATCGACACCGCTACAATTAAAGCCCAGATTTACCGGTGCATACGGGTGATCCAACAAATGTTGTTCCACCAAGGGAATGTCCACACAGAGCCATTCCGCCAGAACAGTGGCATATAGATCCCTAAAATCCATGGTGTATTCCAAATTACCCCTGCCATCTGGATTGTCCAGTGTTGGGTGTTCCCCTACGAATGCGCTTCCGTTCAATCCTGATCCAAAGAACAATGTGGGGGCCGCCTTACCGTGATCCGTACCATTGGAGCCGTTTTCAAAAATTCGTCGCCCGAATTCAGAAAAGGTCATACTCAAAACTTTATCATCTTGTTGGGTAAAAGCGATATCATCGTAGAAATTATCAACGGCCACGGATAAGTTTGTCATCAATCGTTCATGGGCCAAGGGCTGGTTCCCGTGGGTGTCAAAACCTCCCATAGAAATCATATATACCTTGGTGCCTAAATTTCCTTTTATCAAACGGGCCAACAACGCCAATTGTCTTGCAAAACCATTGTCCTGATACTCTACTTGGTTTTGTCCACGCTCGTAGGCTTCATGGATAAGACCGGCATATTCATAGGTAGTATTGGCAACCCCTCTAAGGAATTTCAACTGGTCACCATACATACAATCCCCGAACAAGGCATCATCCAATCCATAGACCACACCTGATTCCGCAATTTCCTCCAACTGATCGATATTTGAGGTTACAAAGGCATAATTGGTCTCTTCACCTTGGAAAACCAAGTTTCCGAACTGCCCAATTTGTATGGCTGCCGGTGACGCAGGTGGATTAATCAAATAATCGGGATACAGGGTCTCAAAATGTCTTCCCATCCAACCGGTATCCAATCCGGTAAAACCGGTAGTCGTTAAATCTGTATTGGCATAAATATCCGACCCTGTAAAATGGGAAAGACTTTGGTTTTGATAGCCTACACCGTGTACGGCCTTGAATTGGCCATCGCCCCACATGGGCTCCAAGGCCTGCATGTAGGAGGGGACACCAAATTCGTCCGTTAACTTTAATACTTTACTCTCCGGAATATAGATGTTGGGCCTAGCATTGGCATAACTATCGTATTGTTCTATGGGAATTACGGTACTTAGTCCGTCGTTACCACCGGATAACCGGATCAAAATCAAGATATTGTCCGTTTCCGCTGCAGCAATTGCCGCGGTCAATGGAGAGGGAGCCGAGGCGGTCAACATGTTGCTTCCGAGCATCATGGAACCGGAACCGGCGATTCCCAAAGCCTGAAGAAAGGAACGTCGGCTCCAAGCTTTGTGTTCTAAATCGTGGCCCTCATGCTGAAGACCTTTATATGGAGTATTGTTGATATTGCACATAGTCGTAGGATTTATTTTAGTTGAAACTCGGGTTGTCTTGCCAAATACTGTAATAATAGGTATACTTGAAACGGTGCTGTCATCCAAGTGGCCAGTGTCCAAGTTTCATCATTTCCACCTTCATAATAGGTAGGGTCTATATCGCTTCTAAACGCGGCAAATGCCTTTTCGTATTCACCTTCATCCAATAGTCCTTTGGGAAGAACAAAATCGATGATAGGTCTGGCGATAACATCTGGATTATTGCTGGTCAACCCATCATTTCCAGTAAGGGAGAGTCCAAATGCCCTAAACTGCTCATTATTGTTCTGGTAGAAAGTTTCAAGAATGGTCTCTATGGTGAGCCAGCGTCCAATAATGAAATTGGTATTGATCCATGAACGATCACGTTGCCAACCGGCCACATCAAAGGGATCGAACATTTCCTGCCCCAATAGGCGGGTGTAGTTGTTGATCTCGCTCAAGGTGGTATCCGTATAGGCAAAACTGGTCTCCTTTAAGGTATTCAAATACATGTCATAGGGACTCTTGATAATAACACCAATGGCCTCGTCGTCAAAAAAGTGTTGGCTTTTGAACAATTGTGACAAAACCGGAGCTATTTCAAAATTATTGGCCACAAAAGTATCTGCAAGCTCGTTAATGATACCTTGAGGGTGCCCTGGCGGATAAGTGCCTCCAGGATTGTATTCTTCCCTTTTACTATCGGGATGTACAAAGAATTCATAGAATTTTGTACAAATAAATCTTGCGATACTTCCTGCCCTTTGCTCAAAAAGAATATTGATGACATCATCGTATCCCCAGTTCCCTGTCTGCCCTAAAATGGTCTTGTTTCCGGCATCGAAATTCTCAGCATCAAAGGCCACAGGAGAACAGCCAATTTCACCTCTTTCCACATAACCGGTCAGTGCTTTTGAGGTTTCAATAATATCCTCTTCGGTATAGGCATTTCCTTCGCCCAAAGTGAAAAGTTCATATAACTCACGGGCGTAGTTTTCGTTGGGGTTGTTACCATTATTGTAGGCTCCATCCAAATAGTAGAGCATGGCATCGGTCAATCCTATTTCACTTACGAACGTCCGGAAGTTCCCCAATGAATTTCGTTGTAGACAATTGATATAATGGTAAAGGAATGAGTTACAATTATATACATCGATCTCGGTGACAAAGTGATTGCTCCAAAAGAAGCTTAGCCTGTCCCTAAGATTATTGTCCAAAAGTGCATTGGTGTACGTTAGGCGCCATTCTTCCAGCTGTGCCCTTCTGACCTGTCTTGCCTGGTCATCATCGGCAGGATAGTTACTGTTGTTCCAATCCGCCCAGGCCGGAGCCGTTGATGGAGGCATGGCTACTGCCTGGTTGACCAGATTGTCCACCAGCGTTCCCGCATTTTGACCTACTGCTTGGTCAATGGTCTCTACCGAGGCGCTAAACCCCAGTCTTCTATACAAATGTGCCGCTTTGGTCCTGTCCAAAGGAGTATTGTACGGCGCCAATGTAGAGGTATTACAATTAACGAAGTATTCCATAGATTTTAGGCTTTAAGAACGTTCATGTGCGTAGGGGCTAATTCTTAACGCTTAAACTTTTTGGATAGTATCTTAATCGTTTTATTTTCGTTGTACTGAGGGCCAATTTACGATGTTGGGTGTAATAATGACGACAAAGCGTTGTTTTTTTCGATGAAATACACTCTTTTGATACAATTTCAAGGGGATTTATATGGGGAAGCATAATGAATTTGGAAAGGAAGGGGAGCAGATGGCAGTGGATTTCTTGATGGCAAAGGGGTATAGCATCAAGTATCGTAATTATAGATATCTAAAATCCGAAATTGATATTATCGCACAAAAAGGAAATACACTGGCCATCATTGAAGTCCGCGCTAGAAGTAATGATCAGATCATACCAATTGCCGAAACCATTACCAAGAAGAAAATCGGACTTTTGGCTATGGGGGCAGACCACTATGTAACCGAACAGGAGCTTGATGTCGAGGTACGATTTGATGTTATTACTATTTTAAAAAATCGTAAAATATTCAAGATCGAGCATTTGAAGGATGCTTTTTATCATTTTTAGGAGGGAATTACGCACAAAATTAATTGCAGAACAATTTGTTTTATTTGTAACAAAATGTTATTTTTGTACTTCAACTGAACCAAAAAATGAAAACAATTTCTTCCGTTGTAGAGCAATACATCAAAAAGAAACCTTTTTTGCAAAGCGCATTGGCACAGGGTATCATCAATCTGACTTCGTTATCGCGTATCGTGAAGCCGGAGATTGAGGAGGAATTGGGGAAGGAAATTCGGAATGGGGCCATAGTCATGGCTCTAAAGCGCTTATCCGATGACTTGGAATTTAGGGCCACCCATAAGATAATCAAGGTCCTAAAAAATATTGGGGAGATTACGGTCCGATCCTCGCTGACCGATTATACGTTCTTGGCATCGGATACGGTTCTTGTACAACAGGCCAAGCTCTTGGACGAAATCAATGCCAATCAGGATATTTTTTATACCTCTTCCCGCGGCGTGAACGAAATCAATATTGTTATCAGTAATAGTATGGATGAAATCGTAGAGCGACTTTTCAAAGCGGAAAAGTGTACCCAAAAGGCGGAGAATCTATCTTCCATCACGGTGAAACTTCCGGCGGAGAATGTTTCCGTACCGGGAATCTACTATTTCATTTTTCAGCGTTTGGCCTGGGAAGGCATTGTACTCTATGAGGTAATTTCAACGACCAATGAATTTACCATCCTTGTGGACGACGACCAAGTAGATGTGGCCTTTAGGACCATAAAGGATTTAAAGGCGCTTTAATTTTCATTTAGAAATTTAATTACTTCATTACTGTCCCCTAGCTTGGCAATTATCCGTTTCTCCTTGTCCAACACAAAATAGGTAGGGGTTTTTTCGATAGCATACAATTCGGCATATTCATTTTCCCACTTGCCCAAGGCCAGCACGTGCTCAAAATTTTCAAGTTTAGCCGATTCAATTTTCCAACGGGCATCATCATCTTCCAGCCCTACAGCAACCACTTTTAGATTAGACCACTGCTTTAGTCCTTCATGTAATCCCGGTAGATCTCCAAGACAATGCCCACAGGTACTACTCCAAAAGACCAGCATATAATACTTGGAGCCGTTAAGATCGCTTAACCTTTTAAGTGTATTACCATCCCTCCATTCTATTTCAGGAGCAATAGCCCCGAAGCGAAGACGATTATGGGTTTTAATCTCATTGATAATTTCCTGATTCTTGGCTGTCGTCGCCAAAGGGGTAAGATAATCTTCATAGATAAAGTCTGACAAGGTAGTATAATCGTTTGCCGCGGCTTGTTTCCAAAGTTGATGGAAAACATGAAATTTAAAATTTCTGGGGGTACCTTCCATATGCCTGTTTACTTCCCTAGTGTTTTCTTGCATTGCCCTTTCCGTTTCCAAAGGACTCATCTGTTCTAAGGGAAGTGCCGTATAAACGTAGTTTGAAATTTTATCCGTCAAGAATCCGGAAGCTTGTAGGGTCGGGTTTTTCAAGTCAAGTGCAGTAAAGTAGTTTGCCTTTCTGTTTTTTACATAATCGGATAAGGATTCATTTTTTAAGGGAATATGAGGTGAATTGGCCTTTATAAAATGTTGGGCCAGCATACCTTTGGATCGTTCCTCATAATCGGCCTGGGATGCCTCCAATGCCCTTATGCTCTTTTTAAACTCCTTGGAATGGGTCTTTCCCTCGGAATACAATCGGACAATCTCACTTTCCAGAGCATGGATATCCCTAAAATAGGTGTTGAAGATTTTATTTTCCTCGGAAACCAAAAAGTCGACCCCTTTGGAGGCATCAAAATGCAGTTGTATATCTTCCTTGCCGTTGTAGATGACATCAAAATAAAATTCATCCTGGGGAAGGGCGTACACCAAGCGGTAGATTCCGGGAGAACTATTTTCAGGAAGTACCAAGGTAAATTTTCCATCCTTTATGGCGCTATCCGCTACATAGGATTCCCCGCCCGGACCTAGATGATAGGCTATGAGCCAGTTGTAATTTTCCGCGGGTGAGAAAATACCGGATATGGTATGCCGGGCCATTACCGATAAGGTCAGCAACAAAAAAGGGAAAAGGACAATTTTTCGCATGTTCAAACTAAATCAAACATCTTACCAAAATCGCACGGAGCAAGAAATCGTATGGGGGAACATCACATCTCCCAACCTTCCCTATAGGTCCTACCTACAAATTGATTGGCCTCTTCCAAGTTGGTGATCCGCATGTTCTCCCCATCCCACAAGAGTTTTTTACGGGCGTAAAAATCCATTTTCCCATCACTGTTCTCCCTCCTCAACATATAACTACGGATGGCCAAGTTGCCCATTAAGACGGTTTCGGTCATGGGTCCTGCGTAATCGAAAGATGAGGTTAAAGCTTTGTGTTCAGGGCTATCAAAACCTGCCTTGCAGGCATCTACCCACAATCGCTGGTGTCCATATTCCGGCTCTTCGTTGTTTTCCACTTCGGGACCAAAATCGGTAGTACCATCGTTCAGATACAATTTGGGCGTAAGTGGGGAACTATCGTTGATATTGGTGGAAATAATACCCTTTTCCCCGATCATCAATACGCCATTTTGACTTCCGGGGCCACCAATGTCATTGTTGGCGGGAATAATATCAGGATGCGAAGGTCGAATTCCCCCATCGCTCCAAGTCATTTCTATGGGAGATTTGCTCTTTTCCGTTGCTCCGAAGTGCAAAGTGATAAATGAAGAAGGTGGGCATCCCTCAGGATGATAATCCGCCGTCCACATCTGGGTGTACACGGAACCTACGCTACATTCCGCATCGGTCGGATATTTTAATCCTAAGGTTCTAAAGGGAATATCAATCAAGTGGCAGCCTACATCTCCCAAGGCACCCGTACCATAATCCCACCAACCACGCCAGTTAAATGGATGTAGATTGGGTGTAAAGGGTCTATTCGGGGCGGGCCCTAACCATAGATCCCAATAGAGGTCATCAGGCTTTTTACTCTCGTCCGGCTCCGGCATGGCATACCCTTGGGGCCAAACAGGACGATTGGTCCATACCTGTACTTTGGAAATGGCACCCACGGCATCGGTATCCACCCATTTCTGTACCATATCCAACAATGGGTTGGAACCACCCTGGTTTCCCATTTGGCTTACAATTTTTTTATCCCTCGCCATTTGGGTAAGCTTTCGTGCCTCACTGATATTATGCGTCAAGGGTTTTTGAACGTAGACATGTTTTCCACGCTCCATGGCAAAGGCTGCGGCCGGACCATGCACATGATCCGGGGTCGAAATGGTGACCGCATCGATCCCTTTTTCCTTATCCAACATTTCGCGATAATCATTGTACAATTTGGCCTTGGGGAATGCTTCCACGGAACTCTTGGCAGATCCCGAAAAATCCACATCACAGAGTGCGACAACTTTTTCCCTTCCTTGAACCGAAGCATTCATGATATCGCTACGACCCTTTCCTCCGGCACCAATGGCCGCCAAATTAAGGCGATCGCTCGGGGCCAAATAGCCCGGTCCTCCAAGAACATGTCTAGGGACGATAAAAATTGAGGAGGCCAAGGCGGTTTTTTTGATAAATGATCTTCTGGAGGTATTTTTTTTGGTCTGCATGAGTGCTTTTTTAGAGGATTTTTTTAGTGCCCCCTAATATAACATAAACCGCTTTAAGAAACTACTATTGATTTGTGGTCAAAAGGATGAAGGGCCTCCAAAGCTTTATCAATGGAATCGATTCGTTCAAAGACCAACAAGAGCCTCAATCCATTCCGGGTCTGCTTTTCCTTGAGCTTAACCTGCTGTGGATGGTCTTGCACAAATTGAAGTATTTTGGTAAAGACTGCACTTTGATAGAAATCCGATTGTTGGTCGGCAACAAAATATCCAAGAAATCTCCCCTGCTTCATCACCACTTTTTCCAACCCGATACTGCTACCGATCCATTTGATTCGGACAGAGTTCAGGAGATCTGCAACCGCATCGGGTAATTGGCCGAAACGGTCGATTAATTGGATTTCGAATTTTTGCAAACTTTCTTCATCCTTTACCTGATTGAGTTCCGTGTACAGGTTTAGGCGTTCCGTAATATTGTTGACATAATCGTCAGGGAAAAGCAGTTGAAAATCCGTATCGATCTGGGTTTCCTTAACAAATACTTTTTTACGGCCCCCCTCAACTTCCTCATACAATTCCTTAAACTCGTTTTCCTTAAGCTCCTCTATGGCCTCTGCCAATATCTTTTGGTAGGTCTCGAACCCAATTTCGTTGATAAATCCACTTTGTTCACCGCCTAACAGATCGCCAGCGCCCCTAATTTCCAAGTCCTTCATGGCGATGTGGAACCCACTGCCCAATTCGGTAAACTGCTCCAATGCCTGTATACGTTTACGGGCATCGGGAGTCATAACATCGTAGGGTGGGGTAATGAAATAACAAAAGGCCTTTTTGTTGCTCCGTCCTACACGACCACGCATCTGATGTAGATCGCTCAATCCAAAATTATTGGCGTTGTTGATAAAAATGGTGTTGGCATTGGTAACGTCCAATCCGCTTTCCACGATGGTTGTGGAGACCAGAACATCAAATTCGCCATTGATAAACGAGAGCATTAAGGTCTCCAGTTTTTTGCCTTCCATCTGTCCATGGCCGATAGCTACTTTGGCATCGGGAACCAGACGTTGTACCATCCCGGCAACTTCCTTGATGTTCTCTATCCGGTTATGGATAAAGAATACTTGTCCTCCTCGCTGTATCTCATAGGTAATGGCATCCCGAACGGTTTCCTCCGAAAATCGGATAACCCGGCTCTCAATGGGATATCTGTTTGGTGGGGGCGTATTGATGACCGAGAGGTCGCGGGCGGCCATTAGACTAAATTGGAGGGTACGTGGAATAGGGGTGGCGGTAAGCGTCAACACATCCACATTTTCCTTAATGGATTTCAGTTTATCCTTGACCGATACACCGAATTTTTGCTCCTCATCCACGATCAACAATCCGAGATCTTTGAATTTTACATTTTTGTTGACGAGTTGATGTGTGCCGATAATAATGTCCACTTTTCCCGATGCCAAATTTTCCAAGGTTTCCCTTCGTTCCTTTGCGGTTCTAAAACGGTTGAGATAATCCACGGTCACAGGCATTTCCTTTAAGCGCTCCGTAAAGGTGCGATGGTGTTGAAATGCCAAAATAGTGGTCGGTACCAATATGGCCACCTGCTTACCATTGTCCACGGCCTTGAATGCGGCACGGATGGCTACCTCGGTCTTACCAAAACCCACATCCCCGCAGATGAGCCGATCCATAGGGCGTTCGCTCTCCATATCCCGCTTAACGTCATCCGTCGCAGTGCTCTGGTCTGGGGTGTCCTCATAAATAAAGGAGGCTTCCAGTTCCGTCTGAAGGTAGCTATCCGGATGGTATTGAAACCCCTTTTCCAATCGTCGTTTTGCATAGACCTTGATCAGGTCAAAGGCAATTTTCTTGACACGCGATTTGGTCTTCTGCTTGAGTTTCTTCCAGGCCGCCGAGCCTAATTTATAGATTTTGGGTACGGCTCCGTCCTTACCATTGAACTTGGAAATTTTATGGAGCGAATGGATGCTGACGTATAGGATATCACGATCGCCGTACATCAATTTTATGGCTTCCTGTTTTTTCCCTTCCACGTCAATTTTTTGAAGTCCCCCGAACTTCCCGATGCCGTGATCTATGTGGGTGACATAATCCCCAATTTCAAGTTTGTTGAGCTCCTTAAGGGTAATGGCCTGCTTTTTGGCATAGCCATTTTTGAGATGGAATTTGTGGTATCGTTCAAAAATTTGGTGATCGGTATAGCATACGATTTTTAGATCATCGTCTATAAAACCTTGGTACAAGGGAAACACCAAGGTCTGGTAGTTTACCTGTTGGTCTACTTCCTCAAAAATGTCGTGAAAGCGTTGGGCCTGTTGTTCACTGGCACAGCAAATATAGTTGGTGTAACCGTTTCGGTATTTTGCATTGAGATCATCAATAAGCAAATCGAATTTTTTATTGAAGGAAGGCTGGGGCTTTGTATTGAAATGTAGGGTTTTCTGTGGGGCTTCGGCTGCGCCCAATGTACCGCCATCCGTCAGGCTGAGCGCAGTTGAAGCCCCCATCCGAATCATGCTAAAATCTTTCAACTGATCCGTACAAAGCACTGAATTCACAAAAAGTTCCTCGGGAGTAGCATGCTTGATTTCTTCGGACAACTGGGCAAATGCTTCATGGGCCTTCTCAAAAAAAACGTCCAACCTCTTGAACAACAGATCGCTATTTTGAATAAAAACGATGGTCTTTGCTGAGATATACTTCAGAAAACTTTCCCGTTTTTCCTCTAAAAACTTGTTGGCTACATTCGGAATAATACTGATTTTCTTCACCGTATCGGTTGAAAGCTGGGTCTCTACATCAAAGGTGCGGATGCTGTCTACCTCGTCCCCAAAAAACTCGATACGGTAGGGCTCGTCATGCGAAAATGAAAATACATCTACAATACCTCCACGAACGGAAAACTCCCCAGGCTCCGTTACAAAATCGACACGTTTAAATTGATATTCGAAAAGTACCTCATTGAGGAAGTCCAAAGACAATGTATCGTCGAGTTTAATTTTGAGCGTATTCTTTTCAAGTTCCCTTCGGGTCACCACTTTTTCAAAAAGCGCATCGGGGTAGGTAACGATGACAGCAGGTTTTTTTCGGGAGTTGATACGGTTAAGGACTTCTGCGCGCAGCAGCACATTGGCATTGTCCGTTTCTTCAATTTGGTAGGGTCTACGATAGCTTCCCGGATAAAAAAGCACATCCTTTTCGCCAATGAGCTGTTCCAAATCGTTGAGGTGATACGCCGCTTCTTCCTTGTCATTGAAAATCAATAAAAATGGAAGCTCGGAATTTAAGAATACATCAGAAATGACAAAGGAAAGCGAAGATCCCGTAAGACCTTTTAAAGCAAGCTTATTTTGGGATATGGCAATAGCCTCCCTCAGTTTCTGGGTCTGCAGAGACTGTGCGTAGCTTTCGGAAATCGGGGTATTGACCAACCGTAAAACTTTGTGCAAAGATAGATTTAAGGGCTAAGCAATCCAATTTATAAGGGCGATTTTAGTTCCGTCATTTTAGGCCACGGAGAAATTAATGATGCCGAAGCAAAGAAAGTGGGCGAACTAAAGGTTATATCTTCATAATCTCATCTTCCACAATGGCAAATACCTCATCATTTTTTTGGGGTTCCAATACGAAAGTCCCTGTAAACTTTCCAAAGGCCGGCAAAATTAGCTGTCGTTCACTTTTAAAAAAACAGGGCAACCTAAGGGATTGCCTCCCCTTTCCTCGTAGCCGTATGGCGGGGTGTATATGACCTGAAAAATTGAAGAACCCGCTTCGTTCCTCCGGATGGTGGGTCAACAGAAAATCGTCCCATTCAACCTCTGAAACTACCTTAATGCCCAGATCCTCATACTTTAAAGGGGAAATGATATCATGGTTCCCGGCGACAAGAATGATTTCCATAGATTTTTTAACAACCCACTTTTCGAAAAAAATCCATTCCTTGTTCAAGGCCGAGTGGAACAAGTCTCCCAAAAAACAGATGACCTTGGGATCAAAGTATTCCAAGGCTTCGTCCATTAACTCAAAATTTTTTTGGACTACATTTTGAGGGACGGCCGCCCCGAACTTTCGGAAGTGGGATACCTTTCCTAAATGTACATCACTTATCAACAAGACCGATCGGTCTTGCCAAAATAACGTTCCGGAAGGATGCAACCTAAAGCTTTGATTTCGTATTTGGATAGGATATTCGTTCATTAGGATTTCAAAGGTAAAAAAAGAGCCCCTTGTTTATATGCTTTGATATCCCTACTTTGTCTGTTCATAATAAATTGATGCCAATCATGTCCAAAATCGTCGTCGTAGGAAGTTCCAATACTGATATGGTCATGAAGACCAACAGATTCCCGGAACCGGGTGAGACCATACTAGGAGGTGATTTCTATATGTTTCCTGGAGGTAAGGGAGCCAACCAAGCCGTGGCAGCTGCCCGGGCAGGGGGTGAGGTGACTTTTATTTGCTGTTTGGGGGACGATCTTTTTGGCCAAAATGCACTTAAGGGATATACCAAGGAGGGAATAGATGTGGATAGCGTAAAAATCGTTGAAAACGAAGCCTCTGGAGTTGCCCTGATTACGGTTAACGGGGAAGGGGAAAATGAAATTGTTGTCGCTTCGGGAACCAATGCCCTACTTTCTACTGAGCACCTCGAAGCAAAAATGAAGTTAATCTCCAATGCCCAAATTTTTCTTACCCAACTGGAAACACCTATCGAGACCGTTGTCTTTTTGTCGGCACACTGTAGCACAAAAAATCAAAAACTGATTATCAATCCAGCGCCGGCGCAAGCCTTGGACGATGCCATTTTAAATGGGCTCTTTTTAATTACCCCGAATGAAACGGAAACCAAAATTTTGACCGGAATTGAGGTAACGGATGATGCTTCACTTGAGAAAGCGGGCAGCGCTTTTTTGGAAAAAGGAGTACAAAATGTTATAGTAACCTTGGGAAGCCGGGGTTCTTTTTTTATAAATGCCACGGAAAGCTTTATGGTTCCTGCCCCAAAGGTAAAAGCTGTGGATACCACCGCGGCCGGGGATGTATTCAATGGGGTTTTGACTGTCTGTTTGGCGGAAGGCAGGGGATGGAAGGAGAGCATGACCTTTGCCAGTAAGGCGGCGGCACTTGCCGTTACAAAAATGGGGGCACAGGACACGGCTCCCACATTAGAGGAAATCAACCAATTTTAAGATTATGTTCGTTATAGAAACCTATCAAGTAGCCGTACTGTTCTGTATTATTACCATGTTTGCCTGGGGTTCATGGGCCAACACCCAAAAATTGGCTTCGAGCAGTTGGCGTTTTGAACTTTACTATTGGGATTATGTTTTTGGAATTGTTTTGTTTTCCTTGCTTTTTGCATTTACGGCGGGAAGTATGGGAGAGATGGGTAGACCCTTTTTGGAGGATATTTCCCAGGGTAGTTCCGAAAATGTCTGGTCTGCCGTTTTGGGCGGTATTCTCTTTAACCTGGCCAATATCCTTTTGGTAGCGGCCATAGCGTTGGCCGGCATGTCGGTTGCCTTTCCCGTAGGTATAGGCCTGGCTTTGGTTATCGGTGTTATTGTAAATTATTTGGATCAGCCCATCGGGAATTCTACACTTCTTTTTGGCGGGGTCGGCTTGATCGTATTGGCCATTTTGTTGAATGCCAATGCCTATAGAAAGTTATCCGCACAGCAACAAAAGGTGCCTACAAAAGGTCTGGTCTTGGCCGTTGTAGCGGGATTGTTAATGGGTCTGTTCTATAAGTATGTGGCCAATTCCATGTTTCCCGACTTCACCCAGCCGATTGCCGGAAAATTGAGTCCTTATACTGCGGTGTTTCTTTTTGCCTTGGGGATTTTGGCGAGCAACTTTTTGTTCAATACCGTACTGATGCGTAAGCCCGTAGAGGGTGCTGCGGTAAGTTTCAAGGATTATTTAGCCGGTAGCGGAAGAAGTCATCTTATGGGTATCTTAGGCGGGGTAATTTGGTGTGTCGGGATGTCATTCAGTATTTTGGCATCGGATAAGGCCGGTCCGGCCATTTCATATGGACTGGGTCAGGGAGCTACGGTAGTCGCAGCCTTGTGGGGTATTTTTGTTTGGAAGGAATTCAAAGGGGCTCCCAAAGGCGTTTCCGGAATGCTGAATGCCATGTTGCTACTTTATATTGTTGGATTGGGACTGATTATCGCGGCTCGTTAAGCTATATAATTACAGATTACTTTTTCGTTAGAATTGCGGCCATCCTCTTGATGCGGTCCGCAAGCTTTTCACTGGATAATCTTTCACGACTTAGTCGGTCGGTAATGATGGGAAAGGAGAAGGGGGTAGGTTGCTCACAATGCCTCCAGATAATCTCCTGGGTGGCCATCCGTTCCAACGCCATTCGCAAACGACCTTCTTCCAGTTGGTGTTCAAAAGTTTCCCGAAAGGCCTGTTGGAACAAAAGATTATTGGGTTCGTAATCCCGGAAAACATCAAATAACAATTGCGAATTGCTCTGCAGATGTTTCATTTTGATCTGCTTGTAGGGATATCCCGTAAATACCATTCCACTGATAACCGCAATATCCCGGAACTTTCTACGTGCCATTTCCGTGGAATTCAAGCTTTTTTGCAAATCTTCTAGTAGATATTCCGCGGTGAACAAATCATTGTCGATGACCTGTTGCATATCTATCTGCCTGTCCGATAACAATTCAAACCCGTAATCGTTGAAGGCCAAGGAAAATGTAATGGGCGATAGCAGGCTTATGCGATACCCGAAAAGGCTACCCATGGCCTCATGAACAAAACGACCCTCAAAGGGATAAAAGATATGATGATATCCTTCCCGGGTCTTAAAGGTTTCGATAAGGAATTCATACGGCCTGGGGACGATGCTTTCCCTGCCTTGACGTTCAAAAATATGGGCAAGGGACCGAATTTCTTCCGATTGTTCCTGTGAAGGGCTATAGACAGAATACAGTTCATTTCGCAATAATTCGGACATCCGGGCCGAAAGTGTTAACCGTCCGCCCATCCAACTGGGTACTTTATTGGTTCTTTTTTTTGAATTACGGACATGGACCTGCATTCCCTTGATTCGGATGAACTCCAGATTCCGCCCCGCGAAGGTAAACACGTCCCCTTGGGTCAATTTGGAGATGAAATATTCTTCGATGGAACCAATGTACCCTCCCTTTTGATAGCGCACGGTAAGATTGGCATCGCCCACAATCGTACCGATTTGAAAGCGATGACGCATGGCAATACCCTTGTTGTTTACCTTAAATTTGCCGTCTTCCCCTACTTCCACCTTTTTGTACTCGTCATAGGTCTGTAGGCTTTGGCTACCCATGACCAAAAAGTTGAGCAGCCAGTGCCATTGCTCCAAGGAAATTGCCTGATAGCAGAAGGTCTGTTTGATTTCGGTGAAGATTTGTTCAGGATAAAACCCATCGGATACCGCAAGGGTGGTCAAATATTGCAACAGCACGTCGTAGCTATTGAGATAGGGAATACGGTCTTCCACGGCATTCTGCTTTACGGCTTGTTGCAAGGCCGAAGCTTCAATAAGTTCAATGGCATGGGTGGGAAGAAAATAGATTACGCTTTCCTTTCCCGGCCTGTGGCCACTACGTCCGGCACGTTGTAAAAAGCGGGCCACGCCTTTGGGGCCACCTATCTGAACTACGGTCTCCACAGGGGCAAAGTCCACGCCCAGATCCAAACTAGACGTACAGACTACGGCTTTAAGGCTTTCGTTACGAATGGCCTGTTCTACCCAGGTACGGGTCTCCTTGTTTATGCTCCCATGATGCATGGCGATCTCACCGGCATATTCCGGATGTTTTTCCAAGATTTTTTGGAACCAAATTTCACACTGGCTTCGGGTATTGGTAAAGAGCAGGGTAGTCCTGCTATTGTTGATAATAGGTACGATGTCCTCCAAAAGTCGAATCCCCAAATGACCACGCCATGGGAAAGTTTCCATCTGCTTTGGAATGATACTTTTTACGGTAATCTTCTTTTTGATGTTGGCCCTGATCATCACCGAATTCCTATGCGCTTCGGTTTGCGGGCCTAAAAGCACCGCCCGGGCCTGTTCCAAATTTCCTATGGTAGCCGATATGCCCCAAATCCGGAGGTTTTTGGAAACCGTTTTTAGACGGGAAAGGGCCAGTTCCATCTGTACCCCGCGCTTGGTGCCCAGAAGCTCGTGCCATTCATCCACCACAATGGCAGAGCAGTTTTTGAAGGTTTTGTCATACCCTTTGGACGCCAGCAAAAGCTGCAGGCTTTCTGGGGTAGTGATTAAAAGGTCGGGCATATTTCTTTTTTGCTGCGACCTTTCATTTGTTGAGGTGTCCCCGGAGCGGATACCCACGGTCATTTGGGTCTCCAGATCCTTGGTAACGCGTTCCGCGGATTGTTTGATTTCCTGGGACAAGGCCCTTAGGGGGGTTATCCAAATGGCCTTTAGCCCTTTTTTGTGTTTTGTCCGATACTCCGGGTTCTTCTTAATGTAGTTCAGCACTATGGGAAACCATAAGGCATAAGTCTTGCCACTTCCTGTAGGGGCGTTCAATAGGCCGTGTTTGCCCTGTTGAAATGCGTTCCAGGTCTTTTTTTGAAATGGGAAGGGCTTCCAATTTTGGGATTGGAACCAATTTTCGGCGATTTTATGAAGTTCTTCTTTGGTCATTTGATTGCCTTCCGGAACAAGTCCTTTTTTGGATACCTATCACAATCTACGGAAAGAAGCGTCATGGTATCATGTTTTTTAAATCGTCCAAGGTGTTCGCTTCCTCGATTTTCTTATCCTGTCGCCATCGTAGTATTCTAGGAAATCTCGTGGCAACACCACTTTTATGCCTTTTGGAAAGGGCAATACCTTCAAAGGCAATTTCAAAGACATGATGTGGCGTTACGGAACGTACCGGCCCAAAGCGTTCCAAGGTATTCTTCTTGATCCAATTGTCCACTTGCCGGAACTCGGCGTCGGTCAACCCGGAATAGGCCTTCGCAAAAGTGACCAATTCTTTTTTACCCTCATCGTTTTCTGCCCAAAGGGCAAAGGTATAATCCGTAAACAGATTACTTCGCCTTCCATGCCCTCGCATGGCATAGGTGAGTACCGCATCAATGGTCAACGGGTCCACTTTCCATTTCCACCAATCCCCTTTTTTTCTACCTACCAGATAGGGGGAATCTTTGCGTTTGAGCATTAAGCCTTCACTATGCACTTCCCGGGAACGACTGCGCTCCCGGGCTACTTGCTGCCAAGAATTAAACTGCAATGCTTCGGAAAGGTGCAGGGATTTTGCTACTCCACGGGAACCAACTTTTTCAAACAGGCTTTCCAATAATTTCCTTCGCTCCACAAAAGGTTCATTTCGAATGTCCTTGCCTTGCCATTCCAACATATCATAAGCCTTTAGGATTACCGGGGTCTTTTCCAGTAAGTTTTTGGAGACAGTTTTTCTGCCTATTCGGGTCTGTAGGTCGTTGAACGTACCGATTCGATCCTTCGGGTAGGGAAGTATTTCCCCATCGAGGACCGTGCCATTTGGAATCACCGGAACGAATGTCTGGAACTCGGGATATTTGTCGGTAACCAGCTCCTCCCCTCGGCTCCAAACGAAGACTTCATTGTTCCGTAGAATGACTTGGGCGCGTATCCCGTCCCATTTGTGCTCAACGGACCAGTCCTTTACATTGCCCAACTCCTTGACTTCGTTTTCAATGGCATAGGCCAAATAGAAGGGATAGGGCTTGGAAAGATAATCGCTTTCGTTTTCCTCCAAAATCAATTCCTGAAATGAAATCGAGTTCGGATCCCAGTTGCCCATCAATTTGTAGGCAAGTATATCCTCATCGATTTCTGTTGCTTTGGCCAAGGCACGGGTCATCAATTTTTGACTTACCCCGATTCGAAAACCGCCGGTTATTAATTTGGTAAAGACAAAGCGTTCATAATAATTGAGCACCTTCCAATTCTCATGTAGGTATTGTTTTTTGGCTTCGTCCTCCTTCTTTTTGAGGGCGATCATTTCCTCTAAAAATTGGGTTAGACTTTTTTCCGTTGAGGTTTTGGAAGAGGGGATGACCAAGGCAATGGTCTCCGCCAAATCCCCGACGATATGGTAGCTTTCCTCAAACAACCACAATGGAATATGGGCCAACTCGGATGCCCATTCGCGCAACAGGGTCGTATTAACAGGTCGTGGTGGACGTCGGTGGGAAAGAATGGCGATGGTCCATACCTTGTCCTTATCATTGGCCGCATTAAAATAATGGGTCAGGGCATTTACCTTCACATTGGTCTTGTTGGTGCTATCCAGAGCTTTTATGAGTCGTGCAAAACGTTTCATGCCTCGGATTCCTCTTTTGATGTAGGGTTCAATTCCCCCAATTCCCCTTCATATTGTGTTTCCTCGGTCCGGGCATCATATCCTTGTTCCCTTAGATATTTTGAAAATATTTCGGTATAACCGTGTGTACATATAATCCTTTCAGCTCCGGTTGCTCCAATACAGTCCAAAAGCCCTTGCCAATCGCAATGGTCACTAAGAACAAACCCTTTGTCAATGGCCCTTCTTCGGCGGGCACCCCGGAAGGTCATCCAACCGCTGGCCGATGCCGTAACATAAGGCACCATTTTTCGCATCCAGGAACTTCCATGGGCACTGGGAGGGGCAATAACCATATGCCCTAGCAGGTCTTCTTTTTTGGTGTCCGCGGTAATCAGGGTGGTCTTTGGAAATTCCACCAATTGGCGCACTACTTGGGTCATATTTTCGACCGCTCCATGGGTGTATATTTTTCCAAGGGAGGGATCCAAATGCTTCAGCAAACGCTGTGCCTTCCCCAAGGTGTATCCGAAGAGTACGGATGTTTTGCCTTCGGATTTGTTTTCGGCCCACCAATTATTGATTTCCTGAAAAACCTCTTTTTGCGGCATCCATTTAAACGGAGGCAGGCCAAAGGTGCACTCTGTAATGAAGGTATTACATTTTACGGGCTCATACGGTGTACAAACTCCATCATCCTCATTTTTATAGTCACCGGAAAATACCCATACTTCCCCTTTATGCTCGACCCGAATCTGGGAAGAACCAATGATATGACCGGCTGGATGCAGACTAAACTTAACATTGTTCACAATAAAGGATTCGCCCCATTCCTTACCCCGTATGTTGATTTTCCCCAATCGATGGGTAACAATGGGAACATTTCGATGATGCGTAATATAGCTTTGATGGCCCCAGCGACTGTGGTCCGCATGGCCATGGGAAATAATTGCCTTTTGCACTGGGCGCCAAGGATCTAAATATACATCTGCCCTACTGCAGTAAATACCGTTGTCCGTAAATTCCAGGAGAGGCGTTTTCATAGTGGCAGGAAGTTACGAATTTGGCCAAAAACAAAGTTGGGGATATTATAAAATATGACCTTTAAAAAAATTATATTTGCACCCATTAAAATGTAAAGAATGTCCGTAAAAGATTTGTACGATGCCCATTCAGCGAACAACAATTTGGCCCATTTTGCGAGTATAGCGTCATTGGCTGCCGTGGATGGTTATATAGATGATGAGGAAATGAAACTCTTGGAGCGATTTGCGCATAAGTTGAATGTTTCCGACGCCCAGTTCAAAGAGGTTATGAAGAAGTCCAACAAATATCCCATAACCCATCAGGTGAGCTTTGAAAAGAGATTGGAGCGTTTTTTTGATCTGGTCAAAATTGTTTTTGCGGATGGCATTTTGGATGAAGAAGAAGAATTTCTTTTGGGTAAATATGCCATAGGATTGGGCTTTTCGTCCTCGCAATCCGACGAGATTATCGGAAAATCAAAAGCTCTGTTTACAGGAAAAATAGATTTTGAGGATTATCTTTATTTCATCAAAAAGTAGATTTCACGGTCGTTACTGACGTCAATGGTATTTTTGTAAAAATTCCTGTAGTTTTTCCACCATTTTCCGGCTTCCACAAAAGAAAGGTATCCTTTGGTGGAGCTCCTTGGGCTCAACGTCCAATATTCTGGAGCGACCTCCAATGGCTAGGCCGTTGGCCTGTTCGGCAATGAAGGCCATTGGATTACACTCGTAGAGGAGCCTTAATTTTCCATTTTCCGTGACGCTACTCTTAGGATACATATAGATGCCGCCTTTGATCATGTTTCGATGAAAATCGGATACAAGAGAACCTATATATCTTGAGGTATAGGGTCTGTCGCCCTCTTCCTTTTGACAGTACTTTATATAGTCCTTTACCCCTTGGTGAAAATGGATATAGTTGCCCTCGTTTACCGAATAAATTTTACCATTTTCGGGAAATTGCATATCCGGGTGCGATAGATAAAAGGTGCCGATGGCAGGATTCAAAGTAAACCCGTTTACCCCATGGCCGGTGGTATAGACCAACATAGTGGATGTGCCATAGATAATATAGCCCGCCGCAACCTGGTTTTTGCCGGGCTGAAGAAAATCCTCCAAAGTTACCGGAGTGCCCACCGGGGTAATACGCCTATATACGGAAAAGATGGTTCCTACGGAAACATTGACATCAATGTTCGTGGATCCATCCAAGGGATCTATAAGTACAACATATTTGTTCTGATGCTTCTCGTCATTACTGTTGATACTTATAAAATCGTCTTCTTCCTCGGAGGCAATCCCGCATACGATCTCCCGATTCTTTAGCGTCTGTATGAATTTTTCATTGGCGAGCACGTCCAATTTCTGCTGATTTTCGCCTTGGATGTTCATTTCTCCGGCAGTTCCTAAAATATCGACCAATCCTGCTTTGTTCACTTCATGGTTTACTACTTTTGCGGCCAGACGTATGGCATTGATCAGTTTGGATAATTCTCCTGAGGAATATTGAAAGGCAGCTTGATTTTCAATAATAAATTCGCCTAAAGTCTTGTTTTTTTTATTTAGCATGGCAGGTGTTAATTTCTCCTGCAAAGTTCGCTTATTTTGTTAAACTACAACGTTTTCGTTCTTTTTTAGTTTTTTAAATATATAACTTTGTGTTTTATTTGTAACAAATATGGAATATGTAATTCGGGAAGCAGAGGAAAATGATATGACCCAAGTATGGGGCCTGATCAAGGAATTGGCCGTTTTTGAAAATGAGGGAGATGCCGTTGAGGTTACGGTTCAGGATTTAACAAGGCATGGATTTGGGGATGTAAAGCTTTTTCACTGTTTTGTGGCCGATACGAAAGAAGGAATCATGGGAATTGCCCTGATATTTCATAGATACTCCACATGGAAGGGACCCATCATCCATTTGGAAGATTTGATCGTTTCGGAAAAGGCAAGGGGATACGGGCTAGGTTCGGCGCTTTTGCATCAAGTGGTGGAATATGGACAGAAATTGGGAGTAAAACGTATTAACTGGGAAGTGTTGGACTGGAATGAACCGGCCATTACATTTTATGAAAGTAAGGGCGCGAAGGTTATGCGGGATTGGGACGTAGTTCAATTGGACGAGAATGGAATACGTAATTTTTTGGAAAAAAACCGGACTTAAGGTTTTAAAAAAGCACATTTAACGAACAATACGATTCAAATAGACGGTTTCCCTTGAACCGGGGAATAGAACAAACGCAATGAATACATGAGAATTTTCAAATTTGGGGGGGCATCGGTCAAGGATGCCGAAGGGGTCAAAAACCTGGTCGATGTGCTTAAGGAAGTGGGTTATGACAATACCTTATTGGTCATTTCCGCCATGGGCAAAACTACCAATTCCATGGAGGAGGTGGTAGATTCCTATTTTTCCGAAAAAGAGAGGCTTTCCTTTAAAGTCCAAGAAGTTGCACATTTTCATAACAAGATTTTATTGGATCTTTTCCCGAATGACCGGCATCCTGTTTTTCAGAAAGTAAAATCTTTGTTCGATGAGATACAAGGCTTCTTGGTATGGAACAAATCGCCCAATTATAACTTTGTCTATGATCAATTGGTAGGGTATGGAGAGTTGATCTGCACCACTATTGTAAGCGCCTATCTGGAAGAAGTTGGAATGACAAATACATGGTTGGATGTACGTAACTTTATAAAGACCGATAACAACTACCGGGACGTCAATGTGGATTGGGAGAAGACCCAGGAAAAGATTTCCAAGGGTATCGACCAGAAAGTCCTTAACGTGACCCAAGGGTTTTTAGGTAGTGATGACAACAATTTTACTACGACCTTGGGAAGGGAGGGATCCGATTATACGGCGGCCATTTTAGCCTATTGCCTCAACGCGGACTCCGTTACCATTTGGAAGGACGTGCCGGGAGTGTTGAACGCAGATCCCAGACATTTTCAAGAAACACAATTATTGAACAAAATATCGTACACGGAAGCTATTGAGCTGGCTTTTTACGGAGCATCCGTTATACATCCCAAAACGCTTCAACCTCTACAAAGAAAGGAGATTCCGTTACATGTGAAATCGTTCATCAATCCTAAGAATCCCGGTACTACGGTGGGGAGGGGAATCGGGATCGAGCCTTTGGTTCCCTGTTTTATCGTCAAAAAGAATCAGGTACTGGTAAAACTCTCCTCTCTGGACTTTTCTTTTATCGTGGAACATAGCATTAGCGAATTGTTCAAACTACTTCATGAACACAAAATGAAAGTGGACCTGATTCAAAATTCGGCTATTAGTTTTTCCGTATGTGTGGATAACAAGTTCGGTGGTCTGAACGGACTTTTGGAACTTCTTAAAAGCAGGTTCAAGGTAGTTTGTCATGAAGATGTCTCCTTATATACCATACGCCATTTCAATGAAAAGGCAGTAGAATCATTTTTGAATGGGCATGAAGTACTCTTGGAACAAAGAGGTAAGGAAACTTTACAATTGGTCGTAAAGTAGCGGCCATATTCCATTTCCTAAATGTTAAAATAAATCGCTCAACTAGTGATTTCCCTATATTTACGATTACCTAAATTTTAATAATATGGGTTTAGTGACCGCAAAAGAGGTGGCCAAGGCAGTCAATTTGGATAAATACGGCTTCTTGGGCACTTTTATGGGATGGATCTTAACGAAGGTCACTAGAATATCCAGTATCAATAGGACCTATGATGCCTATAAGCACCTTTCGGGGCCAGAATTTTTGGATGCCCTTCTTTCCCATTATCAAATAGATTTTGAAATCCCGGAGGATGATTTTAAGCGCTTACCTAAAGATGGGGCCTATATTACCATTAGCAATCACCCGCTAGGAGGTTTTGACGGTATACTTTTGTTGAAACTGATGTTGCAGCAGAGATCGGACTTTAAGATTATCGCCAATTTTCTGTTGCACCGTATTAAACCTCTGGAACCTTATATTATGCCGGTCAACCCTTTTGAGAACCATAAGGATGCCAAAAATAGTATTATTGGATTCAAGAATGCCTTAAGACATTTGGATGAAGGGCACCCTATGGGGATTTTTCCGGCAGGGGAAGTATCTACCTATAGGGATGGAAAATTGATCGTGGACAAACCTTGGGAAGAAGCGGCAATCAAGTTAATTAGAAAGGCCAAGGTTTCAGTAGTGCCCATATACTTCCATGCCAAGAATAGTAGATTGTTTTATAGACTGTCCAAGATCAACGATGCTTTTAGAACGGCCAAATTACCTTCCGAATTGACCTCTCAGGGAAATCGTCCCATCAAGGTAAGGATAGGGCAACCGATATCGGTGGAAACCCAGGAAGATCAAGGAACTTTGGATGAATTCACTGAACTTTTGAGGAGAAAGACCTATATCCTTGCACATGCCTATGAGAAGGAACGACTGATCGATCAAATCCCTAGCACCTTAAAAATACCTAAATCCCCCAAACGTATTGCCACGGCTGTAAGAACCGAAGTAATATTGGAAGAAATTGAAAGGCTTCGGGAAAAGGACTGTAGGATGCTTCAAAGCAAAAACTATGAGGTTTTTTTGGCAAAGGCGCAGGATATGCCATTTATCCTTCAGGAAATTGGAAGACAACGCGAAGTCACTTTCCGTGCCATAGGTGAGGGAACCAACAATTCTATAGACTTGGATGAGTTCGACACCTATTATCACCACTTATTTTTATGGGACTGTGAGGAAAAAACCATAGTTGGAGCCTACCGTATGGGCATGGGATCCGAGATTTTTTCCAAATACGGGATAGATGGCTTTTATCTTCAGGACCTTTTTCGGTTTGAGCCGGAGCTTTTTGTCATGATGCGCCAGTCCATTGAAATGGGCAGGGCCTACATCGTAAAGGCTTATCAACAAAAACCGATGCCCCTGTTTCTCCTTTGGAAGGGTATTGTACATACCACACTAAGGCATCCGGAGCATAAATATTTGATAGGTGGTGTAAGTATCAGCAATCAGTTTTCCAACTTTTCCAAATCCTTGATGATCGAGTTCATGAAAAGTAATTATTGGGATCCTTACGTGGCACAGTACGTACGCCCTAAAAAGGAGTTCAAGGTAAAATTGAAGGATGCCGACAAGGAGTTTGTTTTTGATGAAACGGAGGCCGATCTCAATAAATTTGACCGCTTGATCAATGAGGTAGAACCAGGGGATTTGCGATTGCCAGTACTCATCAAAAAGTACATTAAGCAAAATGCCAAGGTGGTCGCGTTTAATGTGGATCCCTTGTTCAATAACTCGGTGGACGGTCTCATGTATATCAAGATTTCGGATTTGCCGGAAAGTACCGTAAAGCCGGTTATGGAAGAGTTTCAGGCAGAACTGGAAGGGAAGCTTACCGAGGCCAATTCTACCGAAGTATCTTAAGCTTAATCCATTCCGACAGTCTTGCTCCTTCGTTCGAACAATAGGTTGTCCTTCCACTGCCCATGTAGTTTCCCGACCTTTTCCCGCTTGCCGATGTATCGAAATCCCATTTTTTCATGAAGCTTGATACTGCCTTCATTCTCTGGAAAAATTCCGGATTGTAAAGTCCACAACCCTATTTCCTCGCTTTGTTGTATCAAAGCCTTCATCAAGAGTGATCCCAAACCCAGACCTCTGTTTTCTTTTCCTATGTAAACGCTTACTTCGGCCACACCACCATAGACGCATCTGCTGGATACGGGCGAAAGCGCGGCCCAACCCAAAATATACTTTTTTTCATGCACGACCAATCTACACTGTTGCAGATGCGCCTTGTCCCAGTCCAAATAGGAGGGAATGGTGGTTTCAAATGTGGCATAGCCCGAAGCAATTCCATCCGCATAGATTTCCGAGACCTTAGGCCAATCGGCCTCTACCATTTTCCTAATTTTCATGATTAGGTATCAACAACACGCGCTCTCAGGTGAACAACAAGCCTCTTCCCCGGTATTCGCTTTAACAGATATTTTAGCCTTGCAATCCGTTTTTTCAACCGCTAGCCGAACTAGAAGGTGTTCACCATTGACAGTTACATCATCAACAAAAAGCTGGGCCGTATGGAAATTTGGATTGCTATATTCAAATCTTATTTCCGCATCGGGCTGCATGCGTTTCATACCATTTACCCTCTTAAAAATATCCAAGGCCTTTTGGGCGTTCATGTATTCGGTACGGTTTTTTTCTTTTGGACTTTCCCAAAGTTGAACTACCGTTTCCCTCCAAAAATCGGTTCCGGCCCCACAGTCCACGGAGTCTACTATAATGTTCTTTACTTCGGTTATGTGGTAATTCGGGGCAACTGTTTTCCCTTTTGCGTATTCAAACAGTACACTTTTGGTAGGGTGTGTCTCTAGAAGCCCCAGAAATTCTTGTGTCTTCATAATTCTAATTTTTAATTAACAACAGTTTTGATTTATGGTATTAAAAAATGCATGGAAAAGCTGTTGCAGTTCCGCCCATTTTTCCTTGTGTATACAGTAACATAGATTTTTCCCTTCAAACGCCCCCTTTAGCAAACCGATTTTTTTAATCTCATTTAGATGCTGCGAAATGGTAGGTTGGGAAAGCCCGATAACATCTACCAGATCGTTACAGATACACCCTTCTTGCTTGCTTATATATTGCAGAATGGCTACTCGTGCCGGGTGGGCCAAAACCTTGGCGACCAAGGCCAGTTCGTTTTGGGTACGATTGAAGATTTCCGTTTTAGTAGCTCCCATATGAGGTTGTTAAAGTAATATTGCAATATTACGATAATGCCAAGAAATAAAAAAGCCAAATCGAAAAAATTTGGCCTTTTGGTTTTCTAGAACCACGGTTTTTTCCCCACCTGATAGGTGTTGTAGAACTCCTCATCGGATTTGGTCAAATAAATGATACCTTCAATGAGGCCAATCAATCCAGGGATCCATATGAATAACAAACCTACGGCTAAACAGGATAAGGCATAGGCCGCTATGGACACTCCCAAAAGAATGAATCCTTCCTTCTGATATCCCAAAATGAACTTATGTACTCCCAACGAACCCAGTAGGATAGCCAATATTCCAGCTAATACCTTTTTGTTTTCCCCTCCTGCTCCACTAAAGGCTTCTTTGGCACCTTCCGTAAATTCATTAGCTGTTTTTTTAGCTTCTTCGGCGAAATCGCCTGCAGCTTCCTTGGTATCTTCGGCAAATTCCTTGGCCTTTTCTTTGGCGTCGTCGAAAGCATCTTCGGCTTTATCGCCCAAATCCTTATTTTCTTCAGACATCTTTACTGTTTTTTGGTGGTTAATATAACCCTAAATGTAGCGATTATTTGGATATCAGAGAAATGCTTTGTCCACCGGTTCCCAAAGTTCTATTTTGTTTCCTTCTGGATCTAATATCCATCCGAATTTTCCGTAATCGTATTCCTCAATTTCCCCAATAATTTGTACACCTTCTTTTTTCAGTGCGCCCAAAAGCTCCTGCAAATTCTCCACCCTAAAGTTCATCATAAAGGATTTTTCACTTGGACTGAAGTAAGTGGTGTCCTCCTTAAAAGGGCTCCATTGTGTGGAACAGTCATTTCCTTCCTTATCCTTCCACCAAAACGTACAGCCATATTGATCTGTGGGTAGTCCCAAATGGTTTTTATACCATTCCTTTGTAGTTTCAGGATTCTTGGACTTAAAAAAGAACCCTCCGATACCGGTGACTCTATTTTTCATTTTTTCTATTGTTTTTTATTGCGTTTTCATAAAATTCGATCCATTGATCAACCGTAATTTTTTGACATAGCTCCCCAATAAGATCATAGGGTATGGCATCCATTTTCTTGAATCGGATGCAGCTTTTGCCCATATCCAATTTTGTATGCATTGTTTTTGAATACTCTTCCTTGAACCAATCCAATAGTTCTTTCTTGGAATAAATACCCATATGGTATACGGCTATATAATGTTTTTGTGAAGCTAAATTCATGAATGGTAACGGCATTTTGGGATCGCAATGATATCCTCCGGGATAAATGGAATGGGGAACCACATACCCCAGCATACCATAGTTCATCTGTTCCTCAAAACCTTTAGGAAGGTTTTGAAGGATGATTTTTCTCAATTTGGAAATAGCCGCTTGTCTTTCGATTGGGAGTTGCGCTATATAGTCTTCCGGGGAGTCGGCCTTGTATTGCATGCAGTTTAACTTTTTCGTTGAAGGATCAAGGAAGAAATCAATGAAATGATAAAACCGATAATAAAAACCGTGAGGAACATAATCAAAAAATTCATCATGGGATTGGCAAAAAGTTGTTTTTCTGCCTCCATCTTGGCTTGCTCCAACTTGAATTCTTCTGGCGGAAGTGTTTCCTTCATTTCATTTAGCACAACCTCATAATATTCCGTAAGGAAATCGGGGTTTATAAATTTTACATAAATGACATCCAAAATACCAAAAGCAAGGGCCGTAATCAGACTGATCAAAATACCAATGATAAGCCCTTTTTTAAAGGTAACCGTACCTTGGTTTTCTTGATCCCTAAAATGCTTAATACCAAAATAGACAAAGGACAGGGAAATGATCATGGAGGCATACCCCAAGATTTCCTGGGTGGACATATCCGCCTCTTTAAACGCGAACCAACTAAATAGAAATAGGACACATATGGTAATACTTCCAAAGAGCCCATACCGTAAAACCGATTTTTTCATGTTCAGGGAGTTTATAGTTTGGCCAAAGTAGTCTTAAAGAGAAAATGGAGCGTCATACTAAAGTACCAAAATCATTCTATTTTGCTATATAAGACGCTAAATATGAATAATCTGAAGCTCCTTCGCCTTTTGTATGGCCTGTGTCCTACGTTTGGCATTTAGCTTTAACAGCACATTGGAGACATGGGTCTTGATCGTACTTTCCGAAACAAAAAGCTTATCCGCAATTTCTTTATTGGATAAGCCTTTAGATACTTCCAGGAGTACCTCATACTCCCTTTTGCTCAGTCCAAGCTTTGCTATCTTGGTTAAATCCACTTCTTTGGATGAGCCGCTTTGTTCAGTAGGGTTCCTTTTATTGAAGAACGCCCCTACGGCAAAGAATACAACGGCAATAAGGGCTATGATTATTTCAATGGACGTGCTTCCGGAAAGATAGGAATACTTGCTTAGTTGAAATAGACCAAGTAGTGCTACGATCAAGGCCGAAAAGATGAAAATCGTACGCTTCACGTACTAAATTTAGCAAAATCTTTCCTTTATTTTATCCACTATGGTCTGGGCCAGTTTTTCTTTGCTCTCCACTGTCCAGCCTGCAACATGGGGAGATAGGATTACGTTTTCGGATTTAATCAGATATTGAAAAGCCTCCGGAAGTTGATCGCCCGTAAACATATCTTCAAAAGAAGTTTTTTCATACTCCAGCACATCTAGTCCCGCTCCCAGGATTTTACCCGACTTTAAGGCCGTTACCAAATCTTGAGTGATTACACATTTTCCGCGTGCCGTGTTCAAGAGCCAAAATGGATTATGGAAGGCATTAATAAATTTGGTATTCACCATACCCGTGGTGAGCTCGGTCTGGGGTACATGAAGACTTACCACATCCGTTTTTTGTCGGAATTCCATGATTCCCACCTGTCGGGCATTTTCATCACCGACACCTCCGACAATGTCGTAACAGATAACCTCATCCACATCAAAACCGCGGAGCTTTTTCGCAAAGGCCTTTCCCATATTTCCATAACCGATGATACCTACAGTCTTTCCTTCCAGTTCCACACCTCTGTTGCCTTCCCTGTCCCATCTGCCGTTCCTAACTTCCTTATCGGCCTTGTTCAGTTTATTAAAGAGGGAGAGGAGCATTCCCAGGGTATGTTCGCCTACCGCATTGCGATTGCCCTCCGGGGCCGAGGCCAAAAACACGCCTTTGGTTCTGGCATACTTGATATCAATATTTTCGAGACCTGCTCCGACCCTACCAATAAACTTTAGGTTTTTGGCCTTTTCCAGAAAATGGGCATCGATACGAAACCTGCTTCGCAATACAATGCCATCATATTCATGGATATGTAGCTCCACCTGCTCTTTTGAAGATGTGTAATCCTCATGGTTTTGAAATCCCAAGGCTTCAAACTGTTCTATGAGCAATGGGTGGTTGGTATCTAAATGGAGTACCTTCATAGTACAAATCAAATTTTTGGGTAGTGGGTCTTTGTCAATTCATCCTGTACATTTCCAGTATGTGCCGTGGATAACTTTTCAAAAAGCAGCAAATGTACCACTTCCCCATTTTTGGTCATGGGATTATGCTCCACGCCTTTGGGTACCACTATAATCTCACCTTCTTGGACCACTTCCGTCCTATCTCTAAATTGCATATATAACGTACCCTTTAAAACCTGAAAGAGTTCGTCCTCCTCCTCATGGGCATGCCAAACAAATTCACCTTGAATCTTGGCAAGGATGACCTGCATATCATCCACAATGGCAATTTGGTGCGGATGCCAATGTGCATGGAACAGGTCGTGTTTTTCCTTTAGATTGATGGGTTTCATAACGTACTATGGATTTTTTATACTTATACCTATTATAGGCTGGGGGTACTTCTGTTCCTTGCTATATCCCTAACACCAATTTGGCTATCCAAAAATAGATTAGGATACCAAAAATATCATTGCTGGTCGTAATAAATGGTCCTGTGGCAATCGCCGGATCTATACCCCTTTTATCCAAGAACAGCGGAATAAAAGTTCCTATGATGCCCGCCACGATAATTACGGCTACCAAGGACAACGAAATGGCCAGGGCCGTATTAAAACTGCCGTTCCACCACCAAGTGAACAGTAGCAAAATAACCGCCAAGATCAAACCGTTCAATGTGGCCAAAAGCATTTCTTTGATCAAACGATTGCTTATGCTGCCTTTAAGGTCATCATTGGCCAATCCCTGTACGATAATGGCACTGGATTGTACCCCCACATTCCCTGCCATTGCCGCTATCAATGGTGTAAAAAAGAATAGGATGGCATGTTGGGCGATCATTTCTTCAAAGCCTCCCATAATGGCCGCGGCACCTACCCCGCCAAGAAGACCTAAAAACAGCCACGGTAATCGTGCTCGGGTCAGTTCCCAAATACTATCATCGGCCTCGACACCTTGGGAAATACCCGCTGCCATTTGGTAATCCCGATCAGCTTCTTCCCGGATAACGTCCACGATATCGTCAATCGTAATCCGTCCTACCAATCTCCCAATTTCGTCCACTACGGGAATGGCCTCCAGGTCGTACTTTTGCATAATTTTTGCCACCTCCTCCGGCTTTTCATTCACGTCTACCCGATCTACTTTTGGAATATATACTTCCTTTATCGGCGCAGTGGTGGAAGTGGTCAATAAATCCTTTAGGGATAGCCTACCCTTTAAAACACCTTCATTATCCACCACATAGATAGAGTGGACGCGTGTAACGTTTTCCGCCTGGGCCCTCATTTCCTTAACGCAAGTAAGAACGTTCCAATTCTCGTTGACCTTAACAAGTTCCTTGGCCATAAGTCCACCTGCGGAATTCTCGTCATAGCGAAGAAGTTCTACAATGTCCTTGGCATGCTCCTTGTCCTCGATTTCGGAAATGACCTTTTGAACAATCTCATCAGGTAGTTCTGCCACAATATCTGCGGCATCATCGGTATCCAATTCCTCGATTTCCCCGGCGATTTCCTTAACGGACAGGTTACCTAAAATAGCTTCCCTTACATCTTCGTCCAGTTCGGTAAGTACATCGGAGGTCTTATCGCTATCGAGCAATTTAATAAGGTAGGTGGCCTCATCCTCATTGAGCTCATTGATGATCTCGGCCACATCCGCATAATGCACCTCGGCCATTAAGGAAACCAGTTCGGTTCCCTTCTGGTCCTCGATCAGTTGCTCTATTTTGGCCAAGAGCTCCTCTGTAAGCTTAAACGGTGTCATCCTCTTGTGTTATACCTCTTCTGGGCAATCTGCGCAAAGCTAAAGAAAAATGTGTTAGGGGTATAGTAGTTTCAATATTCTGTTGGTCGCTTTGTCAAAGGGATGTTCCCTGTTCGTGGACTTGAAAGTTTTTAAAGTTTTCCGATTCGTGTAAAGTACTCGATATCTAGTTTTTGCCTTGTGCCAAATCGGTTTCGATTCTTTGGGTAAGTTGTATAAAGTCTTCCACACTTAATTGCTCCGGCCGAAGATTGAATATAACGGAAGACTTAAGCATATCTGAAAGTGAAAATGTTTTTAGACTGTTACGCAAGGTCTTTCGCCTTTGGTTAAAAGCGGCTTTTACCACCTTGAAGAACAGTTTTTCGTCACATTCCAATTGGAAGTTTTTCTTCCGGATCAAACGAAGTACGCCGGATTGAACCTTGGGAGGCGGATCAAATACCTGTGGAGGAACGGTAAACAAATACGTTGCGTCGTAGAATGCCTGTACCAACACCGACAAAATGCCATAGGTTTTGTTTCCTTTTTGTTCGCATATGCGCTGGGCCACCTCTTTTTGGAACATACCCGAAAATTCAGGTACTTGTTTGCGCATGTCCAATAACCGAAACACAATTTGTGTGGAGATGTTATAGGGAAAGTTTCCCGTAATGGCAAATGGTTCTTTGCCAAATAACCGACCTAAGTCATAGGAAAGAAAATCGGCTTCCACTATCTTAAAGGAAGCATCATTCTTAATTACATGGGGATTTTCCACAGGAAAACTATGGTTTAGGAATACTATGGATTCTTGATCCAAGTCCATCGCCACCAATTCCAAATCCCGTAAAAGAAGGTATTTGGTCAGTATTCCGGTACCCGGGCCGATTTCCAGTACCTTACGGTATCCATCTAAGGACAAGGTATCCGCTATTTTTTTGGCAATGTTTTCGTCCTTGAGGAAGTGCTGCCCCAAATACTTTTTGGCCTTAACAGGACTGTTTGGACGTAATGGTCCACGATCAAATTGTCTTCTCTTTCCTTTTTTGCCCATATTGGGGATACAATTGAATTAATCTAGACGTTCCATATAGGCCCAGGCTGTTTTTCCTGAAGCAAGAACCACTTTATGTCGTTCATACCCATCCCCTTCATAAACATCTACTTTTTTTAATTCTAAAGAGGTAATCTTATAAACCATGCCCTCAACCATGTCCATACTATCGTTGGTTTTGTGGACAGTGGGATAACGGCCATATACCTTGTTTTGGAAAAGTAAGAACCCCTCCAAAGTTTCCTTATCCCCTTTTAACTTTCGTTTAAAGAGATTGAGTTGAATTTCATCGTCCTGAAGGGTACCGTAGGTAAATAGGTATTCCGTAGGTTGCATGTCCTATCCGTTCAATGTTCGCTAATGATTTCCAATTCGGTTCTAAAGGAGACAAATTTATTCGGGAAGCGTTTTTGGGCATCTTCCCTTAATCGCGGGGCATCCTCGGCATAGTATTTTTCCAAAATCTCTCTGTTTACGGTCGTAAATTGTACGGAATAAGTGGTGCCTCCCATTTCCTCTTCCACCAGGACTTTGCTCATTTTGGCA
Organism: Ulvibacterium sp.; assembly: GCF_965228935.1. Taxonomy (GTDB): domain Bacteria; phylum Bacteroidota; class Bacteroidia; order Flavobacteriales; family Flavobacteriaceae; genus Ulvibacterium. The sequence continues at coordinate 551,618 of NZ_OZ245846.1, read as the reverse complement.
TTCAAAAACTTTCCCGTGGCCAACACATCCGGGATATGTATTTCCTTCATCCATTGGAGCCATTCCTCATGAACGGCCTTATCTATATTTGTGGTTACGTTGTATATATACATGACTAAAAACTAGAGCACCAAGTTCATTTTCGTATTGCGTTTTTACTTGACACCTGTATTGAACCTTAGTTAATGGAATCTCCCCGAAGCCTTCTAAAATGTTTTCTTGCCTGGGGGAAGTAATAACTGTCCTGATAGTTATAGATTATTTTTTCGTAATGTACTTTTGCCTTTTCCGGTTGGCCCAAATGATTTCTATAAAGTTCACCCAAGGCAAAATGGGCATCGTCCGCAAGGATATCGTTTTCATAGAATTCCGTAATTTTTCGGTAGTTGAACTCCGCGGCCTCATAATCTTCAAGGGTCTCTAAAAGTTGGGCCTGTTTCAACAGGGCCTCATCTTCTATTTTTTCACCTTTATGAAGTTCAAGAATTCCGTTAAGTTCCGCAATGGCCTCTTTGGTCTTATTTTGGTAGCCCAACAAGTCCGCCCGAGCATATTTCTTCAAAGCGGTCTGGGTGGAATCTTCCAAACTATTGTCCGATATCAGGAGGCTCAATTGCATGGCATCATTGGCAATAAGTTGAGAAGTGGATCCGCGCAATACTTTTAATTGGGTCAGTGCCCAGTCAAAATCACCCTTGTAAAAGCTGGTCTGCGCTACCTTGTAGCGGGCATCTTGACCCAATACGTCGTTCTTAAGGCTTTTTTGTACCTGGGTAAAATAGATCAGTGCCTCGTTAAATTTTTTATGATAGACCAAAATGTCGCCCAGGGCCAATTTTATATACGCTTTCCCCCTTGAATTTAAAGGTAGTTCCAAGCTGTTTTTGAGAATGGTAACTGCGGGTTCCGGAGTGTCCTTTTCAAAGGTCAAAAAGTTGGCATAGGCAACTTGCAATCGCAAGGTCTGGCCTTTATAACCGTGTAGGGCTACTAGCTCATCATATTGCTTTTGTACCTGCCCCAAGGTCTTTTTATTGGCATCTATTAATTGAATATCGATCAAGTTTAATTTGGCATTTAGCCCTGTTACTTCGTCGTTGGCGTTTGCCACGATATATTCAAAGATTTCCTTTGCCGTTTCCGGCTCGCCATCCTTTAGGGCCATGTTGCCCAAATTTTCAAGCCGCTGCAGGGAACCTCCCTCCATTCTCCTGTAAATTGCCTTTTCTTGTCGAAATGCACTTCCATATTGTTTTTGTTGGACAAAAAGCCAGCTCAGCAAATCGTTCCAGAGCAGATCCGGATTTTTTTGTGCATTCTGTAATAGGATTTTTTTGAGTTTGATGTTGTTTTCGTTCTCGGCATCCGATGTTATGAAATCATCGATGCTACGGAGAACGTTGGACTTTGAAGTCTTGCCTTCGCTAATGAGTTTCAAGTAGGAGACATACATCTTTTCAATATTGCCCTGCTCACCGTAGATTCGGGCCATTTGATAGTTGTAATCCAATTTTGGGTTGAGCTCCATCGCCTTGGTATACGCTTTTAGGGCATAATCCAACAAAGCGTATTTTTGGAAACGGAAACCGATACCGTACCCAAAGTTCGGGTTCTCCTCAATTTTTTTAAGGGCCTCCTCATAATACTTTACAGCTTCTTCATTACGGTCCTGAATAGTGTAGTTATAGCCAAGCTCAATATATAGGGTGGGATAGGCATTCCCTGCTTGAATTTGGGGGGAAAGAAAGGTTTCCACATCAGTGTAACGTTCCAATTGTTGATAGCAAGCGATTAGGCCCTCCGAATAGTCTGTACGACGTGGATGTCTTTCCACGAGTTTTTCATAAAAGATTACCGCCTTTTCAAAATCCCCATCATTAAAATACTGTTTGGCCAAAAAGTCGTCCTGGGCCTTGGCGGTCATGGAAATGCAACATATAAAAAGGAAGTATACAACCCTCATAATGGAAATTTAACAAATTTACACCAGTCGGGGATAATAAACTGTCAAGGAAAACATAATATGGACGAACGGCACTAGGAAAGTTTCGCGTCCGTTTTTTCATAAACGATGTATCCGGTCTCGGTAGGTCGTTGTTTTTTAAGGTTCCAAAAGTAAAGTGCGTCCTTTAGGGTCTTTTTTTTGTTGTCCTTGAGGAAATCACGCACATATTGGGCCAACATGTTGTTTTTGGCAATAACCCGTTTAAAATTGGGATTCTTTTTTCTATCCTCAAGCTCGTGCCACATGAGTGTGGCCTCTTCCAATGTTTTTCTGGGGTTGGATTTTACCCAATCCATGAAATCGCTATGACAGGAAAATTTGGGGCCGATTTGGGACTTCATAAAATTTCTGAAATTAGGTCCGAAGGAAACATTGTCGGTCAGCTTTGTTCCAGGACTTAGTTGTGCTTTGGCCCAATTGAAACTGGACTTCGGTTTTTTCTTTTGGACAGTGGGCAACGGTTGGCCCGGATGATCCAACATGAAAACGATACGGTCCCGTAGTTCAAATTTTCTTCCGGCATAGGGTATCTGGGCCTGTTTGCAGATTTCCACCAACTCTTCTTTGAGCCAATACCACTTATTAAATTCCTGTCCAGAGGTTATTTCCGAAAAATCAGGTCTGGGCATTCACGTTTAATTTATCGTTTCAAACCCGCAATAGGGTATCAAAACCTCTGGGATTTGAATACCTTCCGGGGTCTGATAGTTTTCCAAAATACCGGCCAGGACGCGTGGCAGGGCCAAGGAACTCCCATTCAAGGTGTGGGCCAGTTGGCTTTTTCCATTGTCATCCTTGTAGCGCAGTTTGAGGCGATTAGCCTGATAGGTTTCAAAATTGGACACCGAACTGATTTCCAACCAACGGTTTTGGGCGGTAGAAAACACCTCAAAATCATAGGTAAGAGCCGAAGTAAAACCTAGGTCGCCACCGCAAAGCCTAAGAATGCGATAGGGCAACCTCAATTCCCTTAGAACCTGTTTTACATGTTCCACCATTCCGTCCAAGGCCACATAAGAGTTGGCCGGATGCTCTACCCGTACAATTTCTACCTTATCAAATTGATGGAGTCTATTTAAGCCGCGGACATGGGCCCCATAGCTACCTGCCTCTCTTCTAAAACAGGGGGTGTATGCGGTATATTGAAGCGGAAAATCCTTTTGGGACAAAATCCCGTCCCTAAACAAATTAGTGACGGGCACCTCGGCAGTGGGGATAAGATAGAGGTCATCTGCCCCGATATGATACATTTGGCCTTCCTTGTCCGGCAATTGCCCCGTACCAAAGCCAGATGCCTCGTTTACGAGATGCGGAACCTGTATCTCGGTATAGCCGGCTTCTGTATTTTTGTCCAGAAAATAGGAAATCAGTGCACGTTGCAACCGTGCCCCCTTGCCTTTATAGACAGGAAATCCGGCCCCGGTTATCTTAACACCCAATTCAAAATCGATTATATCATATTTCTTGGCGAGTTCCCAGTGCGGAAGTGCATCGGTTTGTAGCGTTGGAATATCTCCCTCCTGAAAGACCTCTTCATTGTCCTCTTCCGTATTTCCTGCGGGAACGGACTCATGTGGGACGTTGGGTATCTGGTACAATACATCTTGAAGTTCTTTGGCTGCAGCACCCAGATCTTCTCCCAGTTTTTTGGAATCTTCCTTTAGTTGCCCCGTTTTCTCCTTTAGTAGATTGGCCTCCTGCGCTTTTCCGGATTTGAACAACATCCCAATTTCCTTGGAAAGTGTATTGCTCTCGGCCAAGGTCGCGTCCAACCGGGTTTGAAGGGCACGACGTTTTTCATCCAAACGGAGTACGTTTTCCACCAAGGGAGCCGCATCGATATTTCGTTTGGTCAAGGCACGGATAACATCCTCTTTTCCATCTCGAATTGCCTGTAGTTGTAGCATCGAATTTTATTTAAGCTGCAAATTTAAACTATCTTCTGCTTAAAAACATATACATTTAAGCCTGATATAGTAAAAGATATCGTACTATGATTTTTGAGCATTTTGCACTTAACGTTACTAGAATCGATGAAATTGTACCGTGGTATGTGGAGCACTTGGGACTTCAAGTGGTAAGCGAACAGAAGGGACCCCTTTTTATGACTTTTCTGGCGGATTCGTCTGGAAGGGTGATAATGGAATTGTACCATAGGCCCGATGAAACCATATCGGATTTTTCCAAACAACACCCGCTTACTTTTCATGTGGCCTTTGTTTCGGAAAATGCGGAAGGGGATCGCATCCGATTGGAAGGTCAAGGTGCGTCTTTCGTGGAAGAGGTTAGAAAAGAGGATGGCAGCCATTTGATTATGCTTCGCGACCCTTGGGGCATGCCATTACAGTTATGTCAAAGGGCCCGGAAATTTTAAGGGAAATCGATCAATCTTCCAAGTCGGAAGGGAAAATCCATTCATGATGTCTTAATGGTTCCCAAGGTACATTGGCCAAATCGGTTTTGGGATCTATAAAAGCCCTGTAGGGCCTTCCGTTGATACTTACCTTGGAATTGACGGCATAGACCGAGACGTCTTCCCCCTTTTCCGCAAACTCTTTTTTTAGATACTGGGCAAACTGCCAGATGAAATCCGGGTAAGACGCCAATCTCCTTTTTTGCTTTTTGGAAAGGTAATCGTTCAATTTTACAAATTCCGACTTGCCGGTTTCGCGATTCACGACCTTAAACTGTATGGTGCCCGCCCTGCTCCGGAGCATCATACGCCAGCTAAGGCGGTGCCCTTCCTCTGTCCAAAGGACATTATCCTTGAAAATATGATGGCGCAACGGCAACAAGATCTGAACCAAAAAATAGATTCCACCTAAAAGTAACAGGAGATTTTTGTACGAGGGGATTTCGAATTTGTTGGATACATAAGGTGTTTTCTTTTTAAAGAAGATACTTCGAATGGTCTCCGGTTCAAAAAAGAATACGGAAAAGGCCAGGGATAGATAGGGGAAAATACCAATTTGGAAAACGATGGAATTGAACAAATGAAAGAAAATGGAAAAAAAGAAAGCTGCTTTTCGGGTAGGTTTCCAGAGCAGGGCGGGGACGATCAATAGGTCAAATAGAATTCCCACTATCCCAATTACACTATGGACCCAACATTCCTGCAGCAGACCCCCAATGATATAATAGTCTGCTTTGTCCTGCATCAGGATTTTTATAATGCCAAAGTCTGTCCAATCACCATACCATTTGGCAACGGAGGCATAGGTATATACGATGAACAATTGAAGCACCACGGCCCATTTGACCCAACCGGGCATGCTGTCCGTTTTAAGGGAGGGATTCTGCCGAACATCCAGCGCATGACTGTGATTGGCCGGAACCAGACACATAAAGGCTGAGATCAATATGAGCAAATAATAATGGTTGTTGTACGATGTCTTTTGCATAAGATAGGCCCCTGTCCATAGAATGGTAAAGGCAATCATACTAAAACGATATTTGTAACCAAGGGCGACACAGATCCCCAAAGTGCCCATTATGAAAAAATAGACATACATGGGGGTACCCTGAAACACCTGGAGGAAATCAAATCCAATGAAATTAAAAGTAAATTGCGGATCCACCAGATTGCGCCTTACCCAACCTGTGATTATGGCTCCATAGCACTCCGCCGCAATAAGAAACCCATAGAAAATACGAAAAATAATCAGGGGCGAATTATCGACTTTTGTAAATAACAATCGATTGAGCATCACTTGGAAATTAACGAGAGTGAAGTTTCCTTGTCCTTTTGCAGCTGTTTTTTTAGATCTTCCACGGAGTCAAACTTATGCTCGTCCCGAAGCCGTTCCAAAATATCAACTTGCAGAGTCTGGCCATAAAGGTTCCCATCAAAATTGAAGAAATGGATTTCTATGCTTTTATGGGTACCCGAAACGGTAGGATTAAAACCGATATTCATCATCCCGGAGACCCTGTTGCCATTTATTTTACCCTGCACCACATAAACCCCATTTTTGGGAACCAACTTATAAGGCTCTTGGATTTGAAGGTTCGCAGTAGGAAAGTCGAGCTGCTTACCGAGACCTTTACCCCGGGTTATCGTCCCGGTTAACATATAGCGGTAGCCCAAATAGGTATTGGCCGTACGAATATCCCCTTCCTCCAGGGCTTTCCGAATTTTTGTGGAGCTTACGGATACATCATCTATTTCCTGTGCCGGGATTTCCTCTACCTCAAAGTCCAAGGTGCTGCCAAAAGCGATAAGGTCATTGATGTTGGCATTCCTATTTCTACCGAACCTATGGTCGTATCCAATAATAATTTTTTTGGTCTGTAGGCTGTTCACCAAAATATCCCTTACAAATTCCGTTGCGGACAAGCGGGAAAATTCCTTGGTGAAGGGATGGATGATAAGTTGATCCAATCCCAATTCCTCCAGTATTTTGGTTTTCTCTCCAATAGTGTTCAATAGTTTTATGTCCGAGTCTTTCTGGAGGATCATCCTGGGGTGTGGAAAGAAAGTAAGAACAGTGGATTTTAGGGTCGATTGCTGGGCGTTCTTAATAAGCCGATCCAATATTTTCCGGTGTCCGATATGTACACCATCAAAGGTGCCGATGGTAATTACGGTAGGGTGCTTTTTGTCGTATTTGGAGATGCTTTGGGCTATAACCACGTCAACGGAAAAATAAAAAGGCTTATATTTGATTTTGAGCTAAAAACCCCTTAATGGCTACAAAATTACGCCTTGTTTTTTCAATTACCATATTATTTCTTTCCTTTTACGCTTCTGGTCAACAAAAGTATTGGCAAAAGGAATCTTTAGGGGATGTTGCCATGGAGAAAGTGTACGATCGCTTTCAAATAAGGAAGGGGACACTATTTTCCTTTAAGGAGAATAATTTTAGGGCCGAGTTGCAAAATCGCCCAAAATCGGGGAAACAAACCAAAATAGTCAATTTCCCTGATGAAAATGGGCGGTCGATTTCCTTTGAAGTTTCAGAAGTATATACGTTATCACCGGAATTGGCCGCAAAATATCCTTTTATTAAGTCTTATGTTGGATATAGTCTCGATGGACAGGAAAAAATACGCTTTAGTGTTTCCCATAGGGGTATACAAAGTATGATGGTACACGCTAATGCCAGAGGAAATACCTTTATGCAAAAAACAGCTGATGGGCGGTATGTGGTCTATAAAAGGGAAGGCAATGCTTCCCAGGATATGCCTTTTGTTTGTGGTACCCTCCCCGAGGTTCAAAAAAACTTAGGAAAGGCTATGAGGCCTGTCACCGGGCAGGTGCTGCGCAAATTCAGATTGGCCGTTTCCGCCACCGGTGAATATACGGATCATCACGGAGGGACAGTGGCGGATGCCCTGGCAGCGATCAATGCCACCGTTACCCGGGTCAACGAGGTTTTTGAAACGGATTTGGCCATAACTTTGGAGTTGGTAGCCACTAACGACCAAGTGATATTTACGGATGCTGCTACCGATCCGTATGACGGCAACCTGAATTTTCAGGTACAGACCACACTTAACGATATCATTGGAGCGGAGAATTATGACATAGGGCATTTGTTTCATGATGATGTGGCAGGCGGAAACGCAGGTTTCATAGGTTCGGTTTGCATTAATAACCGAAAGGGTAGTGCTTTTGCGGCATCCCCGGAGCCGGAGGGGGACATATTCGATCTTGATTTTGTGGCCCACGAGATGGGACATCAGTTCGGTGCCAACCACACCTGGTCCTTTGAGTCCGAAGGAACACAGGTACAGGCCGAACCGGCAAGTGGTACAACTATTATGGGTTATGCCGGAATTACCTTGAACAATGACGTAGCCCCCAACGGGGACGACTATTTTCATTATTACAGTATAGTTCAAATATCGGATTATTTGGAGTCCATAAGTTGTGCGGAAATCGTACCCCTTACGAATACCCCTCCGGTAATAGCTCCTATTGGAAATTTTACAATACCCAAGTCCACAGCCTTTGCCCTTACCGGTAGTGCTTCAGACCCTGATGTCGGTGATATACTAACCTATGCTTGGGAACAAGTAGACGATGGAGTGGTAACCAGGGCGACTTTTGGTCCGACGAATCCGGGTGGGGCGAACTTTAGATCCTTAAAACCTTCGTTGGATTCGACCCGTTATTTTCCGCGATTGTCCCGGGTATTGCAAGGGAATCTAACGCAAACGAACCCTCCGGAAAGTTCAGCATGGGAGACCGTTTCGGATGTGGAAAGGGAAATGAATTTTGCACTTACCGTTAGGGACAACGCAGTAGGAGGGGGACAGGTGACGTCCGATTTGGTGAACGTCGTCGTTACCAATAGTGCCGGGCCGTTTGCTGTAACTTCACAGGCGAACAACGAAATTTATAGGGCAGGATCCGTTCAGGAAATAACATGGGACGTTGCCAATACGGACAAGGCCATCGTGGATACCCAAACGGTAGATATTTTATTGTCCATCGATGGGGGGCTTACTTTTCCCATCTCCCTGGCGGAAAATGTAGCCAATGACGGGAACCACAATGTAGTAATTCCGGGCGATGCCACTACGCAGGCCAGGATCATGGTAAAAGCCAACAACAATATCTTTTTTGCCGTGAATTCCACGGACTTTACAATACAGGCTTCGGAGGTAGTCTTAAATTTTTCCAATTTGGAGTATGAGGTATGTCAGTCGGATGATTTGATCGTAACATTCAACTATGAAACCTTTTTAGGGTTTAATGAGGAAAGCACCTTCAGTGTCCTTACCCCACCTCCCGGATTGGACATCTCGTTTTCACCGGAAACTGCCATTGCCGATGACACTTCTGTGGACATAGTTTTTTCAAATACGGCAGGTGTGGCTACAGGTACTTATGCCATACCTGTTTTAGCCACCTCTATTAGCCAATCTACCGAGGTAACCTTGGAATTGAATGTTTATAACAGCTCCTTTTCCGAAGTTGTATTGGTTTCTCCGACGGACGGTTCAACCGACGTTTCTACCGGAATTTCGTTGGAATGGGAAGAAAATCCCTTGTATACCTCTTATGACATTGAGATTGCCACCGATGTTGCTTTTTTGAATATTGTAGAAAGTGCAACTGTACTTTCCAATTCTTACCTACCTTCCAATTTGGAGAATGAAACGACCTATTTCTGGAGGGTGAAACCAAAGAATCCGTGTGGGGAAGGTGTCTTTGGAACCTCTTTTAACTTTACGACGATTCAATTCAATTGTAAAAACGAGACCGGTAGCGGTCTGCCCTTGGCCATATCCTCTACAGGTACCCCTACCATAGTTTCCAAGATAGCTTTCTTTGAAGATTTGGCTTTGGCCGATATCAATGTAAGGTTGGACCTGGACCATACCTTCTTGGCGGATTTGGTCGTTAGTTTAACCTCGCCTTCCGGTACTACCGTAGTTCTTGTTTCCAGCTCTTGCGGGGAACTCGATAATATCAATGCCATTTTTGATGATAGTGCCACTAGTTTTGTTTGCGGCGGAAACCCTGCGATAGGGGGAACCGTAAAACCTTTGGGATCTCTAAGCTCATTTAATGGAGAGTCTATTTTGGGGGAGTGGACACTTACCATATCCGATAATGCCCCATCCGATGGAGGTACCTTAAAGGCCTTTTCATTGGAGGTCTGTATTGAAGGAGAGTTTGGCCCGGATGAGGATAATGATGGGATTTTTGACACGGATGACCTCTGCCCTGGAACTCCGGCGGGAACGGAAGTGGACATTTCGGGTTGTCCTGTTTATCGATTTCCAAACACGAATTTTTCCATTGCGATCGAAAGTACGGCCTGTCGCGATACCTCGGACGGAGGCATACAGGTTTCGGCCAACCTTCCTTTGGATTATACCATAACGATTATCGGGAACGGAGTCAATGAATCCGATATGTTTACAAATTCATATGAGTTTGAAGGCCTTAGGACCGGGGTTTACGAGGTATGTATAGGAGGCTCGGACGGTACGATCGATTATTTGGAGCATTGTTTTGAAGTGGTTATATCGGAACCGGAACCTTTGAGTGTCACATCCAAGATCTCGGCTGACGGTAAACAGGCCATTTTGGAAATGGACGGTAGTACGGTGTACAATATAGAGTTGAACGGCGAAGGTATACAGACCAATGAATCCACAATTACACTAAATTTAAGGAATGGTATCAATACCTTAAAGGTTTCTACCAACAAAACGTGTCAAGGCGTCTATGAGGAACAGATTTTCTTTTCGAATGGCCCCATGGTCTATCCAAATCCCTTTAAGGATTTCATTACTATCTTTGTAGGCGATGCGACAAAGGAATTGACGGTTAGCGTATATGCACTTAATGGGCGATTGGTCCAAAATGGAAAACACCAGATCAATGGAACGGAATTGGAATTGGATTTTTCGGCCCTGCCCTCCGGAGTTTATATAATGCGTTATAGGGGTGAGGGTACGGTAGGAGCATCCAAAATTGTGAAGCGATGAGATTCTTGATGCCCATAGCATTAATTTTTCTATTTATGGGGTGTGGTAAAAGTGATTCCCCGAAATCACCTGAGCAAGCATCTTTGGTCTTTCCGGAGAAAAACTCGGAGTGTACCACAGGACAAAGCTTAAGCGAAACAACAAGTCGGGTAGAGTTTAGATGGCAAGCATCGGATCATACGGATTCCTACGAGTTACGGGTTACCAATTTAAATACGGGAACTACACAGACTGCCTTTGTGGAAACTCCTTCTGCAAGTGTTACCATTGCCAAAGGCGTTCCCTATTCATGGGTAGTCGTTTCCAAAAATTCCGGTTCGCCCAATACAGCGGTAAGCGAGCAATGGTTTTTTTACAATGCCGGTTCCCAAACCAATTATGCCCCATTTCCAGCGGAAATTGTTGAACCGCAAATGGCGGCCAATGTGTTTAAGGATATCAATAATGAGGTCACCCTTAGTTGGATAGGGGCCGATGTGGATAACGATATCGCGAATTACGAAGTGTATTTTTCAACGGAGACCCCGCCGGAGACCCTGATCGCTTCCCCTACAGCTGGGGAAATGGATGTGAAGGTAAACGTAGCCTCAAACGGTATTTACTACTGGAGGGTCGTTACCAGGGACGAAGTAGGAAATAACTCTGACTCCGGTATCTTTGACTTTAAGGTATTTTGATGAATTCTAGGTGCCATTGAAGGTGTTCATGGTAGTCTTGATTCCGGATAATATAAAAGAACGGATGAGCGCCGTAGATTTTTCCAGGCGCTCTGGTAAACCCTTCTCTTCTTCCGGATTCCATTCCCCTAGGACATAGTCTACCTGCCTTCCCTTGCCAAAATCCGACCCTATTCCAAAACGAAACCTATTGTATGCCGTGGTCTGTAAAATCCGCTGTATATCCCTTAACCCGTTATGGCCCCCATCACTTCCCTTGGTCTTGAGCCGCAAAGTCCCGAACGGCAGGTTGATGTCGTCGGTAACCACCAAAACATTCTCCAAAGGGATTTTTTCCTTTTCCATCCAATACCGTAGGGCCTTGCCGCTTCTGTTCATATACGTGGAGGGTTTTAGGCAGAGGATGCTTCTACCTTTAATTTTCAAGACACCCACTTCGCCGAGTTTTTCGGTCTCAAAAGAAAACCCCTCTTTTTGTGAAAGGGCATCCAATATTTTAAAACCGATGTTATGGCGCGTCTTGGCATATTCCGTTCCTATGTTCCCAAGGCCAACGATTAAAAACTTTTTCATGGGTATTTTTTCCTCAAGTAAAGGTGCGCTCCAATTAAACAAGGATTCCAGGAATCGGAACATAGTTTTAAAGGATTTTCGTAAAAATACAAAAGCATCCCGCCCTAACTGTTATCGGAACGGGATGCTTCGCAAGGGATACTTTGTAAAACTATTCTGCACTTTCAGCGGCAGTCTCCGCAGGTGCTTCGGCGGCGGCCCCTTCTGTAGCGGCCCCTTCTTCACCTTCAACTCCTTCTTCTTCCTCTTCGTCATCGACCTCTATTGCAGCACGGGCAGTTTTGACCTGAACCACAACGGTATTGTCAGGATGAAGAATTGAAAAATCATCGTTCAACAAGGTCTCAACGGAAATATTTTGACCGATTTTAAGCTTTGAAATATCTACATCAAAGAAATCGGGCAACTTATCAGGTAAGGCCCTTATGGCCAGTTTTCGCTTTCTGAACAATAGTCGACCTCCGTTTCGGACCCCAGGGGAATTTCCTTGTAAACGTACCGGGATATCCATAGTAACCTCTTTGTCCGCGAACAGTTGATAAAAATCAATATGTAGAATTTTATCCGTAACCGGATGGAACTGAATATCCTGCATTACGGCATCCACTTTTTGTCCATTGTCCAGCTCAACCACAACAGTGTGTGCGTTGGGAGTATAAACCAAATCCCTGAACGATAGTTCATCTGCTGAAAAATGCAATGGTTTTTCCCCTCCGTACACTACGCAAGGAACCTTTCCAGCATTACGTAGGGCCTTCGTTGCCTTTTTGCCCACGCTTTCTCTTTCTGATCCTTTAATTGTAATTGACTTCATTATTTGAATTAAAAATTAATAGTTCTTTTGTTTGATTTGTTCCAATCCCCTTAAGATGGACGGGAGACATTTTACATTAAAAACTTGGATGCGATGGATGTATTATGATGTACCCTGTGCATAACATCCGCAAACAACTCCGCACAGCTCAATACCTTTACTTTTTCACTTTCTTTTTGAATGGGAATGGAATCGGTAATGATTAATTCCAACAATTTTGATTTTTCAATTTTTTCAAATGCATTTCCTGACAACAGACCGTGGGTGGTTATGGCACGTACGCTTATTGCGCCGCGATTCATCATCAAATCCGCAGCTTTGGTCAATGTTCCTGCGGTATCGACCAGGTCATCAACAAGGACCACGTTTTTTCCTTGCACGTCCCCAATAAGTTCCATATGCGATATCACGTTGGCTTTGGCCCGCTGCTTATAACAAATGACCACATCACTTGCCAAGGCCTTGGAATAGGCATAGGCCCTTTTGGAACCGCCCATGTCAGGTGAGGCGATGGTAAGGTTTTCCAAATCCAATTTCCGTAGATAGGGCAAAAACAAGGTGGACGCGAACAGATGATCCACTGGTTTTTCGAAAAACCCTTGAATTTGGTCGGCATGTAGGTCCATGGTTATAATACGTGTGGCCCCTGCCGCTTCCAACATCTTGGCCACGAGTTTGGCCGCTATGGGAACCCTTGGCTTATCCTTTCTGTCCTGTCTGGCCCAGCCAAAATAGGGCATTACCGCGGTAATGTGCCTAGCGGAGGCACGTTTGGCCGCATCCAACATCAATAGCATTTCCATTAAGTTCTCCGAGCTCGGATTGGTAGAACCGATAATAAATATACGGGCTCCCCGAACGGACTCCTCAAAAGAAGGTTGAAACTCCCCGTCGCTATATCTGGAGAAGTACACATTGCCTAAATCCGTACCATAGGATTTTGCTATTTTTTTGGCAAGTTCCGCACTCTGTGTACAAGCAAAAATCTTGGGTTCCGGTACTTGGTAAGGCATGGTTAACGTCTTGTGCTCTAGTTTCTTAAATACCCTTTCTGCAAAGGAGGTGCAAATTTAGAAATTTATTCGGGTTGGTAAAGGATAATTGTTGATATTTTTACTTTGAAAGTAGCAACTATTTTTTAGCTTTGCAGTCCGTTTGCCTCGGTGGCGGTTCCGATAGTTATCGGGAGGAATACGCCCCGGATTTCAAATGAATGCCTCGGTGGCGGAATTGGTAGACCTGTCTGCCGACAGGCAGGCGCGCTGGGATTGAAATTTTGAATAATGATTTGGGTCTATGCGATTTCAAGCTTGAATCACAACTATATTTACGTTGGGATGACCGTGAATATTGACGAAAGATTGCATAGGCACAACAATGGCCGGGAAAGGTCTACAAAATTCTATGCACCCTTTGAATTGATTTATTCTGAACCCTGTAGGGATAGGCTGGAGGCTAGGAATAGAGAGAAATATTGGAAATCTGGAGTTTGTAAGGAAAAACTCCGAAAACTGAGAAATACTACCTGAAAATGCCTCGGTGGCGGAATTGGTAGACGCGCTGGATTCAAAATCCAGTGGTAGCAATACCGTGTGGGTTCGATTCCCACCCGAGGTACGAATAAACCACAAAAGTGGAAATACAAGCGAGCTTCAAAAATGGGCTCGCTTCTTTTTTGGAGTTCTGTTGGGATATTTTTGCCCAACTATCTGAAATAAAGAGTAAGTTTAACGCATGGTTTCTCGACTAAATCGCAAACTCAATCATTACCAATATTCATACCAAATAGGATAAACGAAAAATGATCGGAAGGGCAAAAATCGCGTTGATAATCTTTTTAGGATTAATCATTTCCTGTACGGATGATAATGGGGAGCCTAACGACATGGACAATGCAAACGAGTTCAACCCCAAACTTTTGAAACAGACCACGGCCCCAGGTATAGGTCAGAGCAATTATTTCTACAACGATCAGAACGAACTTATTCTGATAACCAAAACGAATAGCCGAACCCTGCACGATTCAACTTACCTAGAGTACAATGATGGCATATTGTCCAGGGTTTTGCAAAGAATATATTACCCGATTAACCGTATTGTGAACATTGAGTCGATTTTCACAAGGTTTAATGCTACAAACGCCAGTGGTACGTATAAGGTGTCCGAGGATGATGGGGCAATACTTCAGGACCTAACATTTGAGTACACATTTTCGGACAATCTGATCAAGACCTCTACATTTTTTGGATTGGATGGTTCAAAGACGTTGGAAAAGATCTATGTCCATGACGAAAATGGCAACCTTACCAATTGGGACCAGTTATGGTATCGTACGGACGGTAGTGTGCATACGGAAAGGCGATATCTGTTTACCGAATGGGATAATAGCGGGCTCGCAACCAAGAGTTTGTTCTATTGGACCTATAACTTGAATATTTTTCAGAACATCTATTTTTCCAAGAACAATTGCCTAAATCTTATCAATGGTGACGAAACACTTAATTATTCCTTTGAATATGATTCCGATGGAAATGTTACCGAATACAATTCTATAGAAGCAGAGGGATTTATGACACTGGAATACTATGAATGAATCACAGTGGGAAATGGTAATTGTACCCATTGAAGATGACGACTAATTTTTTTCTTCCCAATTTTTCTTTAGATTTAGTCTCTAATCAAAATCAAGAATATGGGAAAATTCGAAATCAATAAGGACAAGGCGGGAAAATTCAGGTTCAACCTGAAGGCCGACAACGGGCAGGTAATTTTGAGTAGCGAGGCATACGAGACAAAGGCTTCCTGCGAGAACGGAATCGAATCGGTAAAGAAAAATTCCGGCGATGATGCAAAATATGAAAAAAATGAGGCCAAGGACGGGAGGGTTTATTTCAATTTGAAGGCTTCGAACGGACAGGTCATAGGCACGAGTCAAATGTATAAACAAGACTCGGGATTTAGCAACGGTATCGCCTCGGTAAAGAAGAACGCCCCAGGTGCATCCGTAGAGGATAACTCATAACAATCGCTCATCTTAGAGATAAGTTAGTTATGGATAACGATGGAAGGACGGCCCCGCTAAGGTCGTCCTTTTTAGTTAGTCTCTTTTTCCAAAATCCATAAATATGAACCGGGCCATCAACATTGCAACAACGGTCAGGAAGATACACCACCAATGGCCCTCGGCATAGAACTTATCTTCTCCGGCCAATCTGCAGGAAACCCTGATGTTTTTGAACGTCCTAAACCCCTTGGTCATACAGCCATCAACTACAATCCTAGCCTCTTCATGAATTCGTCCTTATAACTTTCCCCGATCGGGATACGGATATCGTCCATTACTATTTTACTGCGTTGAATGGAATCAATATTATTAACATTTACCAAAAAGGATCGATGTACGCGTACAAAATCGGTATTGGCGAGTTTTGCTTCTATATCCCTGAAATTCATCAAGGTAAGTATAGGTTTTCTTTCCGAAGTATGGATTTTTAAATAGTCCTTAAGCCCCTGTATATACTTGATGTCCTCCAACTTTATCTTGACATTGCCGTAGTCTGATTTTACAAAAATGAATTGATTATCGGGGAGCTTGCCCCCACTGGCCGATGAAAGGTTTCCTTCCTCGGTTTCTATGCCTTTTTTGAGCATTTTGAGTTCCTTAACACGATTTATGGACTTTACAAATCTTGGAAACGGTATAGGTTTTACCAAATAATCCACGGCATTGAGCTCAAAACCCTCTATGGCGTATTGGGGATAGGCCGTGGTAAAAATAAAAAAGGGCCTTTTGTCCAAGGTCTTTACAAACTCTATACCGGTTATTTGGGGCATTTCGATATCCAAAAACACCAAATCGATATTCCCTGCCTGAAAAAATGCCATACTTTCCAATGGGTTGGTAAAGGTTCCCATGACCTCTATACCGCCCAATTCCTCGCAATAGGATTTAATAATGCCCAATGCCAAAGGCTCATCGTCAATTATGATACAGTTCATATTTATAGATTTAGTTCCAACTGAACGGTGTAAAAGCCATCTGTTTTATCGATTTTCAACACATGTTGATCGGGATAAAGCAGATGTAATCTACTCTTTATATTTTCAAGTCCGATACCGGAATTGCTTTCGTCCTTTCTGTAGACCCCAATTTTGTTTTTCACGATAAAAAACAAACTTTCCCCGATCAGTTCCATT
Source organism: Ulvibacterium sp. (assembly GCF_965228935.1). Taxonomy (GTDB): domain Bacteria; phylum Bacteroidota; class Bacteroidia; order Flavobacteriales; family Flavobacteriaceae; genus Ulvibacterium. Next base: position 534,904 of record NZ_OZ245846.1, on the reverse strand, counting down.
TTGATCGAAACGTCTGTCCTGCCCTTGAAATCCGTACCATATTTAAATGCGTTTTCTACGAATGGAATCAATAATAAGGGTGGAATCTTCTTATCCTGATAGTCCCCTGAAATTTTAATCTTTACATTTTCACTATGGGATAACCGTAACAACTGGAGCGACACAAAATTCTTGATGTAGTCTATTTCCTTGGAAAGGGGAACCAATTCCTGTTTTGCCTCATAGAGCATATAGCGCATTAATTCCGATAACATGATAATCGCCTCTGGAGCTTCTATGGATTTGTTTCGTACCAAGGAATAAACGCTATTCAATGAATTGAATAAAAAATGGGGATTTAATTGGGCCCTTAAAAATTGTAACTCCGTCTCCTTTCGTTGTACCTCGGCCTCCCTATTTTTACGGTCTCTCCTGTAGAAATCCTTGGTAAGCCCCAATACACCCCCCAATAGGAAAAAGGTCAGGGAAATAATTGCGGTCATAAAATAGGGTAGTCTTTTCAATGGCTGCATATCCCTCATGAAATGGGGCGGTTTTTTTGGAGGTTGCATCTCCGTACTCTGTATCATTTCAGTAAATCTATCTATTGGGACATGAGCAAAGGGTACGAACTTGATAAGGAAATTAAAAAGAACCAATACCGTTATTGAAACAATGATGTAGAGTGTAATCTCTTTTTTTAGGAGAAGGTAGGGCACCAATATAAGGTAATTGATATAGACTAAAATAGGGTTCAACAATATTCTATAAAACATACCAAAACGCACCTCACCAAGATCTATGTAGGATATGCTCAGGGGAAACAATATCAAACAAGCCCAAACAATAATATGAATCCAAAACTCTTTAATCCTTATGTGTTTTTTCAAAGTATCCTTTAAATAGTTACTGAAAAAAGATACTCATTATTGATAAGAAATTTCATTTTCCTCCAAATCTTGTTTAGTTATTGCAGGGAACCGGCCCTTTTTCAATCGGTTCAGGACGATTTTCCCAATGCGTTCCGCATCCGTTTTGGAAGCGAACCGTACTTTCTCGGATATTCCCGGAACATATTCCTGTCGTATTTGAAGCTTTCCATTCGCATATATTTCGTAGCACCAGCTTTTGTCCATCGGGTTTTCGGTCAGTTTTAGGCCATATCCCGTTTCAACGGATTTGATTTGTGAATTGCTAATATCCAACAACGTTCCTATAAGCAATGCCGCAATGCCAATGATCAAAAAAGCGATACCGTGTTTTTTGTTTCCCATAACGAATAGAACACCGACCCGGATTTCATTTTTTTTGTTTTAGGAAACCCGGACAGGTGCCATTAAAAATATAGTATTAATAAACTACGAAAACTCATTTTTTAATCATCTTCATCTTCCTCTTGATCCGGGAAGAACTCACGGTTGTCATCCAGGTACAAAGTTCCACTTCTACCTAGGGCCAAAAATGCGGTGGAACCGTTATAAAATGCTATGGCTCCCTCACGGGATACGCCCTCGTATTCCGTTTTTTCTTCCCAAAGGTCGGTGGAGGGGTTGTATTCCCATATATCGTCCGAGGCACCAAAACCTGGATTTCCCGTTGCAAAATATCCTTTGTCCCCAATACTAAAGCCTACCGCATTGTTTCGTATAATGCCATAGTCATCATCCTCGTCCAAATCCAATAAAGGGCTCCATGATTCCGTATCCAGGTCAAATACCCAGAAGTCTGCCTGGTTCAGACCATTGGATACTCCTGTACCCAAATATACTTTGTTGCCTATGGTAAAGGTGGCCCCATCCCTACGCTTGGTTCCCCCAAAACCGACAAGTTCGGTCCATGTATCATTGGAAGGGTCGTACTTCCAAAAATCCTTTTTGTCGTTGTCCCCATCAAAGCCGGTTCCGACATAGCCATGGGTCTGCGAATTGAAACCAACGGCACCGCGCCGTGCAGATCCTGCAAAAGGGTTCAAGGAGTCCCAAGTGTTTGTTGCCACATTGTATCGGAAAAAATCGCCGAGCTCGTTATCCCCGTCATAACCAAGTCCTACATACCCGTTGCCATTTACGGTAAAGGCGACGGCGGAACTTCTGGCAGTACCGGGAAAGGGGGCCAATTGACTCCAAAAGTTGCCTTCCATATCATAGACCCAGACATCCGTCAATCTATCATCGCCATCAAAGCCGGTACCCATATATCCCTTATTGCCAATGGTAAAGGCAAATGCCCCACTGCGGGGTGTCCCATCAAAAATGGAACGGTCTACCCAATTACCGACATTTTCGTCCTCATCATCATTGGAGCATGAAATAAGTAGTAAGACCATAAAAATGTGGAGACCAATTTTCTTCATAATTTGCAAAACCGTTTTTAAATCATTCATTATTTATGTAATTGATTAATAAGATTTAAAGAATATTTAAGCCCCATTGCTATATAAGGAGAAGAATTAGCCTCAAAATCAAACAAGGGGTTATTGTCGTTATCCAATACTTCCAAGTTATTGGCAATCAAGAATCCCACCCTGATTATTGTGGTGAAACCGGATGACATATGGTAATTGTACTCCAGGCCCAAATCAATCTCCGAATAGGTCAACTTGGTATTCGCAAGGTTTTCGAGGCCATTGATCGTTACCGTTTCGGAATTATTGGCATAGACTCCGGATACTAGTGCCTTTGTACCGAGGGAATGCTTTTCATCGATTTCGTACACGGCCCTACTATATGGGAATCCCAAGGTATATCTCCATTTTGGGGTTATTTTTCCTTTAATGGATAGTATCGGAAAAAGCCCCGGTTCCCCGAGAACTACTCCTCTGCCCAATCCCACGGTAAGGCTAACAGGGAAATCTCCTTTTCCCCATTTTTTCGATACTAAAGCTGACCAATTGAATATAAAATCCTCGCTGTTGGGCCCATTTTTAAAATTAGAAGACAGCATGGGGGCCAAGGAAACGGACATGGCCCATTTTTTGCCAAAGTCTTGTTGGTATCCGATTTCCGGTTGTAGCGTATGCATTTTTTCATAGGAATCCATGCTTAACGAAACCCTATGATCATAAAAGGAAAAGGTAAGTGCCGAGTAATCCAATCCAAGCTCAAGCTTTGCCGAATTCATGTTTTTTGAGGCATCTATCGAAAAGATATACTTTTCCAAATTCGTTTCCCCTAGGCTTGGAATAAGCGCGTATTCAAAAGCTCCTCCAACATGGTTTTCGGAGATTTGACCATAGGTAACTTTGTTGTGAGCGCTAAGTATCATACCAATTAGAAAGACGTATTTCAATCCTCTATTTTTTCCAAACGTATGTAGCGCCATCAGCCGTTGAAAAAAAGATATACGAAACCTGAAGTTCCCTAGATGAACCTCAATTTTTCTCCGATCAATAATGTATCAGAGCTTTGTAGATATAGTATGTCTATCAGTAGATACATTTTCCTGTTCCGTATAAAATTCTTCGTGCCCGCCACCGTGGCGTTTTAATTTGCACCATCTAATTCAAGGACAATGCAAAAGTTTCTTTGCTTTTTAATGGTTTTGTTGGGTATCATAGCCTGTTCCGTGGACGCATCCGATATCCCGACACTTGAGGTAGGGCAAGACTTTACCACCTCTAACGTAAGGGTGCTGGTATTGGACACTTTCTCGGTAAAGTTGTCCACCTTTAGATTTGATAGTATAAATACGTCCAACAGTGATCGTCTTTTGGTGGGGAGGTACAGTGACGATTATTTGGGGACAATTGCGTGTAACTCCTATTTTGAATTGTCCGCTGCCACTACGGAAAATGCGACCGCTCCATATACGCTCCCCAGTGATGCCGCACTGGATAGTGTTGCCCTGATTTTAGGATATGACCGTTATTTCTATAATGATACCACTTTGGTCTCCCATATCAACGTGCATCTTTTGAACGAAGAGGTAGAACCTGATGATGATGCTTTTTTCAATACTAGTAAATTGGAATACGACTCCATCCCCCTGGTTTCGAGAAGATATCGCCCGGAACCCTTTGATGAGGACTCCTTACATATTTCCCTCCCCTTTGAATTTGGCGATAGACTGTTTCGACTCATACAGCAAAATGACATCAATGACAATGAGGATCTAAGGGACAACTTCAAAGGCTTTGCCCTTGTTCCGGAGACTAGCGATAATACCTCCATCATTGGCTTTAGTAGGGAGGATGAGAGGACGTATCTAAGGTTCTTTTATTCAGTTCCCGAGGAATTTGAGGATGAAGAAAGGTTTTTGGATTTTGCCATCAATCCATTTGCTGAAGCTCCAAATGCCTTCAATAAAATATGGAATGTTTCTACGGATTCTTTGTTAAATGCCCTTTTAGATCAAGAGGATGAACTGCCCACAACACGGAATAATGATTTGAGTTATATACAGTCAGGAACGGGATACGGCACTAAAGTTGAATTTCCCAGCATTCGAAGTATTTACAACATAGAGGGCACGGGTACGGTCCTAAGTGCGATCCTAAGGATAAAGCCGCTACGGGTCAGTCATAATGAAAGGACTTACTTACGGGATTCATTAAACGTAAACGTACTGGACCAGAACAATGTTATTACGCAGGTCATAAGAACAGGTGAAGGCATTGTTATTGGAAAAATAACAGGGGCTAACGAGGAATTTTCGGACGTGGTCTATGAAGTGCCCGTGGGTGTGTTTGTGGATCGGAAGCTTAACGAAACGATACTAACCGAAGATGCTCTCGTATTGTTTACCAAGGACTTTAATCAAACGGTGGACCGGATTATCCTGCAAGGGGAGAACAACCGCGATTTTGAGGCACGTTTGGAAATCACCTATGCGATTTATGATGAATAGGATCTTGTTTTCATTGGTGTTTTTCCCATTTTGTATCCTTGCCCAGACCAATAACCTTACTGGATCTCCCTACTCCTTTTTCGGGCTTGGGGTATCTACCAATTCCAATATTGGGAAGAATAGTGCATTGGGACGCGGCGGATACGCCTTGAGCAGCGATTTTCTCATCAATCACCTTAATCCGGCGGCATTGGGGGCATTGGGAGAAAAGAGCTTTTTGTTCGATTTCGGATTTCTTACTGAGTTTAGTACAGTGGCCAACCGAAATACGGAAGAAAGAAGGGTAGCGGGCAATTTTTCCAATCTGGCCATTGCTTCGAGCATTACACCAAAATCGGCTTTTGGGCTTTCTGTCGTTCCCTATTCCGATGTGGGCTATTCGTTGATAGGTATAGACAGTAATGTTGAGGGATCCTCAGATCGGTTTATAAGCAATGTTTTCGGAACGGGCTCCCTAAACGATTTGCGACTTTCCTATGGCAGTAGTCTTACCGATAATCTACGGGCAGGGGCGTATGTTTCCTATTTGTTCGGAGCAATTTCGGAGCGCGAATCGGTCACTGCCCTTAGCGGATTTATCAATGAAAGCACGCTTACTGTTTCTGAAGAGAACAAATACAACGGTTTCCGTTTTGGCTTGGGGTTACAATATGCGATGTTGCCCAACCTCACCTTGGGATGGAGTTTAAACCTGCCCACTACACTTTCCGGCACCCGGGACAGATTAGTAGATAAAACGTTGGACTTCATTCCCACACCCGTTGAGAACGAAACCGGTTTAGACGTTGCAGCTTTCGACCTTCCCCTGGAAGTAGGTACGGGTATATTGTTCTCACCTATCAATGCAATCCATATCAATTTGGATTATACCTTAAAATTATGGAACGCCACAGATCAAAGGGATAACGTTGGGGAGTTTGTGGACCAGAACATTTATGGAATCGGAATAGAGTATCTTAAGGAAGATCGGTCCTTTAATTATCTGGATCGGATACGGATACGGGCCGGGTTCAATTATGATAGCGGTTACCTCAATATCAATGGAAATGTCATTGATGCCTATAGCATAACGGCCGGTTTGGGCATTCCCCTGGGAGCCAGGGCCCAATCTATGTTGAATATTGGTTTTTCCAGCTCCAGTAGAGGTTCTACACAGGGAATTTTGGTAGAAGAGCGTTTGAACACCATAAACATAAATCTTAGCCTAAAGGACATTTGGTTCCTAAAACGTAAAATAAACTAAGCAGTTTTTACGGACGAACAGGACATTTTCATCTACAAAAATAAAAACGGGATTTGTAGTTAAAATGAGCCTCTTGGTATACCCGATTCCATAGGTGGTCTAGTATTGTTGCAGATGCACCTTGACCATAAATATTTTCGTTGGAAAATTTCAGATGAAAGGAATATACTATTTGGTGGCTGGACTTTTGGTCGCAAGTACTTATGGCCAAATACCTATCATACAAAATCCCGGAGAGGTGGAATTGGCAGGAATCGATTATGGGTATCTTCCGGATTTGGGAGGTACTGAAATCCACAATTACAATGTCAATCTCAATTTGGCAAAACCTGTTGGCAAAAGCATAATAGGTCTAGGCCTCACCTACCGCTATTTCGATTTCACCTTTGATGAATCTACGAATATCCTTGATCTTTCTACCTATGAAAGCATGCATGTGGTCCGAACTAATCTTTTATTCATCCGGCCGTTAAGGAAGGATTGGACTTTATTGGTGTCAGCTGGCCCGACCCTTATGTCCAATTTTGCAAATGGGGTTTCATCTGAAGATATAGTGGTCAATGCGTTAGGTGCAGTAAACAAAAGGTGGGGGGACTTTGAAAGAAATACTGTCTTGATGCTCGGGGTACTTTATGGTACCCAATTTGGTGAGCCCAGGGTACTGCCTGCCGTATTGTTACGTCAAAAACTCAACCACCATTGGAGCTATTCCTTTGGACTGCCTATTACGGGAATCAACTATAGAATCAATGACCGACATCGTATTTCGGCATTGGTTTCTCCGGAAGGTCTTTTCGGAAACAATTCCAACGCAGTAGCCGTGGATGGCAATAGAATCCTAACAGACACCAAGATCCAGTTTAACGGAATCAATGCCAGACTACTGTATCGCTACAGATTTACAAAAAATCTGGCATTTGTAGCCGAGGGAGGTTTTTTGCCTACCGCTACTTTAAGAATTGTTGATAACGATAATAATGAAATATTCGATTTGGAACCAGGAAGCGGTGCCTATTTCAAATTTGGAATACGTTTTGCCCTTAAAAGGCCTCCTCAAAATAAGAATCTTAAATCAGACGATAATGAAAACTAGAATTTCTATCCTTTTGTTGCTTTTAACTACGGTACAGAATATAACTGCCCAAAAAATGGACCCACAAGAAATGGCGGACTACCAAACCAAAATTATGTCCGAAGAATTGGAATTGAACGAATCACAAAAAAAACGAGTAACCGAGTTGAATCTGGAATTCTCGGAGAAACAGGCCGAATTAATGAATAAAGAAGGTTCTATGTTCAGTAAAATGGGGGATATGAAGAAAATAGGAAAAGAAAAAAACGCTGCACTGGAGGAGATCCTTACTAAGGAACAAATGGAAAAATACAAGGACCAAGTAGGACCCAAAATACGGAAACATATGCGCGAAAAAATGAGGGGGTAATATGAAAGGAGCCTACGGAATTATTTTTGGGATTGTATTGATCGGTTTAGGTGTCCTTGTCTTTGTTTTTTTGGTGAGGAGTCGGGAAGAACCGGTTTCCTTGGAGGAGGTGGATGAAGTATTTGTCTCCACAATTTTGGTAGCGACCGAAGAGCTTCCATTTGTTATTGAGGCCACTGGAACCTTAGTGGCAAAAAACAAAATTGAGCTTTTTAGCGAAGTTCAGGGAATACTTTTGCCTACAACCCCCGGTTTTAGAGAAGGTAACACATTTTATAGGGGAGAGGCTCTACTTCGTATAGATGGTGGGGAACACAATGCCCAATTGCAATCCAAAAAAAGTGCGTTGGTCAATCAAATAGTTGCCATGTTGCCCGATATGGAAATTGAATTTCCCAAAGCCTCTGGAAAATGGAGGGCCTATCTCAAAAACTTTAACATGGACGGTCCACTGGAACCACTTCCCAAAACCGTTTCCAATGCCGAGAAATTTTTTGTTACCGGCAGGAATATCGTTCAGACCTACTATGATGTTAAGAATCTACAAGAGCGACTTTCCAAATATGATATCAGGGCACCTTTTACGGGTATAGTTACACAGTCTGATGTGTATGTGGGGACATTGGTGCGCAGCGGACAGAAGTTGGGGGAGTTTATAGACCCTTCGGTTTTTGAACTGCAACTGGCCATACCTGCCACCGCAAATAAATACGTAAAGGTGGGTAAAAAGGTGCATTTGATATCATTGGACGGAGATCAAGACCATGTAGGGAGAATAAGTCGCATTAACGGCAAGGTCGACCTAGAGACACAGACCGTGGGAGTGGTTGTGGAGGTTTCTGGAAAACAATTTAAAGAGGGTCAATACCTTAAAGCGGAGATTTTTGGGGAACCCGTTTCGGAAGTGTTAAAAATAGAGGGGGGTCTTCTTGTGGAAAATGATTACGTCTATATTATTAGGGATAGCCTGTTGCGATTACAAAAGGTAGTACCCCTAAACTATGTTGGGGATAGTGTTGTGGTGAGGGGATTGGAAAAGAACATGGTGCTGTTGGACGAGGTTGTGGCCAATGCCTATCCTGGAATGAAGGTAACCTATTGAACAGGCACTCAAGTGAAAGCATTTATCAGCTATTTTATTAAGTACCCGGTCGCCGTCAATATCTTCATCATAGGCTTTTTGATTTTTGGATACTTGGGATATCAAAGATTGAATTCTTCCCTTTTTCCCTTGTCCGATCCAAGTTTTATAAGCATTTCGGTCTCTTATCCTGGTGCGTCACCAGAGGAGGTAGAGGAGGGTGTAATAGAAAAAATAGAACGCAACCTCAAGGGGGTAGAGGGAGTGGATAGGATAACATCGGTTTCACAGGAGAACCTCGGAACTGTAAATGTTGAAATACTAACGGATTTTGATATCAATTTGGCACTGGATGAAATAAAGAATGCCGTAGATAAGATTCCCTCGTTTCCTTCCAATACCGAACCTCCGGTCATTGAGACCTTAAAGCCCACAAGGGAGGCCATTACTTTTGTGGTTACGGGGAAAGATGTTCCATTAAGCATCTTAAAAAGGACAGCTCAGGAGGTAGAGGAAGATTTGCTCAGAATTGATGGTATTTCCCAAATAGCGCTTTCCGGTTTTCCAGAGGAAGAAATCGAGATTGCGGTAACCGAGGAAGTGCTTAGAAGTTATGGACTGACTTTTGAAGAAGTTTCCCGTTCCGTGGCCAATGCCAACATATTCATTACCGGAGGTTCCATAAAGACCACGAAAGAAGAATATTTGATCAGGGCCAATAATAAGGCCTATTATGCGGAAAATTTGGGTGGTATCGTCGTCAAGACAGATGCCAGTGGGGGTAAGGTATATCTTCGGGACATCTCCAAAATAAGGAATACGTTTAGCGAGATCCCCAATAAAATAAGCCTTAATGGACAAGCCGCAGTAAAAATTTCCATTACTAATACCAATACGGAAGACCTTATCGGTAGTGTTGAAAAGATAAGGGAGTATATAGCGGTCTTTAATCGGGACCATAACAACCTGAGACTGGAAATTACGATGGATACTTCCGAGGTCATCAAGGACCGGATTTCTTTATTATTGGAAAATGCGCTAATAGGGATGCTATTGGTGCTTCTATTACTCTCGTTTTTCTTACGGCCCGGGGTAGCCCTTTGGGTGGCCTTCGGCTTGCCCATTTCTTTTTTTGGGATGTTCATCCTATTGCCCCATTATGGGGTTACCCTTAACATGCTTTCCCTTTTTGGAATGATATTGGTCATCGGTATTTTGGTCGATGACGGTATCGTAATTGCCGAAAATGTTTATACCCGGCATGAAAGGGGGGAGTCGGCGATAAAGGCCGCTGTAAATGGCACCTTGGATGTGTTGATTCCCATTCTTTCGGCTATTGCCACCACGATATTGGCCTTTTCGGTATTTTTCTTTTTGGATGGACAAATAGGGGCTTTCTTTGGTGATATAGCCGTAGTTGTTGCCCTTACTCTTTTGGTCTCCCTTATAGAAGCCTTGTTGATTTTACCCGCACACTTGGCACATTCCAAGGATTTAAGTGGAAAGGGAAGGACGTATAAGTTCAACCAATGGGGCGACCAATTTATGAATTACCTCCGGGATAAGGTGTATTCCCCATCATTTCGCTTTGTGTTGCGAAATAAATTCGCGTCGTTTTCCATCATTCTATTCCTGTTTATCCTGACCCTAGGGGCTTTTGCCGGAGGGATCATTAAACTTACGTTCTTCCCAACAACTGCGAGTAATCAAATTCGAATTACCTTGAACACTCCTCAAGGGACCCATGAAAACATCACCGATTCCCTGGCGATTTATGTGGAAAATAGTGTCTGGAAGATAAACAGGGATTTGGGGGAAAACGAAATAGGGAGAGACCATATCGTTTCCACGGTCAAGCAAATAGGGCCAGGGAGCTCTGCTTCTACCATGACCGTAAATCTTTCACCAAGTGAGACCCGGATCCTTGGATCTACGGAAATTGCCGACGCTATTCGTAAGACCGTTGGAGAACTCCCACAAGTGGAGAAATTAAGTTTCAATTCTGGTGGGAATGTAGGTGGAATGCCTATCTCGGTCTCTTTGCAGGGAAAGGGCATTGCAAGTATCAATGGGGCAAAAGATATTATTTATGAAGAGCTAAAAAAGAATCCGTACGTAAAGGATATTGTAGATACCAGTCCCGAGGGAATCAAGGAAATACGCTTGGAATTGAAGGAAAACGCACAGCTTTTGGGATTGACTTTAAATGATATCATGGCCCAAGTACGTAGTGCATTTTTTGGCAATGAGGTACAACGGGTTCAAAGGGGCCAGGACGAGGTAAAAATTTGGGTACGCTATGATGAACAGAATCGGTCTAGTGTAAACAATGTTAACGATATTCAAATTGCCGCACAAAATGGGAGGATTCCATTATCTGAAATCGCAACATATACTATTGAACGGGGAGAGGTGGCCATTAATCATTTGGATGGTATACGAGAGATTACGGTCGCGGCTGATCTGGCCAATCCAAAGGCGAGTGCTTCAGAGATCATGCAAGACCTTACTACCCGCGTGGCCGGTATAGTGAGTGAAAAATATCCAGGTGTTAAGGTTAGTGCCGAGGGTCAGAATCGGGAGGTCAACAAAATTTCCGTATCCGCTCTTAACACATTGCCTGCCCTAATTTTTCTTATCTATGTGACCATTGTCTTTGCCTTTAGGTCGTATAGCCAACCTTTTATACTGCTTGCCATTGTTCCATTTTGCCTTATTGGGGTGGCATGGGGGCATTGGTTACATGGTTTCCCGATGAGTATTCTCTCCTATTTGGGCATTATAGGCTTAATAGGGATAGTGGTCAATGATGGGTTGGTATTCACGGGAAGGTTCAATAGCTTTCTCAAGGAGGGTTTAAAATTTGATGAAGCACTTTACGAAACGGGAAGGGCCCGTTTTAGGGCCATATTCCTCACCTCGATTACCACAATAGCGGGACTGGCACCCCTAATGCTGGAAAAGAGCCTACAAGCGCAGTTTTTAATTCCCATGGCCATATCAATAGCTTATGGTATTGCAGTGGCCACTTTGTTGACCTTATATATGTTGCCCTTGTTCCTTTCTTTTTCGAATAGTGTCAAGGTATTTCTAAAGTATGTGGTCACAAGAAAGCGTCCGGAACGTGAAGAGGTGGAACGGGCCATAAAAGAATTAAAGGTAGACGATGTTAAGGTATAGCCTTTTGTATATAGTCCTACTGTTCTGTACAATGGCAAATGGGCAGGATATATTGTCCATGGAAGAGGCTATTGCCATTGCAGTGGAGAACAACTACGATCTTCGTATCGCCAGGAACAATACCAAAATAGCCGATGTTGAGGCCAGTACGTTGAACAGTGGATATTTACCTAGTTTAAGCGCAGGTGGCGGCATAAACTACTCAAATGAAGATCAGAGCGTTGCTTTTTTAGATGGAACATCTACTTCTATTGGGGGAGCAATTACTGAATCGTATAATGCGTCCATAACGGCGGAGTACCTGATTTTTGATGGGCTGGAACGAAAATTCGGCCAGGACAAAAATGAGGAGAACTTAACCTTGGCACAATTACAGGAACGGCAACAGATTGAGAATACGGTAATTTCCATATACGAGAATTTCTTCAATGTCGCCTACCAAAAAAGAGTGGTCGAGAATTTGGGAATGAACATGGCCAATTCCAGGGACAGACTAATACGCGCACAAAAACAGTTGAAGTATGGCCAAGGAACCAAATTGGATGAGCTGAATGCCCAAGTCGATTTGAACAATGATAGTATAGCGCATATAGAGGCGATGCGCGATTTAAATAATTTAAAACGTAGCCTTAACCTTGCTTTAGGACGAAAGGTCACCATGGATTTTAAAATTGATACTACGGTTACCTTTGGTACGAAATTACAGGAACAGGCCATTTTACAATCTGCGGAACGGAACAATATAGAGATGATATTGGCCCAGCAGAACATTCTTTTGAGTGAATTGGATATTAAGATCAATAAAGCGCGTTTCCTACCAAAAATCAGTGGTAGTGGTTCTTATCGATGGAACGAGAGCCAAAATCCACCGACTTCCTTTGCCTTGGCGAATGAATCCTATGGCATTAATTTAGGACTTAACCTCTCATGGAACATTTTTGACGGCGGCTCGGCAACCAGGGTAAAGACGGCTAAAATCACCAAACAAAATAGGGAGATAGAACTGGTAAAAATCAAAGATCAACTATTGACTGATATTTTGAATGCCTATGAAACGTATACCATATCACAATACACCTTGAATGCGGAGTCTAAAAATGTGGATACCAACGAACTTAATTTTGAGCGTTCCCAAAAGCAATATGGCTTAGGCCAAATTACTTCGGTGGAATACCGACAGGCCCAGATCAATTTGTTCAACGCGCGGAACAATTATGCCCGGGCCAAGTATGATGTAAAGATTGCCGAGGTGAACTTGCTACAATTGGGAGGCACTCTATTAAACTAAGGGTATCATTTATATTGGATAAATTCCATTTATTTGGAAATATTCCATATATTAGCTATCCTTTTTGGGATAGTAATGAACAAGACCATTCTCCACTTGGATTTGGATACCTTTTTTGTATCCGTTGAGCGATTGCTCAATAAAGAGCTTCGAAACAAACCCTTATTGGTCGGAGGTATTACGGATAGGGGCGTAGTAGCTGCCTGTAGTTATGAGACTCGGGGCTATGGCATACATTCGGGCATGCCCATGAAGATGGCCAAGGAGCTTTGTCCGGAAGCCAAAGTGATTAAAGGAAATGCAGGAACCTACAGCAAGCATTCCGATGTGGTTACCGAGATTATTAAGGAGAGTGTCCCCATTTTTGAGAAATCCAGTATCGACGAGTTTTACGCCGATCTTTCGGGGATGGATCGTTTCTTCGGCAGTTATAAGTATGCCACGGAATTGCGACAAAGGATAATAAGGGAGACCGGATTGCCCATATCCTTTGGGCTATCGATCAATAAGGTAGTGTCTAAAGTAGCTACCGATGAGGCCAAGCCCAATAATCAATTAAAAATTGATTTCGGATTGGAAAAACCATTCTTGGCCCCACTTTCCGTTAAAAAGATTCCCATGGTGGGGGATAAGACCTATCAGACGTTGAGAAATTTGGGCATACGACAAATTGAAACCATACAAAAGATGCCCGTGGAGATTATGCAACGTGTACTTGGTGCCAATGGAACCGTAATTTGGAAACGGGCCAATGGTATGGATAATACACCGGTGGTTCCATTTTGCGATAGAAAATCCATTTCTACGGAACGGACATTTGACAGGGATACGATAGATGTACTAAGACTTAAAGGAATTTTAATGGCCATGACGGAGAATTTGGCCTATCAGTTGCGCCGGGGCAATAAACTTACGGCATGTATTACCGTTAAGATACGCTATTCCGATTTTAACACCTATTCCAAGCAGATGCGGATTCCATATACCAGTGCAGACCATATATTGATTCCAAAAATTTTGGAGCTGTTTCGTATGCTGTATAGCAAAAGAATGTTGGTACGCTTGATCGGTATCCGTTTCAGTCATCTGGTCTCGGGCAATTATCAGATAAACCTGTTCGAGGATACCGAAGAAGCTTTGAACCTGTACCAGGCCATGGATCATGTTCGGAATCGGTTTGGCGACCGCTGTGTTTTTCGGGCCTCGGCCATGGGAGCCAAAACTATTGGTAGAATGCACAATCCTTTTAATGGGCAACCACCGATTGTACTGGCGCATAGAAAACAATGAAGGATGGAAAAATCAAACTACAAATCTCAAATTCCAAAACCATGAAAAAGTACAGGATTTATGATTTAGAAGAGCGTACCTATGTATTTGCCCGGGACTGTAGATTGCTTGTCAGGGATTTTTCCAAAACTATTAACAATATTGAGGATGGGAAGCAATTGGTTCGTTCTTCAGGATCGATCGGGGCGAACTATATTGAAGCCAATGAAAAATTGGGGGATAAGGACTTTCTAATGCGGATGAAGATTGCAAGAAAGGGAGCCAAGGAAAGCAGTTACTGGCTCAGGCTTTTGTGGGATATGAATGATTCGCATCGAAAAAAAAATCAACGAATTAAAAGATGAAGCTTTGGAAATAAAGAAAATACTTTCGGCCATTATCAACAAATCTTAATAAGGTTCCTTTGGGATCCCCAGTCGATGCAATAGCTTGAGATTTGGAATTTGTGATTTCCTCCCATGTACCTCAACTGCCACACATATTACAGCATGCGCTTCGGAACTTTTTCCGAACTGGACCTCTTGCAATTAGCGCAGCAAAATCATATAAAACAATTGGTGCTTACTGATATCAATACTACCTCGGCATGCCTGAATTTTGTTCGAAAGGCCCCGGAGTATGATGTACGTCCCATTTTGGGAATCGATTTTAGGAACGGGGTGGATCCCTGTTTTTTGGGCATTGCCAAAAACAATGCAGGATATCAAGAGTTAAATGCTTTTTTGTCGCATCATTTGCAAAACGACTTAGAAATTCCGCAACATGCCCCTGTATTTAAAAACGCGTTTGTTGTGTATCCTTTCGAAACCGTCTTGCTTAACGAACAACACGAATTTTTGGAAAATGAATTTATAGGCATCTCCATCAAGACACTTAGACGGTTGCCCTTTTCCAGATTGTCAAAGCTTAGGGATAAGTTGGTGGTACAACAACCGGTTACGTTTCGAAATAAACGCGATTTCAATGCGCATCGATTGTTACGTGCCATTGACAACAATGTGCTCTTGAGTAAACTTCCGGAAACAGAGGTGGCCGATGCCGATGAAAGGATGTTTCCCATACGGAATTTGGCCAAAGCATTTTCGGAGTATACCCATGTCCTTGAGAATACGGAACGTCTTTTGAAAGCGTGCAGCATTCGTTTCGATTTTTCAAAAAGTCGGAAACCACAAAATTTAAGGGCCTTTACCAATAGTATAGAAGAGGACGAACGCCTAATCGAAAAGCTGTGCGATGAGGGATTGCCCTACAGATATCCTAAAATGGACAAGTCCGTAAGGGAGCGATTGAAAAAAGAATTGGAGGTTATCAAAAAAATGGGGTTTGTGTCCTATTTTTTGATCAATTGGAACATTGTTTCCCATGCCAGGGAAAGAGGGTTTTATTATGTAGGGCGAGGTAGCGGGGCAAACAGCATAGTCGCCTATCTCTTGCGGATAACCGATGTAGATCCCATGAATCTGGATCTCTATTTTGAACGGTTCATCAATCTGTACCGTGCCAATCCACCGGATTTTGATATTGATTTCTCCTGGCGTGATAGGGAGGAAATGACCCAATACATTTTTGACCGTTTTGACCATGTGGCACTCGTTGGTACCTATGTCACCTTTAAGCGAAAGGGGGTCGTTCGGGAGCTGGGAAAGGTCTTTGGACTTCCAAAGGAAGAAATCGACATCTTGAGCGAAGGCCATTACTCCCTTTCCCAATTGGACAGTGCTTCTAGACTTGTTCTTAAATATGGTGAATTGATCCAGGGCATGCCCAATTATTTGAGCGTTCATGCCAGTGGTCTTTTGATAAGCGAACGGCCCTTGGATTATTTTTCCGCCACTTTTTTACCTCCCAAGGGATTTGCCGTAACCCAATTTGATATGGTCATCGCCGAGGACGTAGGACTTTATAAATTCGATATTCTGGCACAACGCGGGTTGGGAAAGATAAAGGACACTTTGGCCATTGTGGCCCAAAACCAACCGGAAAAAGCCAATTTTGATATTCATGATGTAAAGGCCTTTTTTAAGGATCCCGTCATCAATAATTTGATCAAGACTGCGCAGTGTATGGGCTGTTTTTATGTAGAATCACCGGCCATGCGTATGCTGCTCAAAAAACTGGAGGTGGATAATTATTTGGGTTTGGTTGCCGCAAGTTCCATTATTCGTCCGGGCGTAGCAAAAAGCGGTATGATGCGCGAATATATTTTACGCCATCGCCATGAGGGGAGAGCCCAGGAAAAAGCGCACCCGGTGATGTTGGATATTATGCCGGACACCTATGGGGTAATGGTATATCAAGAAGATGTAATAAAGGTAGCCCACCATTTTGCCGGTCTGAACCTGGGAGAGGCCGATGTGCTCCGTCGTGGTATGAGCGGGAAGTTCCGTTCCCGAGAGGAGTTTCAAAAAGTAAAGCACAAATTCATCAGTAATTGTAGAAAAAAAGGATATCAAGACGTTTTGATCTTTGAGATTTGGAACCAGGTAGCCAGTTTTGCAGGATATGCCTTTGCCAAGGGTCATTCGGCGTCCTATGCGGTAGAGAGCTATCAAAGCTTGTTCCTAAGAGCCTATTTTCCATTGGAATTTATGGTGGCCGTTCTCAATAACGGCGGCGGATTTTATCGGTCGGAATTTTATGTCCATGAGGCCCGGATGATGGGGGCTACGATTCATCCTCCCTGTATCAATCAAAGCCAAATAGCAAATTGTATTTATGGTAAACATATCTATTTGGGAATGATGTACTTAAGGGATTTGGAACGGCAAGTCATGGAACGTATTGTAAAGGAACGTATTACAAATGGCCTTTTCAGCTCATTGGAGGATTTTCTGGATAGGGTAACCATTTCTGTGGAACAGTTGAGTATTTTAATACGTATCGATGCTTTTCGGTTTACGGGAATCAACAAGCATCAAATACTTTGGAAGGCTTACTTAACACTTTCAAGGAATCCCAGGGTAGATCACCCAAAATTGTTTCCGCCCGCAAGGCAAAATTTTCGGATTCCCCAATTGGACACCACTTTTTTGGAAACCGCTTTTGAACAGTGGGAATTATTGGGCTTTTGTTTGTGTAGCCCCTTTGAACTGCTTAAGGAACCTCCCAAGAACTCAAATGGCCAAGGCGATTTGGAACGTTACCTGAACAGGCATATTGATATTTACGGCTATTTGGAGACGGTAAAGAACACAAATACACATTCCGGAAAACGTATGCATTTTGCAACACTTCTAGATCAATATGGAAAGGTTTTCGATACGGTGCTTTTTCCTCCCGTAGCGGCCAAATACCGTTTTAGGGGCAAGGGGATTTATCGCTTCTACGGAAAGGTGGTCAGTGAGTTTGGATTTTTAAGTATCGAAGTCATCAAAATGCAGAAACAGGACTATATCCAGGATCCACGGTACGCCGATATGAAAACCAGCACAAGGGTGTTTGAAACTAGGGCGCAATATAAGAACATCGGAATTTCAGATAAAGAAACCAGCACACATGACGAAAGGGAATAGCCTTGTGGTTTTATTGTTGAATGCTCCCAAAATAAGTTCTAAATTTAGGCATGCAAGAAGAATTTCATAGGAACGTCTCCGTGAGGGGATTGGAAGAATTTACGGGAATCCGGCTACGGGAACCCGCCCGCTATGCAGCCGGGCCTTTGGGCATTCAGGTTGCGATGCAGCACAGTTTTAAGGAGATGGGTATTACACGTTCCATGCGGGCCCTATTGCGCATGAATCAAAAGGAGGGTTTTGACTGTCCCAGTTGTGCATGGCCCGATCCCGAGGAACCTTCCAGAATAGGCGAATATTGCGAAAATGGGGCCAAAGCCTTGGCCGATGAGGCCACTACCCATCAAATTAATGCGGAGTTTTTTAAGGAACACTCGGTGGAGGAACTCTCCCAATTGACGGACTATGAACTGAACAAGTTTGGTAGACTTACGGAACCTTTGGTACTTAGACCCGAAAGTGTTCACTACGAACCCATAACATGGGAAGATGCCTATGCGTTAATTGCAGAGGAATTGCATCGACTGGATTCACCGGATGACGCCATTTTTTATACTTCAGGACGATCTAGCAACGAGGCAGCTTTTCTATATGGGATGTTTGCCCGGGCCTTGGGCACCAATAATATGCCGGATTGTTCCAATATGTGCCATGAAAGCAGTGGTGTAGCCTTGAGCGAAACCTTGGGCATCGGTAAGGGGTCGGTTAAATTGGAGGATCTTTATGGTGCCGAGGTCATCATCATTGCCGGTCAAAATCCAGGTACAAACCATCCGCGCATGCTCAATGCTTTAGAGAAGTGCAAACAGAACGGTGGAAAGATAATCAGTATTAATCCTTTGGAGGAATCCGGTCTGGTCAACTTTAGAAATCCAAAGACACTTAAGGGCCTCGCAGGAAATGGTGAGGATATAGCGGACATACATCTGCCTGTAAAAATCAATCAGGATATTCCTTTGGTAAAGTTGCTATTAAAAAGGTTGGCCAAATTGGATGAGGTGACCGGAAAGGTGTTGGATCATGATTTTATAGCTACCTATACTGATGGTTATAAGGACCTCCTAAAGGATTTGGAGCAATATCAGGAAAAGGATTTGCTCCTCAGAGCCGGTGTGGATCAGGACAAAATAGATGAGGTAGTAAAGCTTTTGGCGACCAAATCCAAGATTATCGCTTGCTGGGCCATGGGACTCACCCAACACAAAAATGGAGTGGAAAACATTTGCGAATATGTAAACCTGTTGTTGGCAAAGGGAGCTATTGGAAAACCAAATGCCGGAACGTGCCCCGTCCGGGGGCATAGTAACGTGCAAGGAGATCGAAGCGTTGGTATTATGCACTACGTGAATAAAGGCCTCAATGAACGTATAAAAAAACATTTGGGCTTTACGCCCCCGGACAAGCAAGGAGTGGATACGGTAGGAGCCATAAAAGCGATGTACGAAGGTAAAGGCAAGGTGTTCATCTGCCTGGGAGGTAATTTTTTAATGGCCGCCTCCGATACCGAATATACTGCGAAGGCCTTGCAAAATTGTAGCCTTACCGTACAGGTCAGTACTAAATTGAACCGTACCCATTTGGTCACGGGTAAAACCGCTTTGATTTTGCCTACCCTTGGTCGATCGGAAAAGGATATGAAGGGGAATCAACAACGTTATTTTACGGTCGAAAATAGTATGGGCAGGGTAACCCGGTCACGGGGTATGCTCAGACCTACCTCGGGAAATCTCAAAAGCGAACCGGAACTTATTGCCGAAATGGCGGATGCCTATTTCAAAGGAGGGCATGCCATGGACTGGAAAGCCTTGGGAGAGGATTATGGATTGATCCGGTCCTATATTGATAAGGTAGCCAAGGGTTTTGAAAATACGGATGAACGTTCAAAGGGTACTGGATATTATTTGCCCAACAATGTACGGGAACTCAATTTCGACTCGCTTCCCAACAAGAAAGCGCGATTTACCATAAACTCGCTACCTGAACACAATTTACGGGAAGATGAGTTTTTGTTGATGACCATCCGTTCGCACGACCAGTTCAATACCACCATTTATGGCCTTAATGATAGGTACAGGGGCGTGTATAATGAAAGAAGGGTGCTCTTTATGAATCCACGGGACATGGAGGAACAAAATTTAAAAAAAATGGATGTTGTGGATATGGTCAGCGACTATGATGGTGTAAAGCGAACCGCAAATCGTTTTTTGGTCATTCCTTACACCATCCCCCGCACGAATCTAGCGGCCTATTTTCCCGAAACCAATGTTTTGGTGCCCTATAACCACTATGCGGATAAGAGCAAGACCCCCATTAGTAAATCGATAGTGGTAAAGGTCAAAAAGACCTCATCTTAGGAAATAGACCTGAATGTCCTTGGTTTTGAAGTGAGTTATAATTCCTTTAATCGAATATTGCGGTATTCCACTTTCATCGGAGGGCCCCTATGGGCCTGTAAACCTAAAAAGCCCGAAAACTTTCGATTTATGGTGTCATTGTCGATTACATCGCTCATAAGGATGCCATTGATAAAATGCTGTAACCGATTTCCTTTTATGATGAGGTGACATTCGTTCCAATCCCCAGTTTTTATTTGGGTTCTAAGGGAATCCGAATTTCCCAGCGATTCCAAAACTGCCCTACTTTGCCAGGCATTCTTGTCCACATTGGCGCGTAACGAACCGGGGGTATCCGGATCTTTCTGTGATGTGATGGCAGCTTTCTCTCCCCGATAGGCCAAGGTGGTCCGCTTTCGTTCCTCGTAATTTTGTCCGGTATACCTGTTTTTTCCATCTATGTCCGCTTGATAGCCACGGAGCGCGAAGGGGATTGTATCCAAAAGTTCACTGCGATAGTTAATACCGCTATTGCCATTTTCAGAAATCCTAAACTCTGTTTTAAACTCAAAATCCTTAAGTTCACCACCTTTCCAAATAAGGAATGTATTCGATTTTAAAAGTGTTTCTGGGGTGATTTCCCCGACCAAATGGGTATTTTCTACGCGCCAATAGGTAGTATCGCCCTCCCAATGGTTTAAGGATTTCCCATCAAATAGGGAAACAAAGCCATCATCTTGTATGGTATTATCTTCTGGCACTTCATTACTTTTTTCCTTGGGTTGCTCACGGCAGGATTGGATGCTTAACAGAATCCCTATCCCCAATACAATGCTTAATAGTAAACCTTTAATCACTTTCTTGTTCATGTCCTTTGTTATAAAAGATAAATAGCCCGTCCTTACCGGCCACAATAATATCCTTGTTTCCATTACCTGATAAATCGGTCACGCAAAAATGGATTCCCGTTCCTTTGCCTTCGCCAAAAACCCCATAATCGATAATCTGTTTGTCAAAACTTTTCCCATTAAAGGTGTAGTAATAAATTCCATAGGGGTCATTGCTGCCAGGGTCTTTGCCATTGTGGGCGCGATAGCGTTTTCCTGTAATTAGTTCCTTGTCACCATCATTGTCGAGATCGGTCCATATCATGGTATGGAATTGTGAGTTATTCAGGTCAATGGGATGTTTTATCCATTCTGATGATTTCCCGCCCTCCGGTCTTCTTTGTTCGTACCAGTGTAATCCATAACCATGTCCTTGGCCTACGATAAGGTCGTTATGGCCATCTTCGTTAACATCTACAACTAAAATAGGCACACTTGCGGTACCGAGTTCAAAGTCGGGATGAAAGGTCCAATCCCCGCCAAATGGATTTTTGGGGGATTCCACCCAACCTTTGCCCACAACGAAATCGCCTCTCCCATCACCGTTTATATCGCCAAAACCTAGTCCATGACCATGTTTTCCCATGACCTTGTATGGCCTAAACTTTCCAGTGCGATTTCCCTCGGAATCGGTTGCTAACCGATACATCATCAAAGGGTCATTGGGTGTATTGGGCACAATTTCCGGAATGCCGTCCCCATCGATATCCCATGACCGTGGGGCTTCTATATTACCAGCCTCTGCAATGAGGTGTTCCGCCCATTCACCTTCATTTCCAGGATTTTCCCTCCATACGAGACGTTTTCCGAACCATCCCCCAGTGATGTAATCCATGTGACCATCGCCGTTTACGTCAAGCGGTAGGGTAGAGAAATCATCGTAATATTCGCCATAACGCTTAAAATCCCCAATAAAATGACGGTTCAGATAGGCAGGCCCTTCATACCAATAGGAACCGGATACCAGGTCAGGGATTTTGTCGTTGTTCACATCGAAAACGCCGACCGATTCAAAACTTTCCGAGGCTATTTTTTGCTTTTCAAATTTCAGTGACTTCTTTATCCCACCATCCGTCTTGTGCACTTGTGCCATTAAAGGGAATCCATTCGGAACCAGAAATGGGAACAATAGTAATGTACAGCACACGATCCATCTTTTGCACCTTCGGGAAATACCTTTACCGACACTCATCTTTAAGCCTTTGTTTTACGAAGCACGGTAAATATATTCAATGATTTTTAAGATACGGACTTTGAGGGGACTCATTTTATTATAATGTTTTTCGTTCATCAAGAGTTCCCATATGTGCTTGCGATGTATTTCCGAAAGTCTAGGGCCTGCCTTCTACATATGCTTTTAAGGCCAGGTATACGCCATTGCTCCAACCAAAGCCGTCCTGTACTGGATATTCCCCTCCACCAGCTTCCAATGCCATGTCCTCAACATTGTACTTTTCTACAAATTTACCTGTGTTTTTATATATTTTTTCGTTCAAGGCCACCCATCTTTCTGCAATGGTTCTGGCCAAATCTTCGTGACCGTAGTTTTGAAGTCCTACAACGGTCATCCATTGTAAGGGGGCCCAACCATTAGGCGCATCCCATTGTTCACCGGTATGGTACAGCGTGGTGACCACACCCCCGGGTTTTAAAAAGTGTTTTTCAATATAGGAAGCTATGGCATCTGCCTGTTCTTGATTGGCCATTTTAAAAAATAAGGGATATGTCATGGCTAGGGATTTAAGGGGAGTCCTCTGTTGTGCTACCCAATTGTAATCTTCAAAAACCCCATCATTGGCATTCCATGCATATTTGTCCAAAAACTCCTTTCGGGCTCTCATGCTTGTCTTCAACAGGGCCACATAGGTAACATCTTCGGCATAGCATTGGGTCAGGAGGTCTTCCATGCCATATACCAGTGCATTTAGGTCCACGGGAATAATATCGGTAGTTTCAATGGTCTCTATGGATTCTCCGTCGGCGAACCAACGGGAGGTATAATCCCAACCGGATTCCGCACCGGATCGAAGGTCGCGGTACATTTTTTCACCACCGCCCATTTTTTGGACTTGGGTATAGTCCTCCCAATAGGATTCTTGACGTGGGGTATTTCCTTTATCAAAATAGCGATTCATGATACCAACGGGAGTAGCTACGCAATGTCTAATAGGTTTTTCCTTAGCGTGTTTTCCATCCATCCAAAACTCATACTCCTTTTTTATTGCCTCCCGATATTTGGTATAAATACGTTTTCCCTTATGTTCTGCCAATAGCTTTACCATTTGGGCAAAAAAAGGAGGCTGGGAACGGGTGATGTAATACGTACGGTTTCCGTTGGGGATGTGCCCCACAGTCTGTATCAAATGTGCAAAATTATCCAACATATTTTCAATACGTTCAAACTCGCCACTTTCCGCTAGGCCCAACATCGTAAAATAACTATCCCAATAGTACACTTCACGAAAACGGCCACCGGGAACAATATAAGGTTTGGGTAACGGAATCAATGTGCTCCCCTCCATATTCCTATCGGATTCTCTTTGTAATACTGGCCAAAGCGCTTCTACGTGTTCGACTGCGGAACGGTTGGGATCCGATTTAAAATCCGAGGAAATGGAGATGGGAATATCAAAGTTATCGAGGACAAAGGCTTTTAGATCAAAATCAGGATGGTTCTTTTCTATATCATATTTTTCCACAATAGTTTCATACGGATATTTTGCCGTACAGTCCACGAAAGTCTTGCCATCCTCAAAGATTCTATTTAACTGGACATCTACAAAAAGTTGGCCTAAAAGTTCATCAGGGGTTTTTAAGGTTTGGGTTACGGTAGAGTCTACTGCGCTGGTTATCGGGGCATCAACCTTTTTATCGGTTCTGCATGCCGCAAGCAAAACAAGTAGTACAAAGAAGTATTTTATAGATGGCATATAGTGTCTTTAGTATCTGAAAATAAGGCTTTTTATTTAAACCTTGTATAAGCAACCCTTTCCAAGTTTTTCGTCCTTGGAGTGAATCCATGTACTATGAAAAATTCGTATTTGCCTATTCCTTTCATTATTGGGGCGCAATGAAGGCGATTACCAGGATCAGTGCCTTCCTCATGACATGAAACTTTTTTGTACAGTAAGTCAATGCCGCAGGAGAAAACCTTATAGAAAAGGACACATAAATTTAGGCGCGATAAAATTGTATTATTGAAAGGCCGGTATTCCGGTGATATCCGAACCTGTAATTAAAAGATGGATGTCATGGGTGCCCTCATAGGTGATAACGCTTTCCAGGTTCATCATATGGCGCATAATGCTGTATTCCCCTGTAATGCCCATACCGCCTAAAACCTGCCTCGCTTCACGGGCAATGGTCAAGGCCATATCCACATTATTGCGTTTGGCCATAGAGATTTGTGCCGTCTTTGCTTTTCCTTCGTTTTTCAATTGTCCTAAACGAAAGGCCAATAATTGGGCCTTGGTAATCTCGGTAATCATTTCGGCCAGTTTTTTCTGTTGCAACTGGAATGATGCAATGGGTCTACCGAATTGTACACGTTCCTTGGCATAACGCAAGGCAGTATCGTAACAATCCATGGCTGCACCAATGGCTCCCCAGGCTATGCCATACCGGGCCGAGTCCAAGCAGCCCAATGGGGCGCCCAGTCCATTTTTGCCAGGTAACAAATTTTCCTTGGGAACCTTTACATTGTCAAAGATCAATTCTCCGGTAGCAGATGCCCTAAGTGACCATTTGTTGTGTGTCTCCGGGGTAGAGAAACCTTCCATATTGCGTTCCACAATTAATCCATGAATACGGCCCTCCTCATTTTTGGCCCATACGACCGCTAGGTCGGCAAAGGGAGAATTGGAAATCCAAAGCTTGGCCCCGTTTAAAAGGTAATGGTCGCCTTTATCCTTAAAATGGGTCGTCATTCCTCCTGGATTGGAGCCATGGTCGGGTTCGGTTAATCCAAAGCACCCCATCAATTCACCTGTGGACAATTTAGGTAGGTATTTTTTGCGCTGTTCTTCCGTACCATAGGAAAAGATAGGGTACATGACCAGGGATGACTGTACCGATGCCGTGGAACGTACCCCGCTATCTCCCCGTTCAATTTCCTGCATAATGAGCCCATAGCTGATTTGATCTAGCCCGGCCCCACCATATTCCTCGGGAATATAAGGTCCAAATGCCCCTATTTCGGACAGGCCATTAAGAATTTGTGTTGGAAATTCCGCTTTCTGGGCATATTCTTCTATGATTGGAGAGATGTCCCGTTTTACCCATTGGCGGGCCGCATCGCGTACCAGTTTGTGTTCCTCGGAAAGTAGATCGTCCAGGTTATAATAGTCGGGTGCTTCAAATAAATCTGGTCTCATATTGCCATTTTCGCCAAAGATAGATAAAGAAAATATAACAATACCAAAGACGAATGTTACATTTTTAAATAAAAATCTTTAGTCAATTCCCGATATTCCGAAGTATATATATGGCGATTTGTCTCAATGGTCAATCCATCTTCGGATACTCGGGTTTCCTGAAATGCAAATTCCAATAAGCTTCTTTTAATTTCTGAGGCTGGATTTCCCTTTACCCGTGTTATTCGTTTGGGATAAAGACCCAATGATTTGCCTATTTGAAGAAGGGATTGCTCCTCTTTAAACGGGACAATAATGGAAAGTATGCCCTTCTCTGCAAGTAATTCGGAAGCGCATCGCAAAAGTTCCTCATAGGGAAGGGAACTATTTTGTCGGGCGATATCCCTTGAACCATCGCCCGAGGAAACATTTTCAGAATAAAAAGGTGGATTGGAAATAATTAAATCATAGGTATCATCCACTTCCTTGTAGAATTCATCCAAGCCGGCATGATAACAGAAGAGACGGTCACCCCAAGGGGAAGCTTCAAAATTTTCGACACATTGTTCATAGGCCACGTCATCAATTTCGAGGGCATCTATGGTTTCGGCATTGCATCGTTGGGCCAGCATTAGGGCCAATAGCCCGGTTCCCGCCCCGATATCCAAAACTGTGGTAGGATTGTTGTCCACTGACGTCCATGCCCCGAGCAAAACTCCGTCGGTGCCCACTTTCATCGCACAACGGTCCTGCCAAATAGTAAATTGTTTGAATTGAAAAGGTTTGCTCATTCCACTCGTCCCGGCTCCCTGCTTTCAGAACCTTCCAATTCTAGGAGCGAATCACCCAAACGGGAGCGCATATCATTGGCCAATAGCTTTATTTTCTCTACCACTTCGGGATATTCATCCGCCACATTTACTGTTTCGCCGATATCGTTTTCCAAATCATATAATTCCAAGGTTTCCATGTCTACCATCCTATAGTCGCCCGGTAATCCATCCTTGCCCGGTTCCTGCCCGTCCATGGTACGATAGCGGTGTGGAAAATACAGTTTCCATTTTCCGTAGCGCACCCCGAACAATTCGTTGATCCGATAATAAAAGAAATAGGCTTCCTGTGGACTTTCTTGGGTTTTTCCGGTCAAAACCTTCCAAACACTTTTGCCATCCAGCGTATTTTCCGGAAGTTTGGCATCGGTAATTTCGGCTATGGTAGGCAATACATCGATTGCCATTACGGGAACATCCAGTTCCCTTCCTCCCTCCAGACCGTTGGGATATTTGATGATACAAGGTTCCCGCTGCCCGCCTTCCCAGGCAGTTCCCTTTCCTTCCCGCAAGGGATAGGCACTCCCGGCATGATTGCCATAGGATAACCATGGGCCGTTATCCGATGTAAAAATGACCATTGTATTTTCTTCGAGGCCATTCTTTTTCAAGGCATCCATAATCTGACCTACGGACCAATCGATTTCCATGATTACATCGCCATATAGCCCCCGATCCGATTTTCCCTTGAACTTATCCGAAACGAATAAGGGCACGTGGGGTTGGGGATGGGGCACGTAGAGGAAGAAGGGATTCTCTGCATTTCGGTTGATGAAATCAACACTGCGTTCAGTAATTTGGGTAGTGAGTTGGGATTGTTCGATCAAGGTATCTATTATAGTCTTGTTCTCAAATAGAGGGAGGTCCGGGAAATTATGAACGGTACCTTGCTGTGGATGGTAGGGCCACATATCGTTGGAGTAAGGAATGCCAAACCATTCATCAAATCCATGGCGTGTAGGCAAAAATTTTGGATGATGGCCCAAATGCCACTTTCCATAGATGGCGGTATTATAACCGATAGCCTTGAGCATTTCGGCCAAGGTGGTCTCCGATGCATTAATGCCATGATTGTTGGCAGGCCCTAAAGCACCATGTATCCCGATTCGGTTAGGATAGCAGCCCGTAAGAATGCCGGCCCGGGAGGCGGAACAAACGGCCTGTGCCGAATAATAACTCGTTAACCGTACCCCATCGGCGGCCATTTGATCTAGATTGGGGGTAGCAATATCCTTGGCCCCGAATACGCCAACATCCTGATACCCTTGGTCATCGGTAAAAATGAGTACAATATTCGGAGGCGTTTCAGCTTTCTTGGGTTCTGCCTGCCGCTCACCACAGGAGAGCAGTGCGAATACGATAAGGAAAAAAGGAATTCTTAACACGATGGTAAATTGGATTGGTAAATCGATCTAAATATACCACAAAAATAAACCCGGATCTTGAATCTTATCAAAGGGTTTGGGAATTTACCCTCTAATTTAAATAAAGGTCTACCAAACCCTCGGGTGTAGATACGAATAATGTCTTGTTTTTCCGATCTACCTTGGTCAGGATTTCATCGGTTAAGGGAACCAGAAGTTCCTTGCCATTTTTTTCCACTTCAAATAGGGCCTGGGAGGTGGTGTCATTTACCCCGGTCACTATGCCGATATCGCCATGTACGCTATCCTGCATGGTAAAACCAATAACCTCGTGGTAATAAAACTTGTTGCCTTCCAATTTGGGAAGCATAGTTAAGGGAAGATACAGTTCGGCTCCCAGAATTCTGTCGGCGGCATCTTCATCCTTTACGTCCTCAAAATCGATACGCAACAAGGCCGATTTATGCAGACGACACTTATCAATAAAAAATGGAACCAAAGTGCCCCGTATCGAGACAAATATTGATTCCATGTTTTCGTAAATTTCGGGTTCGTCGGTATCCAGTTTTACCAGTACCTCGCCCTTATAGCTATATTTTGAAACAACCTTACCGAGGTAGAAACAATCTTCCTTACGCATCGGTCTGGCGCTTTTTATTCCTCTTCGGCAGATGCTGCTGAGGCATCTTCCGAATCGGCTGCTACCGCTTCTTCGGCCGGGGCTTCTTCAGCTTTGGGAGCCTCCTCGGGTGCTGCAGGTGCTTCTTCTACTGCTGCTTCGGCAACCTCTTCAGCGGCAGCGACTTCCTCAACCGTTTCTTCCGTACTTTCTGCAACCGCTTCCTCGGTAGCCTCCTCTTCAGGAGCTTCTGCCTCGGCGGCTGCCGCAGCCCGTTTTTCGTTTATTTCTTTTTCGGCCTTAAGTGCTTCGGCCTTTGCTTTTTCCTTCTCTTTATCCAGCCCGCTTATTTTTGAAGAGATAGCCTTCTCCTTTTCCTCTACCCACGCGGTGAATTTTTCCTCTACCTGTTCTTCGGTCAGGGCTCCCTTTCGTACGCCGCCCCACAAATGATGCTTCAAGAGGGCACCCTTATAAGAAAGAATGGCCCTAGCAGTGTCCGTAGGTTGTGCCCCGTTCTGCAACCACTTTACGGAGTTGTCCACGTTCAATTCTATGGTAGCGGGATTGGTATTGGGATTGTAGGTTCCCAATTTTTCCAGGAACTTGCCATCTCGTTTGGCACGGCTATCGGCCGCTACTACCCAATAGAATGGTTTCCCTTTTTTTCCGTGTCTCTGTAATCTAATCTTTACTGGCATATCACATTAATTTTGTAGGGTGCCCGACCCTCGTTATTAATTCTTTTTCCTTTTTAAGGGCTGCAAATATAGGATATTTCTATGAACCGTCAATAAAAAGTGTTTAAATATTTGGAGGTTGATAACTCCTAAAAACTCCCTTTTTCCAAACAGGTGGTTTTCACTAATTTTAGCATTACTTTTTCAAAGAACGAAATACCCTATATGTTCCTGATATTCGACACCGAGACTACCGGATTACCCAAACGATGGGATGCACCGATTACCGATACCGACAATTGGCCACGATGTATCCAGATTGCTTGGCAACTGCACGACGCTATGGGAAACTTGGTGGATCATCAAGATTACTTGGTTCGGCCGGATGGGTTTAACATTCCCTATGATGCGGAAAAGGTGCATGGTATTTCCACGGAATTGGCCGCACAGCAGGGTGCCGGTCTGGAGGAAGTCCTGGAGGAGTTCAATGCTGCGCTGGCCAAGGCCAAATTCATTGTGGGCCAAAACGTAGGCTTTGATGTGAATATCATGGGGGCCGAGTTTCATAGGTCAGGGATTGAAAATCCATTGCAACAACTTCCGGTTTTGGATACGTGTACGGAATATACCGCGGAACTCTGCAAAATTCCCGGAGGTAGGGGCGGAAAGTTTAAACTGCCTACGCTTACCGAGCTACATGAATACCTTTTCAATGAACCTTTCGCTGAAGCACACAATGCTACGGCAGATGTGGAGGCCACTACCCGTTGCTTTTTGGAGCTGGTGCGTAAAAAGCATTACACTCGGGAACAGTTGGATGTGCAGCCGGATTACTTCAAAAACTTCTCCGAGGCCAACCCTCAGGAAATTCAATTGATAGGGTTAAGGCACATCAACCTTAAAGAGGCTTCCAAAAAAATAGCGGATGCGCTTTGGGAAAAGGACACGGGAGGGGTTTCCCAAGAGGAAATCAAGGCGAACCTAAAGACTTTGGAGGATGCCGAATTTGCGCATCTGCATAACCATTCGCAGTTTTCGGTCCTACAGTCTACCATTAATATCAAGGACTTGGTAAAGTCTGCGGCCGATAATCAAATGCCCGCCGTGGCCATTACGGATCATGCCAATATGATGGGGGCCTTTCATTTTGTCAAGGAAGTGAAGGCGCACAACGCCGGTGTGGAACAAAAGAACGCTGAGGCTATTGAACGGGGAGAATCGCCCAAGGCAAAAAAAATTAAACCGATCATTGGCTGCGAGTTTTTTGTTTGTGAGGACCATACCAATAAAAGTGTAAAGGACTATGGATATCAAATTGTGCTCCTGGCCAAAAATAAAAATGGTTACCACAATCTGGCCAAAATGTCTTCCATCGCATACACCGATGGATTTTATTACGTTCCTCGAATCGATAAAAAAGTCATTCAAGACTATAAGGAGGATATCATTGTGCTCACAGGGAATCTGTATGGGGAAGTTCCCGGAAAGGTTTTGAACGTTGGGGAAAATCAGGCTGAGGAAGCCTTGCTGTGGTGGAAACAGGAGTTTGGAAACGATCTCTATATCGAAATGATGCGTCACGGGCAGGAAGATGAGGATCGAGTGAATCAGGTTTTATTGGAATTCTCCAAAAAGCATGAGGTAAAACCGGTAGCGACCAACAATACGTACTACTGCTCAAAAAAAGATGCCGATGCCCATGATATTCTGCTATGTGTAAAGGATGGCGAAAAACAGGCTACACCGATCGGACGGGGTCGTGGCTATCGGTACGGACTTCCAAATCAGGAGTATTATTTCAAGTCCCAGGAGGAGATGAAGGAATTGTTCCAGGACGTTCCCGAGGCCATTTTAAATGTCCGGGAAATCGTGGACAAAATAGAACCCTTTGACTTGGCCCGGGACGTGCTGCTCCCCAAATTTGATATCCCGGATGAATTTAAGGTGGCCGAGGATACAACCGATGGGGGTAAACGGGGAGAGAATTCCTATTTACGCCACATTACCTATGAAGGTGCGAAAAAACGGTATAAGGAGATTACACCCGAGATAGAGGAACGTATCGATTTTGAGTTGAAGACCATTGAAAATTCCGGTTATCCCGGGTATTTCTTGATTGTTGAGGATTTCATTCGCGAAGCCAGGAATATGAATGTTTCCGTAGGCCCCGGTCGGGGCTCGGCTGCCGGTTCCGTAGTGGCTTACTGCCTGAAGATTACAAATATAGATCCCCTTGAATACGATCTGCTTTTTGAGCGGTTCCTAAATCCAGATCGGGTATCCATGCCCGATATTGATATTGATTTTGATGATGAGGGCCGCGGCCGTGTAATGGAGTATGTCATCAATAAATATGGGGCTAACCAAGTAGCACAGATCATTACTTATGGTACCATGGCTGCGAAGTCCTCCATTAGGGATACCGCACGTGTTCTGGATCTACCCCTAAACGACGCGGATCGAATTGCCAAATTGATTCCTACCATGTCCAAATTGGGAAAGATATTCGGGGTGCCAGAAGCGGACTTGCGAAAGAAGTTTCGATCTGATGATTTAGAGAAAGTCAACCATTTGCTCAATATTTCCGAGGGGGACGACTTGGAGGCACAGACCGTAAATATGGCCCGGGTTTTGGAAGGGTCACTTCGAAATACCGGAATCCATGCCTGTGGAGTGATTATAACCCCCGATGATATCACCAATTTTGTTCCTGTGGCCACGGCCAAGGATTCAGATTTGTACGTAACCCAGTTTGATAACTCCGTCGTAGAGAGTGCCGGTCTACTAAAAATGGATTTCCTGGGGTTGAAGACCTTGACCTTGATTAAGGATACCGTAAAGATCGTAAAGGCCAAACACGGGATTGAACTGGTACCCGATGAATTTCCGTTGGATGATGAAAAGACCTATGAGCTTTTCCAGAGGGGGGATACCGTTGGGATATTCCAGTATGAATCCCCTGGGATGCAGAAGCATATGAAGGATTTGAAACCCACGGTCTTTGATGACCTCATTGCCATGAATGCATTGTATCGTCCAGGACCTATGGAGTACATCCCCAGTTTTATCGCCCGTAAACAGGGTAGGGAAGAAATCAGCTATGACCTTCCGGATATGGAAGAGTATCTTAAGGAAACCTATGGCATTACGGTATACCAGGAACAGGTGATGTTGCTTTCCCAAAAGCTGGCAAGTTTCTCCAAGGGTGAAGCCGATGTGCTTCGAAAGGCCATGGGGAAAAAAATATTTTCCCTGCTACAAAAACTAAAGCCCCAATTCTTGGACGGAGGGGAGAAGAATGGGCATCCAAGGGAAACATTGGAAAAGATCTGGAAGGATTGGGAGGCCTTTGCATCTTATGCGTTCAATAAAAGCCACTCTACTTGTTATGCCTATATCGCCTATCAAACGGCATACCTCAAGGCGCATTACCCAGCGGAATATATGGCGGCCGTGTTGAGCAATAACATGAACGACATAAAACAGGTCACCTTCTTTATGGAAGAATGCAAACGAATGGGATTGGATGTTCTGGGGCCGGATGTAAACGAGTCGTACTATAAGTTTGCGGTAAACAAGGATGGCGCCGTACGATTTGGAATGGGGGCCATTAAAGGGGTAGGACGTTCTGCCGTTGAAACCATTGTGGCCCATAGAAAGAAGGACGGGAATTATAAGTCGGTCTTCGATTTGGCCAAACGTATCGATTTGCGTGCGGCCAATAAAAAAGCTTTTGAAAATTTGGCAGTAGCCGGAGGCTTTGATTCTTTCGGAACCACGCACCGTGCGCAATACTTTCATGATGAAGGGGATGGCGTTACCTTCTTGGAAAAGGTAATCCGATCCGCTGCAAAATATCAAGAGAACAAGAATTCCAGTCAAATGGATATGTTTGGGGGAATTACCGAAGCCCAGATTCCCGAACCCGAGGTGCCTCCTTGCGAGGAATGGGGTACCATGGAGAAACTGAGGCGGGAAAAGGAAGTAGTCGGAATCTACATTTCCGGCCATCCTTTGGACGATTTTAAAACGGAGATAAGTGCCTTTTGCAATGCCAACGTTTCCAGTGCCAACAATTTGGAAGATCACGTGAATCGTGAACTCTCTTTTGCGGGGGTGATTACCGATGTACAACACCGGACTTCCAAGAATGGAAAAGGATGGGCCTTGTTTACCATGGAAGATTACACGGATTCCTTCGAATTCCGAATTTTTGGGGAAGAGTACCTAAAATTCCGCCATTTTTTGATGATCAATTCCTTTGTTCATGTCAAGGTATTTGTCCGTGAGGGTTGGGTCAATCGGGAGACCGGTAAAAAGGGCGACCCAAGATTGCAGTACAACGGTTTTATGTTGTTGCAGGAAGTTATGGAGAACTACGCCAAAAAATTGACCATCAAACTTAACATAGAGGAATTACAGGAGAAGAGGATTAGGGACTTAAAGAGTGCATTGGTTTCGTATAAAGGCAATCATCCCTTACATTTTACAATATATGAAATGGAAGATGAGATAAAGGTAAACTTCTCGAGCAGAAAACAGAAGATACAGATTACAAGCGAATTGCTGTCCGTTTTGGAGGAACAGGAAGTACACTATAAATTGAATTGAGGGGTTCGTTCGGGTGAAGGGTTGACGTCCTCTGGAAACGGTACTTTTTTGCAAATGACGTCCCAAATCATAGGAGCAATAGTTTTCTTAACGGCTTGGTGGTAGGGCAAACACGCATAAATTACCTTGATACCACAATAACCAAAATGAATGTGACGTTGGTAAGGAAGACGAAGAATTATTGACTAAATTTGCGAATATAAAATTTAAACAAAATGGCATTAGAAATAACAGATGCTACTTTTGACGAAGTAGTCTTAAAAAGTAATAAACCGGTAGTAGTGGATTTTTGGGCAGCTTGGTGCGGACCCTGTAGAATGGTAGGTCCCATTATTGATGAAGTTAGTACGGAATATGAAGGCAAGGCTGTAGTTGGGAAGGTAGATGTGGATGCCAATCAGGAATTTGCCGCTAAGTACGGTGTACGTAACATCCCCACGGTTTTGGTATTCAAGGACGGGGAAATCGTCAACAGACAGGTTGGGGTCTCCCCGAAAAAAGTGTATACCGATGCCTTGGACGCGGTGCTATAAAAAGGAAAATTGAAAAGTTGTAAGAAAGGTTTGGCATAGGCCAAGCCTTTTTTATTTTATCTTAGTCAAATGGATCCCCAGTACGAGCTACATAAAATAGCGCTCTTCCAAAACTTGGAACTTCTGGCCAATCAGGTGGTGGAAGGCTTTATCAGCGGTATCCACAAAAGTCCCTTTCATGGGTTTTCTGCGGAGTTTGCCGAGCATAAGATTTACAATACGGGAGAAAGTACCAAGCATATAGATTGGAAACTATACGCCAAGACGGACAAGCTCTATACCAAACGATACGAGGAGGAAACCAATTTGAGATGCCATATGATCTTGGATAATTCGGCCTCCATGTACTATCCGGAAGTCGAGGAATTGGGCGTTACCAATTTGAACAAGATTGGTTTCGGGGTATTGGCCATCGCTGCTTTGATGAACATTCTTAAAAGGCAGCGTGATGCCGTGGGCCTAAGTATTTATTCGGATACCTATTCCTATTATTCACCTGAAAAGGGGAGCGAGCGCCATCATCAGATGCTCCTGGCGAAATTGGGTGAGATCAGTTTGGAAACCAAACCGGCCCAACAGACGGAGACCTATACCTATTTGCACCAGATAGCGGAAAAGATTAAGCGAAGGAGTCTGATTTTCTTGTTTACGGATATGTTCCAGACCGCTACCGACGACGATAAATTGTTCGATGCCTTACGACACTTAAAATACAACAAGCATGAGGTGGTTCTGTTCCATCTATTGGATGCGGAGACGGAATTACATTTCAATTTTGAGAACAGGCCCAAACGCTTCTTGGATGTAGAGACCGGGGAGCATATAGATTTGTATGCGGATACTATCAAAGAGGCCTATCATAAGGAGGTAGCCCAGTATTTTGATGAACTAAAACTGAAATGTGCCCAATACAAGATAAAGTATGTGCCCGTGGATATTAAGGAACAGTTTTCAAAAGTCTTTACTACGTTTATGATAGAGCGCCAGAAATTCTTGTAACGTTCAGGACACATTTTAAAGGATTTTATTTGTGCAATACAATAAGCAATGTATATTTGCACACGCTTTATAAAAGCGTTGAACAAGATTTGAATCCCGCTGTTGCGGGAGTCCCGAATACTCGGGGTAAAATCATTGGTCTGGTAGTTCAGTTGGTTAGAATACCTGCCTGTCACGCAGGGGGTCGCGGGTTCGAGTCCCGTCCAGACCGCCAATAAATAAGGGCCTCCGAGGAATCGGGGGCTTTTTATTTTTAAAAATCGCACACTTTTTGCAAACTTTTTGAACGAAGGGTTTATTTAACATTTTTTAACATAAATGAGGATAAAGTTAATGTCAAGACCAACTTTTTGATTAAAGTTTGTTGACAGGTTAATGGTTATATTTTAGACTCTTGTATACTTTCTACTAAATGAAGTGGTCCTAGCGGATAAAGGCTTTTTCATGTTGGATCTCCATTCTATGGCTCTACCGACATATCCTCAGTTTTATAAATGAACCTTTGGTGAATCTTCATGAATATTTCAACTGTTTTGTAAAAGGCTTACCTCATTCATAAGTAGCACTAAATCTTTCTTTTGCCACTCATCATTTTTTTGGATCTTAGATCGTAAGGATATTATCTTATTGATTCTAAGTAACGTATGTTTTTTGGAAAGGTACTTAGCATATGGTCTTCTGTAGGATGTCATAAATCTCTGAAATATGAAAAAAATTTCTTTTGATGTGGTTGATTTTGAGAATAAAATCGAAGAAATCGAACACACTTACACCAATAAGTTCAAGGCTTACGATGAAATTGTATGGCTATGTAAAAGTGAGTTGTCTGTATTAAGGGGGGAAGTGGTGACCAGGGGATTCTCTAGTCTAGATGAAGAAATCAATTTTTTCAAGGTAGTCAAACAGTCCCCACTAAGCAACCTTATTTACTACTCCGAGATATATTTTTTCGAAACCCGCTTTCCTCTAGGCGGAAAAGGAAAGCAAAAGAAATATATCCAAAAATGGATAAATAAAGTCAATCGTTTTTTCTTGATCAACAGAGAATTCAATCAATATTACAATCTAGAAAAGAATCATCTTGATCAGTATTTCTTTACACGAAAGCACATACATAAACAATCCCCTATGCGGTCCAAACCCTATTTCGAAGATCCGCTTTTTAACACTTCGCATGATACACTTTTAGGCCAGCTAAAAGCATCACACTTTCTAATAGATTATTTAACCAATAAGCAACAAAAATTAAATGATAATCCAATCAAAATCAATAATAATTTGAGATGGACATCTTCAAAAGTCTCTTTGACCGAATTAGTCTATGCCCTTTATCACAGCAATTCAATAAATAATGGCGCAGTAGATATCAAGCAGATTGCTAATGCCTTCCAGTCTGTCTTTAACTTTGATCTAGGGGATTATTATAGGACGTATTCGGAAATACGTGGTAGACAAAAAAGTAGAGTGAAATTTCTAGAAGAGCTATCCATTGCCATGATTAACCATATGGACAACCAAAATGCATAGAATGATACCAGACTAGAAACGGTTCAATGCCTTTTGCATTTTCCTGAATTTATTCCAATTCCTTTTGGGTAAAATATAGCATTTTGGCATAATCATCCAACCAATTGATTTCGTGCTCCCGTGAGAAATCTATATCCAACAAATAGGGCTTATCACCTTTAGTTCTAAAAGACTGAAGCAAAGCAATATACTTTCCAGAATCTGAAGGAGGAATCAAATAATCATTAAAACCAATGATTAAAAGCGTACTTGGATAATCATTCTCATCGGAAAGGTTTAATACTGGATCCATTTTTAGTAGGTCCTTATAACTTTGAAGCTCTTTTATCGTACCGAACTCAAATATGTTATCTGAATCGTCAAAATCTTCAAAATATTCTGTTCTAATTGGATTTAGAGAGGGCGCGACAGCGGTAAATACACCGTACAGATCTGGTCTTTCGTTTATGGCCATAGCTCCAGTAATTCCGCCAGCACTGTTTACATTCAAGCCTAGTTTATTTTTATTGACATAACCTTTTTCTATAAGATACTCACTACAGGCGATTAAATCTTTCCAAGAATTTTTTTTGGTAGTCTTCATTCCCGCATTGTGCCAGGATGGCCCCTTTTCACCCCCACCTCGAACATGAGCCGTGGCATATATATTTCCTTTGTTTACGAAATTTGCTATGGGAGAGTGGAACCATGGGGTTTCTGACATTCCGTAGGCTCCATATGCCGTAATTATGCCCATAGATTCAGCATTAAACCTGTGGTCTTTTCTTCTTACAATACTTAAGGGTATTTTGATTCCATCGTGGGATATTACTTCAACGACCTCGCTCATGATATTGCCAAATTCTGGATAATCTGGCCACATACCTAATTCCACAAATTCAAATTTTCCATTTTGGTCTAAATAATAATCCCTTGGGTTGGATGTCCATCCAGATAATTTCACCCACAAGTCATTTTCATAAGGCGAACGAAAGTCAAAAGATATATTTCCTGCTTCAAAAGGAAGTTTGATCTTTATTGGTTCTTTATTCTCGACATATTTATAGAGGGTTTCCGAAATACCGTTGGAGGAAATGGAATAAAAGATGTTATCCCTTAATACTATAAAATCATCTATTTGGTCAGATCCCTTTCCTTTTGCCAAAATCCGTGGATTGTTGAAATCCGGGGTTTGAAGGTTCATAGCACAAAGCTCAATATTATCCCCGTTTATTCTTTTATAGTAGTATATATGATTCCTTTCCATGCCGTAATCAAATAGAACTTTGTCATTTTCTGTGAATAACAATTTCCAGTCATAGTTTCCATTCAGGAATTTTTCTGAGGGTAAGTAATAGCAATCCCAATGATTTGATGCATTTCCTAGGTAAACAAATATGTAATTGCTTTTTTCGGAACTGAATTTTGGAACAGGATAATATTCATCATTTAATACAATTCCGTTAATTCCATTTTTAAGGATACTTATTGGAGCTTCGTCAATATTGTCCACGCAATACATTGCCGTAAAACTATTCCTATCATTTTTGTTTTCTCCGGTATTGGGATAGGCTATATAAATTATACATTTATTATCTGGAGACCATACTATTCCACCTGCCTTATTAGGCTTGGCATTTAAAATAGGAGTCCCTATTATTTCCTTTTTTTGACAATCAAGTAAAATAATTTCGTTAAAAAAGTTTTCCGGCTTGCCCATTGCAATGGCAACATAATTACCATCATAGGAGGCTTTAAAATATTCTATATCATAAGCACCATCACCATAACTTTTCGGATTGAATAGCTTCTCACCAGATGAGTTATTATTTAGCTTTTTAAACAGAGCTCTTACATTCCCTCCATCAAATGAAGATAAATAAAATGTTAGTCCGGACTCATTGTAAGCTACGCTGCTTGCTGAATTGGACTCTCTATTTTCAAGGTTCTCATAAAGTTCATATGTTTGACCAAATGCCTGACTTTCGTAGAAATAGGATTCCGCCAATGAATCCTGAGCATGGTACCAGTCCAGAGCTTCTTTAGTATTTATATTTTCTAGATTATCAAATTTATTAACATAGGAAATACCAAAATGATTCTCTTTCTTTTCAACATTCTTAATTTTTGGATAATCAATTCTTTCGTTGAAATCATGGCATCCTACGCAAATGAAAAAAAGGTATAAAGAACAATAATTAAAATTCTTATGCATTTAGGAAAATATTAAAAAGTCCCTAACCCTGAATTAGAGACTTTAAGAAAAAATTTCGGATTATTGAATGACTTCATCTTTTCTTTTTATCATTCAATTTTCTCTTGTCAATAGGTCCAAAATCACCCCCTCTAATCATTTGGGGGTTTTTAATTTTGTTTTTCTCAAATTTTTTAAGCTTTTCCATAATTACAGATTTAATATTATTAGTACGTTGTGAAAATTAGGCATTCTACTGATATACAATTCATTAATCTAACCGTAATTTATAAATTGCGTTGACTTACCCACTTTAAAAAGACCCCTGGTGTTACCCCGGTTTTGTCCTTTAGCGATCTGGCAAAAACATCTAGTGATTTAAACCCAAAATGTTCAGCAATTTGAATTATTGACTTATTCTTAATGAAATCAGGGTTTTCCTTGATAAAGTTGATGGAATAGGAAATTCTTAAATCTTTGATGTAATTTGAAAAGCTTTGTTCTTTGTAAACATTTATAACTTTTGATAAATATGCACTATTGGTTCCAAATTCCTTGGCAAGCGAGTTCATAGAAATGTCTGGATTTAAATACCCTTCTTTATGCTCCCATTCGTTAATCTTGTTCAATAGAATATTAATGACACTCTTATCAATATTGTTGATTTTCTTTTTTATGTTCTTGTAATCCGCTCTGAACGGTTCGATTTTGTTATGCATCAAATGTTTTAGCCTTCTTTGAATAGTTCTATAGCGATAATGCAGAATACCTCCTATAAGTAACAATAAAAAGGAAATGCAGTAAAACAAATTCAGATACCTTTCCTTTTTTGAAATTTGGGATTCAAAGAAATCGGTCTTAAGTTTTTGAATTGGCAAATCAAACTTCATCAAACTAATTTCTTCAACTTTTCGCTTCATAGATTCTAAAACACTATCATTATGCACAAGCCACCACAAATATTCAGTTTCCTTTTCTTTTTCTCCTCTTTCCATTGCATCTTTTAACAAAGTTTGATAAACGTCTTTTGAGTTATCCACAATAGCCGAATCTTTTGATACAATCTGATGAATCTCCTCAAAATAATTGATCCTGTTTTGAGGATTATTGAGTTTGTTTTCAATTTCTCCTAGATAGTAAAGTATGTCTGCCCTTTTGATTCCGTTATATAAATCAATGTAGTTCAAAAGGGTGTCTTTAGCCTTAAGATAATTACCTTTATAATAATTTGCCTGTGCCAATGCAATAATCATCTTACGGTAAACCAACGTATCATTTTGTAAAAGTGAAAGCTGCATTCCCTTTTTACCATAGGTTCTGGCAGAATCAAGTTCTCTTAATTCTAAATAGCCTAACGTCAGATTATCTACAGTTAAAAGTTTAATCCATTCGTAATCATCGATCCCTTCTGAATTCTTTTCCAAATAGTCAAGAGCTTCTCGGTGTAATAGAATACCTTCCCTCTCCTGACCATATTCACTCTTTAAAACTGCTATTCCATTCAAACAATCAACGACTTGACTATGATTTTTTGATAACAATGAAGAATAATAACCTTTTATGAAATTATCCATTGCCATTCCTGGTTTATCTATTTCGTACAGGATCAACCCTTTTAAGTAATATGCTCTAGCAGGAAAAATCGAGCCTTTTTGATTTCTGGTTATGTCCAATACCGAATCCAGGTAGTTCAATCCTGTTTCAGAGGATTCATACCAAATCCTATATGTTAGTGAATTGGCTAATTCTAAAGTATCCTTTTCCTGTTTTGCTTTGTCATAATGGACGTTTAAAATGTCATTCAAATAAGTATAGTCTTCCTTATCGTATACCTCATTTGCTAGTTTGGTCAATTCCTTAAAAGAGAGTTGTGATAAACGATACTTGGATAGTTTTTTTTGACTTTGTTGGCTATTTATGGCAATACAATTTAAGATTGCCAGAGGTAAAAAAATCCGCCAAAAAAGTGGCCTTAAAGCTGTCACTACTTATTTACTAATATTGTACTGGTTCAAAATTCTTTAAGTATATAGAGTACTTTTAAGCAATTGTTTTTACTACAAGATTTTTTTGGACTGTACTGGAGAGTTCTTGCTTAGATTCATTTTCCTTTCCACAAGAGTAAGTTATTTGTAGGTACAACTTCATTTTCCTGGCGTACAGATAGGTTTATCATCTTTCCTATTGTAGTGTCTTACAAAAATTCTCAAACAAGTACGGTCACAAAATATTTTGTCTTACCCTAAATGAATTGAGGAATATGTTCTAAACATAGTCCTAATTTAATTTGGCTAAAAGCACATAATATGAACTTATTTACTCTAAAATATTCATTAATATAATAAATAATCTATAAAATTGTGAAAATTATTAAATTTTGACCCAAGTTGGGAGCAACTGGTGAATACGTTGTAATTAAACTACAAACCTTTGCCATGAATTCGACATCTATTAAACAAGTGAATCTTAAATCCTAGCAATATGGCAGCCAACATTATTACGACCGAAGACTTGGAAGTTTTTAGAAAGGAACTTTTAAGGGAAATCAAGGAGCTTCTTATCAAACATGGTAAAGTCGGTATTGATCACTGGATAAAATCAGGAAAAGTCATGGATAAGTTGGAAATCAGTCCCGGTACGTTACAGAATTTTAGGGTAAATGGAACCATCCCTTTTTCAAGACTAGGTGGAATCCTTTTTTATGACGAGGAAAAAATTAATGAGATACTGGAAAATAATGAAATTGGTTTCAAAAGAAAGGCGGCATGATAATAGCAACCTATAATATTCAAAACTTGTTTCACAGACATATAGATTTAATCCATAAAAATCAAAATACTAAATCCAAACTTTGGAAAGAAGAATTTGAAGCTTTGATTCATAGTAAAAAGCGTTTGGAGCGAGATTACGACCGCATGCGTGAATTGGCCAATTTATTGGGTTTTCATAAGTCTCCACATGAACCTTACCTATATATGAAAAATATGGAGGGAAACCTCCATGTAAGATCGGCCTTCAAAACTTTAGATACAAGAGCCTCTCATTTGACGGATTGGAATGGCTGG
The DNA here is from genome assembly GCF_965228935.1 of Ulvibacterium sp. Lineage (GTDB taxonomy): Bacteria > Bacteroidota > Bacteroidia > Flavobacteriales > Flavobacteriaceae > Ulvibacterium. The sequence continues at coordinate 493,071 of NZ_OZ245846.1, read as the reverse complement.
ACTAAAATAAAGACGGTTCCTGTGGTCGAAAAGGCTATTAGCAACAAGGCCAAAGTCATATTGGAAATCGGTCCTGACATTCTAATTTTACAGGAAGTCGAAAACAGGGAATCTCTCATTGAGTTCAATAAAATCTTTTTTAATGCAAGTCAGGATTCGAGGTATAATGAAATAATGCACCTTCAAGGTAATGATGCTATGGGTTTGGGAATGGGGGTTCTTTTAAAGAAAGGCTATCATATCAAATCCATTAAATCTTTTTCTAACGAAATGGACGAGCAAGAAAAGCGATTGTTCAATAATGATTTTCAGTGGTATGAAATAGGTGCCCCAAACAACACAACGCTTGACCTTTTGTGTTGTCAGCTTGCAAATGAAAATCACTCGAATTCCTTTCGTAAAAAACAGGCTGCCAAGGTAAGAACGGTTTATGAAGATATACTTTCAAATGGGCAGGAAGATATCATTATTGCTGGCACCTTCAACGTCCCTTCTTATTCCGATTCAATTTTACCTATCATGGAGATAGGTGTTACAGATGTGGTCAAGCACAGCAGTTTTGATGTTGAGGTGGATTCTGGTGAAGATGCCGGATACTTCAGAATGGGGGCCTATTGCAGGGGAGTTAACATTAAGCGAAAAGATTATTTATTGGTTTCTCCGGCTCTGTTCGAAAGGATTCAGAGATGTGGTATGAATCGGAAAGGAATATGGCCTTTGAGTAAACCTGTGTGGGAAACTTATGATTCGATAAAGAATGAGAAAGATTCTGCAAGTGATCATCCGTTACTTTGGGCAGACATCCTATTGGAGAATCCTATACGTTTGCTTAGAAGGAGTGCTTAGTTCAATTGCATAAGTGATCAAGAGCACCATAAATGAGTGGTTTTGGCCATTTATAGGTCAATAAACTTTCAATGTGTATTCGATTTCAAGAGCTTCGATATCTCCTTACACATCTGCAGAATAATAGCTCTTATAATTTTCACAATCTCGGACAATAGTTCTTTCATAGTCTCTTGTTTAAAGTGACATTAACAAAGCTAGTGCCAAGGCTCTTCTCTTTTCCTTGCGACTAAGATAATTTGATTCATTAGAGTTGGACAAGTACCCAAGTTCCACCAAAAAGGCAGGACAAGATTCAATGGTTTCCCGCAATATCTGGAAATTGGCCTGTTTTACTTCTCTAGTCTTAAATCCGAGTTTTTGATTGAGTTCAGTTAAGATTGAATTTGCAAATAGCAAGGATAGTTTGTTAGCACTATAAACGTAAATCTCTATTCCGTTGATATTGGGATTTGCTATATGGTTACAATGCAACGAAACAAAAATATCCGGCTTCAGATGCTTGGCAAGCTTCACCCTATCATTAAGTGATATTAGGGTATCCGTACTTCTTGTCAAATAGATGTCATATTTGGACTCCAGCAGGCTTTTGTTCCAAGCAATCATCTTTCCTGCAATATCAAGAACAACATCCTTTTCGTAGAGGCCATCTTTGGATACCGTGCCGGAGTCGATTCCCCCATGCCCAGGGTCAATTAGAATAACCTTCCGTTCTGCCTTTAAAATTTGTTGGGCACTTATTTCAAGGTTGCCTATCAGCAATAGCAATAGAATTAGCCTAATTATAGTACTCATATTTCAAACGATTTGAACTTTTTCACTAAGCAATATTTAACAAAGCTTTCGAAACGATGTATTTCCATCAATAATTAACGCCGTTCCTAGTTAATTTTTGAGAATCCTTCTGCAAAAACCCTAATGCGGTTCTACATTTCATAACAAGTCTTCGCAGACGACAATTTGTTTAATCAGGTATCAATAGGTGATATCGCAAATGACATTTTTATGAGAAAAGCTAAAAGTCTTACGTTGGCAATGCTCTTCACGGGCTTAGCTAGTTATGCACAGATCGGCGGAATCGAAGATTCGGTCAACGAGGTATCGGATACTATCCGTACCATTTTTCCTATCATCCTTGGGGTCATCTTTTTAATAGGCTTCCTTTTTAATGCAGGACACTTTTTCGGTGAGAATGCCGATTTGAAAAAAGGGATTACTCGCGTACTGGTATTTGTGCTTATCGCAGGTGCAGTGGTCGGCATCTTCACCTATCTCATTTCAATAGTTGTGTAATGAGAAGCTACGAGGTATACCGGAACATCCGAAAAGGAGCTTTGATTTGGGGTTTGCCCTTATCGTTCTTTGCCCTTTTGATGGTGTCGGTCGTGGCTTCGCTATTGGTCATCATCTTTTCCTTTAGCCTAATAGTGGTCGTTTTACTTTTCCTTTGGAACGGCTGCCTGTTCATTGGCCTGAACAAAATGAACGGTAAAACCCATCTTCTAAATTTTATAAGGGTATTCCCAAAAAGCATTAGCAACAAAAAAGACAATATTCTTAACCATGTCGAAGATCAATATCTCCAAGTTTAGCCCCATAGCGGATATCAAGGACCATTTGATATTTTCAAACAATGGCAACGTGGTCGTCTGTTATTGTGTGCAACTTCCTGAAATCTATTCCCTTTCGGAAAAGGACTTTGAGGATATACACAGTAACTGGTTCCAGGCGTTGAAGTCATTGCCGGTAGGAACGGTGGTCCACAAACAGGATATCTATTTCAAAAAGGAATACAACCCACAAAACTTGCCCAATAACACCTTCCTATCTAAGGCAACCCATAACTATTTCAAGGGAAGAGAGCATATGGAGCATCACTGTTATCTGTTCTTTACGCTGACCAAGAACAAACAACTTAACAACGCAAAGTATGTAAACCCTTTTCGAAAAGTAGATGCTAAGATACCCATAGTACTGCAAGATAACCTGCAACGCTTCAAGACTTTGGTCAATGATTCGGTTTCCTTGATCAATAACGGACGAAAAATATCCCTGATCCCTCTGAAAATCCAAGAAATGCTAGAAATCTGCAATGCCTATTTCAACGGTTTCAATGAGGGCTTTGATACCTCCATTGAACTTGGTATAAAGGCTATCCAGATCGGGGAACACCATTATGATGTGTTGGCCGTAAACAGTGAAAGCTGCTTTGGGGAGAAAGTGCAGACAAGCAAAATAAACGAACGTCTCACCTCCGATGATTTCAGTTTCCATCAGGGATTTATCGATGGACTAGGACTTTCCCTGGACGAGAATCATATGGTTAACCAGATAATCTATTTAGACGACAAACAAAAATGGCGAAAGCTCTTGGACAAGAAAATAGAGGAGCTGAACAAAAGTTCCAACTTTGGTTCGCAGAACAAAGTCATCCTAAAAAAGATACAACATATCCAAGACCAAATCAATGATGATGATAGTTCGAGAATTATACGAGGTCATCTAAATGTCATTTATTGGGAAAAGAACGGGAAAAATCTGGAAAAGATAGCTTCTCAGATAAAAACGGAATTCAAGGAATTGGATATTGTTCCTTACTCTCCCGGCAGTGAGGAACGCAAAAACTATTTTTTGAACAGCTTTTGCTGCTTTACTTCCAACTTTTCCAATGAAGATCTATACGTTACTGATCTTAAACATGCCCTTTGTCTCTTCATTAATAATACCAATTACCGTTCCGACAAAACAGGGATAATCTTTAACGAACGGGAATACAACATTCCTGTTTTAAAGGATGTTTGGGACGAGAAGAAGAAACGCATCAAGGCAAGGAACTTTGCCATTTTCGCGCCAACGGGAGAAGGTAAATCCTTTCTGGCCAACAATATCCTACGCCAGTATTTCGAAATGGGTGTCCGTTTAGTTATCATCGACTTAGGTGGCTCTTATACCAAGTTCGCACAATTGTACCCAGAACAATATGCTATACTGCGCTATGAGAGCGGAAAGAATTTGGGAATTAACCCCTTTTATATTTCCGATATTAATGATGTCGGTCCTGAACGTTTGGAAGATCTTTCCATTTTCCTTTTTGAACTTTTGGCTTCGGATTTGAAAGTGACCAAGGCACAATCGGTATCATTGAAGAAAATCCTTCAACATTATTATAAAACAGTTACGGAAGACCATTCCCTAGAAAGTTTTTATCAATTTGTCAGAAAGGGTAGGGGCAACCTTTTAAATAGGCTGGGCATTGATGCCCCATATTTCAACATTACCAACTTCCTGCATATTTTATCGGAATATGTCGAGGGCGGACTTTACAGTTTCCTCTTCGAGATGAGCGAGGACCAATCCTATAAAATAGAGGATAAAAGGCTCATTGTATTTGAACTGGATGAGGTCAAGGACAATAAGGAAATATTATCTGTGATGTTGAAGCTCATCAAAACTGCCGTTCAGCGTACCATATGGAGAAACAAAGAAGAAAAAGGAATCATCCTATTCGATGAGTTCGCCAAGCAGTTGAAATTCCCCAACGTTTTGGAGAGTGTGGAATTCTACTATCAGGCTATACGGAAACAGGAAGGAGCTATCGGCGTCATTCTGCAATCCATTAATCAATTACCGGACAATTCCATCTCGGCCAGTATTCTTGAAAACACCCAGGTCATCTATAGTCTGAATAATGAAAAGGGTTATGATGAATTGGTAAAGCGGCTTAACCTCTCCAGTCACGACCTTAACCAACTTAAATCCATAAAGAACGACTTGACGGGAGAACGAAAGTATACAGAGATGTTCATCAAGATTGGTAAAGAGAGTAACATTTTCCGTTTGGAAGTCCCACCCGAGGTTTTTGCCGCTTACCTAACCGATGGCTCCGACAATGAGGCGATAATGGCACTTTACAATAAAAGTAGAAATATGGAAAAGGCCATAAGGCAATTTTTAACTCCCAAGGCTGCATAGTACAAAGAATTTTCAACCAGATGCTGGAACCTTGTAGTTACGGCGTCATAAAACCTGTAAATCATGAAAATAAGAATCAAAAAAGCAGTAATCGTAACCGCCTTTCTTTTTATTGCAAGTGGCCATGGAATAGCCCAAGGAATGCCGGTTTACGATAATGTGAATTTTATCTCCTTTGCCAAGCAGTTGTTGGAGGCAGGTAAACAAACCTCGAACATCATCAAGACGGTCAACTTCTTGAAGAAACAGAAGGAGAACATTGAAAAGGTTAGTGTAGCCATTGAAAAGTTGAAAGCGGTACAGGAACTAATCCGCAATAACGAACACCTGTATCATATGGTCAGGGGAGATTTAAGAGACATCCTTAACTCACCCTATATAAGGGGGGACGAAGTTGCTCGAGTATCGAATTCCTTCAATACCATTTTGGACCAAGCCACTGAAGACTTGGAATTTATTAATGAAATCCTATCCAGTGATCATCTAAAGCTGACCGATGGTGAACGGATGCGCGCTATTCGGGTACATCAGCAAAAGTCGAAGGAAATGGTGACCGAGATCGAGCGCAAGGCACAAAGGTATCACGACATTATCGCTTTTAGGGAGATGCAAGACAAAATCAATAATAGGGAAACAAATTACTAAAAAGTGGAATTGGTAATCTCCTTGGGCATTGGCCTTGAATACGTGGATGCCGTCTTTGAAACGATCAAAGGCACTGACTTCTCTGCTTATACCATCAGTGGTATCAAGGTTTTGGCCGTCCTTTTCTTCTTGGTCAATGTCCTTAAGAAATACAATGAGGGTGTTGTCAATATGGAAGGGTATTCATGGGGGCTGTCCCCAAGGGAACTTGCCAAGAATTTTACTGTTATTCTCTTGGTCATATTCTCCACTCAGATTCTCGGTTTCTTCGATGGTATTCTGGTTGCCATCGAAGAACAATACCGCAATACGGCTCCCGCCTTGATTCCATTGCAGTTGCAGGAAATTCCAATTGAGGAGGATGTTGGGGCGTTCGATGCGGCCAAAAAGGCTTGGGCACTATTGTACGAGGCATTGGTCACTCCGGTCTTCGGTATCAAGATGTTAAGCTTTTTTGTCGGGCTCATTCTTTGGATGATAGACCTGTTCATCTATCCCCTGTTTCTGGCAGAGCGATATTTCCTCTTGGGCATCATGCAGGCTTTTTTTCCGTTGGTCATTAGTTTGGCAGTCTTCGATAAGTTTAGAAATATGGCGTATACCTTTTTTAAACTATATGCCGCAGTCTATATGTTGGTACCCGCCTTCTTTTTGGTCAACATTTTTGTGAACCAGTTGTATACGGAAGTCAACAACAATTTTTGGACGAACCTTTGGGGAGGGCCAACGGATAACAATACCATAAAGATTTTGGTGGAAGCGGCAACCATTGGGTTTATCGTGTTCCTAAAGTTCAAATTATATAAGAGGGCAACTTCTTTTACCCTAAGATTATTTACAGCGTCATAGATGAATTACTATTAATTAATATGAAACTACCTTATCAAAACATTTACGATGTACTAAAGCTAAATCGTTATGTCACCATTATAGTCACGGTAACCGCGCTTTTGTCAAGTGTGTTCTCCGGTACCATGGTATTCAATATGTACAAAAAAGCCATGGACAGTGTCTTTGCAGTGAACACCGATGGCTCAGTAATTCCCTTGAAACTGGTATCCCAAAAGGAGAACCTTCGGGTAGAGGCCCTGTCACATCTAGCCTTGTTTCACGAGTACTTTTATGGAATTGACAACAGTAATTACGAAAGTCATCTGGAAAAAGCACTCTGGTTGGGCAACAGTACGGTAGATAATGTATACCGTCAGAAAAAATCGGATGGAGTCTATAACCGCATATTGCAATACTCCTTAGTGCAGAAAGTATTGAGTGTGGAATCGCAAGTGGATTTGAGCACAGAACCCTATAGGTTTGAAACGGTTACTTCTTTCGAGGTACATAGGGGATCGGTCATTGATCGATACGAAATGGTTTCCACAGGGTCATTGATTACCGTGGATCGCAACTTTCCAAAAAACACCCACGGACTGTTAATCACCGATTACTTCGAGAACTCGCTCAAAAAGATCAAGACAGATGAATAAAATGAATCTGAACATTGAATTATGAAAATGGATAAAAAGAAAATTGTGTTCATCTCTGTCATTGCGGTGATAGTCGTATTTATTGTGGGCTACTCGGTATTTGTCCTCAGTGATGACAAAGATTCTACTAATGAATTGCAACAGACCTTGGTACCCGACTTGGAGGAAAGTCAGGAAATATATTCTTCTAAAAAAGCAGCCGTGGATGCCATTAGGGAAGAAAAGGAACGGATTGCTCCCAGTATCTATGATGAGCGTTTTTTGGACGAATCGGGCATATATGACGAAGGCCTTTTGGATAAAAGGAAACAACGTATCGTAGACAGTATCTATCAAATCGGACAGATAGATTATTCTCAGGATTCCGTTCCATCGGCCATTCGAAAACCATTGCGGAAAAGGAGAAGGAAGAAACCGGAGGTCATCGATACCCAGGATATCGTTTCTACCTTAAAGGCCATGGGCCTGGAACATCAATTGTTCTTCGCGGTCAGTCCGCAAGTATTGGTAGATGGTATAGGTGAATCAATGGAAGTAGAAATCGACGGGGAGCAAACTATTAAGGTCAATGACCGCTTACAAATGCGGGTAATGCAGAGGACTACAATTCAAGGAATTGAGGTCAAGAAGAATACACGGCTTTATGGTATAGTAAAGTTTCGACCCAACAGGGTCATCTTGACGGTCAACAACATTGAGGGTTTCTCCTTAAAATTAAAGGCCTATGATAAAGCGGATGGCTTGGAGGGTATTTATATCCGAAACAGCTTTCGGGGTGATGTATTCAATGAGGTGCTTGGCGATGTGGTAGAGGATATCAATATTCCCGGGGTGCCTCAAGTGAGTGGAGTCAAAAGGGTCTTTCAGCGGAACAACCGTAATGTTAAGGTTACGGTCAGTAATAATTATAAACTCATTTTAAGACCAAAACTATGATACGGATTTTTTTAGTAGTATTAGTTGTTAGCTTGGCTAATGTTTCGGTCGCCCAAGAGAAGCAAACATTGGACACTATTTATGCCAATTCGACAATGAACCTGGCTCTTTTCTTCCCGACCAACATTCGGCAGGGAATCGTAGGGTCGGAGAACTTTGTATTCAGCTATAATCGGGACCGGGCACAACCTTTGGGATTATTGAAGGCCACCAAAGGAAACCCAAGCAATCTTTTGGTCATTACGACTGATGGAAAGGTCTATTCTTACATCATTAAGCACTCCGTTAATTTGACTGAAATGAATCGTTTTGTTTCTGTTGATGAGAGCATCGGCCATGAACACCAAAGGTTACCACCGGTCATTCGTGATACAATCATTTCGAATTCGAGTAAGAATGTACGAAAACAATACCCTGAAGTTTTTCTGGAAAGATCCTGTGCTGCCATTCTAGAACAGCGTGAGCGCAAAAATATCATGAAGCGTAAAGGAGGTATGTCATTGGCCATCAAGAACATGGTCTATTATGAAGACCTGGTCTTTTTGCAGTTCGAGATTAAGAACGAATCGGGAATCGATTTCAATATCGACTATCTCAAAGTTGCTCTTGTCATCGGGAATGATAAAAGAAAAGCCTCCTATCAATCGGTGCCACTTGTTCCCCAATATATTTTTAAAATGCCTGATAAAATCAGGCATGGTGAGACTTCTCGATTTGTTTACGTAATACCAAAGTTTACCTTGGGAGACAATGAAAAATTGAAATTGAGTCTTAAGGAATTTAGGGGGAATCGGGAGTTGGTTCTAAGGCAAAAATTATAAGATGCGAATATCAGAACCTTTTTGGCTATTTTCCATTTTCAAAAGTGTGGATAAAGATGAGACTTTTAGAAGAGAATTATTCATTGTCAGATTTTTTTGATTTAGGATGCAAATGGTCATTTAACTAATTAATAAGATATTCATTGTATTAAGAGGTTGCAATTATACATTTATTATTCTGTGAAAGTTGGAACATCTTGAACCGAAATAATGTATCTGATTCACATAAATAGATTTAACTGGGCGCTTTAATACTGGAGAAATTTAGGAATGCTAAAATTCGGTTGATTCCTTATTTGGTAACCTGAAGGTTTAGAAGAAAAAAAAATTTTGTTATATCGAAATTTTATTCCAATTTCCTCAATGCAATTTAGTGGCAAAAAAATTGGGATAACTTAACTAATCCTGTTGACAGAGGCACTTATCAAAAATTTAAAAAGGTTTAAAGTTTTATCTTACCGATATTATCATTTACCAATACATATCATTTTTTTGTACTCATTGGAGAACTAAAAATTAGCTAGGACTGCTATCTCATACCTTTTGAAAGCTTACAACACTAAGTATCCTTCTTTATTGCAACAATGGTAATTAGAAAACCTACAATGAATATTTCAATAAGAATTTGAAATGTAACAACGACTCTAGTAGTAGATGAATTGGGAAGTATATCGCTGTTACTTATTTTGGTGAAGCTGAAATACAAAAAATCCCAATAGGACCATACATTGGCATTTTTCAACTCCAATTCTTCAAGCATTTTTTCTTTGGAAACCTTGGCGGATAGCACTTCGGATAATTTCTCATCCAGTGCTTTAGCAGCAGAAGTCTGAAAAGATTCTAGAGATTCAAGAATAAGATTTTTTCTTTCTTCACTTAGCCTATAATAATCCCTGCGGTTAAACTGGTTTGCTTTTAGGCTAGTTTCAAAACCAAACCTATTTTGCAAACGTAGAGTTTTATTATTATAACTTAAGAATTCAAAAACTAATTGTTGTTCACCCTGTGTCCCAGGAGGAGTCATACCTTTTGAACCAACAGGGTCTATTAATTTGAAATCGTACAGAGTATCAAGCAAACTTGTTAATTTCAAATCGTTTATATTGTCCTCAAGTTCATTTACACCCGTTTTTTGAATAAGGCTTTCAGCATATTTAGAATAGTCTATTCTTTTCGAGATAGATATAGAATCTTTTCGAAGATCACTATATCTACTATGAATATCTAAAATTTCTTGATTAAGATTTTCTTTAATCTTAGATACTTGATTCTTCAATATCTCATTTAAAAAGAAAAAGTTTTGGTTATAAGATTTGTATAGGTGAAAATAAACTATTGAAAAAGCGATTTGGACAACTAAAAAGAGAATGAATACTTTCAAAATTTTTCTTTTCATTTAAAAGGACAGGTATTTGGTTAATCTATATCATTTTTAAGAACGTAAACATTTGAACTGTCGATTTCCTTCAATAGTCTTCTTTTCTTAGATTGGTAATATTTGAAATGTGCATACTCGTTATTTTCATCCTCACGGTCGAGTTCTAAATCTTTACCAAAAAGTTCAAGATTTTCATATAGCAGAATACTATCCCTATGAAGCATTATAGTATCATTGAGTATAACATATTTATATTGTCTATTATCATAAATATATTTCCCATTTACAATGTATAAAAAGTCTTCATTTTCAAACTTATAATGAATTAACCATTCCCTACTATGTCCTGTGGGATTTATTGAGCGGCTGAAAAAAAAGAATGACCCGAGTAAGACTATCAATGAAAATGACATGAGAGAATGTAATGGTATTCGTTTAAGTTTCTTAATCAATTTCCTCCTTATTTCTTTTTTCCCGTTCTTCTTTTATATATTTCCAATATTCCAAATCCTTAACAGCTTCAAAATTGTAAAATTTGAGATTGTTTATCTCGGCCTTAGGGAACGCGGACGTTTTGACAAGGTCTTTGTGAAATATGAACACATATTCTGTTGTCTCTCCCACATAGACCAAATTATCACTTAAAGTGGAAATTTGAGTGTCGCTATATTCAAATTCTCTGATAGAGTAATTAAAGGAAGACATTCTGTAACCAGCGTTGAAGGTGGCGATTGTCCCCGTCATAAAAAATATGAAGATCGCCAATAGACAGAGCTTAATTTTAGCTATACTAAAATTTCTGATTTTATATGCTTTCAGAAAATAGATTAGGTATGTGCTATTTAGCCTGATGCTCACAAAATAAATAGAGAGGAATGCTACATGTGGCGCAATAAATCTAGGGCTATAATAGTAAGGTATTTGGGCCTTTGGAGGTAGGCCAAAAAATGGAAAAGCAAACTCAGTAATAGAAAGGTAGAAAAATCCAAATTGTAAAATATTCCATCCCAGAAAAAACTCTATTCTAGAAAAAAAAGGTTTGGGATCATCAGGACTTTGATTGTGCTTTATTTTCCTTTTTCTAAAAAGGTAGACTAATGATTCAAAAACTTCACTTAAAATAAAAAATAATAGAAAAATGAGAGTATATGCAAGAAAAAAATAAATTAACCTAGGTAATAGTTTTATTAAAAATACGCTGAGGTCGGGAACCTTTATATAATTTGTTATATCAACACTAAACGAATTGTAATAAGCGTATTTATACAATAAAGCCAACGCTATTATGTATAAAGTGATGTAAGAAAATCTTACCTTTTTAAGTTCGTCAAAAATCTCAAAAAGTTTAAATAAAGTTTTTTTTGACATAAGAGGTGGGCTAGAAATTATAAAAATGGAAGAAAGGAAGTTGAATTAAATATACTAAAATTGTCGAAGATTTTTCTTATGTATAACTCGTTTAACGGTTCTAAATCAAAATCAAGCAGGCTTCGATAAACTCTAATAACTATCACCGAGACCGAATTTTTGGTAATACTACCTTCCAAAAATTCCCTGTACTTCTATATGGATTCGCTCAAAATTTTCCTGAAGCTTCTTTTTGTGGTTCCTTTCCGGTAAGGGCAACTGTCTTAAAATTTTAGGACCCCTAAATTGTACTTTTTCATCCTTTCCATCGGCCAAAACCACAAACCCCCCTTGTCGGAGCCCATAGAAAACGTTGGCACGGGTCTTGGCAACTTCTCGCTCGCCTTTGGTCACCCTAGTATCAAAATTCAGGTTGTAACCCTTGTTCACGCTTTTTGTTTCCTGCTTTACAATTTCAAAGAAACGCTCATAATATTTGGCGGTATCCGGGTCATTGGCCTTGCCGAAGAACTGATAGGAAAGATTGCTCAATATGGCCTTGCTGGCCATAGGGCCGTACATCATATCATTTTGGATCTTGTCCTGGAGCACATAGACCGTAGCGATATTGTAACTCCGCAGGGTGGCAGGAATTCTGTGCATATTCAATAATCTCAAGGTGGCGGCTTCTTCCATAAGTAGAAAGGACGGATTTCGGTGGCGTACACTCATCTGCTTGGTAATCGTATGTAGAATCGTTGCGATTACCGGGGACAATGATGTCTCAATCCTTGGATTATTGACTACCGAGATTACTTTTAAACTGTTCGGATCGTTGATGTTCAGGTTAATTTCATCTTCCGAAAGAACCATAAAAATACGTTGTGTACTGATTTTTTTAAAGGCATTTGCCAAGGTGCTTTTGACCCCGGCGGTCTGCCGCTCCGATTCCACTCCACTTATAAAGGCATCTGCCATGGCCCTTGATATTGTGTTCCCGGACAAGAACCTGATTAAGTTTTTGGTATCCAAATGTTGATAGAGTGCTATCAGGTGGGGTAGGGTACAGGCGTCCTCAAAATCCGTTTTCAGTCGCCAAATCATTCCCCCGATCAACCCTTCGACCACATCATTGAAGAACCGGGTCGTGGCATTCATGTGATTGTCCTTTTGTTCCAGGAGGTTTTCCACAAGAACACGGGATACTTCGTTGACGCTTTCCTCATCGGGTAGGTACCTCGGCGCAATAGGATTGACCTTGGCATAAATCGTATCGAACGAAATAATCTGGAACGGAATGTCACCTTTGCTAAAAAGCGGATAGGCCATTTCGGTAATTTCAAAGTTTTTATAATCGTAAATAACCCCGCTGAAATTCCAGTGATTGAAATGCCTTAACAATGGATAAACGACACTTTCGGTCTTGCCACTTCCAGCGGCACCTATAATGGCGATTCCCCTACGGATATTTTGTAAAAGCACCTTCCCTTTGGAAACTTTTAGACGAACAACGTAGCGATTTTCAATAGTGTGGTCGCTTTCTTTGGGAAAGTAGACAAACCATAGGATATTGATAAAGAATAAAGGCAGCCCGATGACCAACATCACCGGAATGAACTGTTGGACACTTTCACTTTCCGACCAGGCCCATGTTAACCCCAATATTATCCACAGCGTGTTTAGGTAGAAACCGGACTTAAACCTTCGGACAATAAAGAGGCCCAAACCACTTCCCAGAAGCAATATCCAAAACACAACAGTATAGTCCAATTGTTCCATAATCCTTTTAGATTCCTATTGATCCGGCTTCCATAGCCCGTTTCATTCCTCTTCGCAATTGATGAAAAACCTTTAGTGCCAGTTGTACCTTATTGGTCGGTATCGAAGGAACCCGCATGCCGGATTTCGAAAGTAGTTTTAGGGCCAAAGCCTTCTCTCCCATAGGTAGGTTGCCCAAAAGCATCCGAAATAAAATGGGATCCTTGACCAAAGTTTTTTTGGCGTCATAGGTCTCGACAAAATTCCGATTGTAGCCAAAGAGCTTATCGAAAACCTGTTCCGATTTCTCGTAGAAACGGTCGCGATGAAAACCACGTTGCACCTTCTTTCCATGCATCTCAACTTCGGAAGCTTTGTATTTTGAACCTGGAGAAAGACTAAAAGTATTGGTCACATCCTTTCGACTAACAATAATATGAATGTGGGATTGGATCCCATCCTTTTTCATTCCAGCCACAATCATTTGGCCATTGATCTTATGGGGAGCAGCTTCTTTCAAATCAATGATTTCCTTCTGCATTTTTTGTATATCCCCTTCCAATTCCCCTCGACTGACTTTTTGGATATCGTTTTTCAATTTGGCGATGCGTTTTCGAAAAAGGGCGTTTTCCAAAACTTCTTTTTCAAATCCCCGATAAGTCCGTTCATGTTCTATTTTGGCAAAATATTTTATTTGGTCGACGGTTACCGGTTTTTCACGATAAAAAGATTTTGCATATTCCTTCATCAGTTCCCGGGTATAAGTCTTTAGAGCTTCAGGCTTGTGAGCTATTCTTTTGAGTTCCCTTTGGCTTGGACTGACCACGATCGAATAAAACTTTGGTTCCGTCTTTTTTAACTTGGCAGTATTGGAATCGATTTCCTTGACGACCCCTTCGGCTGAAATCTGATTCTCGGTTCGGCTAAAAAAATGTTCCTGGTTTTCCCGATCCAAACCTTCATTTTCTTTTTCCAGGTAGGCAACGTAATCCGCTACGCTATTGGAATAGCCCTGCCCTAATTTCTGGGGTGTAATGGTAATGTACATATTATAGATCCTTTAAGGTCTGCTTGAAGCGGGCCAGTTCTTCCCGTGTGATTCCGACTTTTAAAAAGTCCTTTCCAAAGCGGTTGCTGACCGGTTCAATCTGATGCAGAACGTATTGCAAGCGTTGCTTCATTTCTTCCAACTTCCGGTTGGCACGGTCATATTTTATTCTCGGAACCGTGGTCTTTTCCCTTCCGGTTTTTGGGAAATCCACTTTGGAAGTTTCGGTATCCAGTTTTTTAGGGTCGTATGTTTTATTGTTCTCCTCAAAGAGCGATCTTAGCATCGTTTCGATATTGATCAAGGGTATATTCTGCCCTTTCTCTATGGACTTCGAAATGGCAATATGGGCCTCGATACGTTTACGGTTGAGTTCCACCGCTGAATTGATGTCCTTGGCAAAACGTTGGTGAGGGGAATAGTTGTGCCATTCGAAAAAGTCAAGCATTGCCTCCAACGCTTCGGAATACGTTTTCGCGATTTTCTTGGAGAATAGCTTGAAACGTTCGATAGTTCCTATCCTTAACCGTATGACCTTAAAACCATCCATCGGTGAATCCTATTTTTATTCGATTGTTACAATTTGAATTCCTGTTTATCGGGTATTCCAAGGGAATTGTTACAATATTTCATCCCGCTTCGAAATTCTTTCATATTATAAAATTTAGACTATCAATATTTTATAATCGGACGAGACATCATAACACCGCTTTAGCGTGTTATCCTCTTGCTATTCCTTTGATCCCCGAAGGGGTCAAAAAAATACCTTTCCCAAAAGGTAAAGGCTCTTGTAGTAATCGTCCATTAAACAGAAGGTTTTATGATTTTTTCAATCCTGCTTTTAGGGATTTCACAGGCTATTTTACAGAGCCTTGAACTTTCCATAATAGAAAATGGGCAACTTAAAAAGTCGCCCTTGTGTTTCCCCATCACGGGAATTATAGTTTGGACATCCCATGATTGGTTGATATGGATTTAAAGAATTCCATTATCGGCAAAACTGTAGTACCGGCCATTGGGAACGATTAGGATATGATCCAATAACCGGATATCGAATAGATCAGCTGCCTCCTTGATCTTTTGGGTAATCTCCCTGTCCGCTTGGCTTGCCCTCAACGTTCCGCTGGGATGGTTGTGTGTCAAGATGATTGCTACGGACAATGATTTTAAAACCACCGCGAACAAGATCCGCATATCGATGACCGTGGAGGTAATCCCGCCTTTTGAAAGTTGATAGATACCCTTCACCTTATTGTTATTGTTCAATAACATGACCTTAAAGGATTCATTTACCTGAATTGTCTGTTTGTCCCAATGTTCGTAAAGTAGATCTGCGGCATCCTTTGAGGAATTTATCTTCTGCCAAAAGGGGGCAGGGATTCGTTCTTTGTAGCTTATCCGTATTTCGTTAACTTTGTCCTTCATTGCTTTTTAATTTAAACGTTATTGGTAATGAAAAAGAGGGCAGAACTTTTCCGAGAGATGCCCTCTTTAATTGTAAATGGTTTATGTATTAGGCTGCCCTATCTTCGTTCTTGGCACCCAATAATAGAACCTCGCTAACAATTACCTCCGTGATATAGCGTTTTTCGCCTTTCTTGGTTTCGTAGCTTCGTGAGGTCAGTCTACCCTCGATAGCGATCTGCTTGCCTTTGACCGCATATAGATCGATGATCTCGGCGGTCTTGCCCCAGGCCACCATATTGTGCCAGTCAGTGGACCGTACCTTTTGACCTTCGGCATCTTTGTAATTCTGATCGGTGGCCAATAAAAAACGAATGACTTTTTTACCGCTTTCCAAAACGTTCATTTCAGGGTCGTTCCCCACGTTGCCGATCAATTGAACTTTGTTTCTAAGATTGCTCATAATTGAAAAATTTAAAATGAATGAATAGTCCTGCCCGAACCCTTCGGACAGCTTTTATAATCGATTTACTTATTATATCCGGAGCGTTTTCCCTTTTTTTGATTTTTAACCTTTGTTCCGCTTCCTTTTTGTTGATTCCGTACGATTTCATCTTTTGTGTTTTTGATTTACTTCCCATAGTGCCTTCACGATTCCCTTTTTTTGATGCTGTACGGATTACAACATCGGGGCTTGGAAAGGACGTATAAAAAGGCCCCGCAATTGGCGGGGCTGGCTTTATGCCGTCACCAAGAACGGATGTTGTTTTTTTGCCATCGAAAAAAAGGGAATGGTGGCTGTACTGAAGATATGATCAAAACCGATAGGGGGGAGTGCCGGATCGACCGGAAGCAGAACAAAACGGAAAGTCGAAATTTTGGTCGAACGGACTCAACCTTAAAAATGTATCCAATATGTAACAAAAAACAGGATAGAGTAAATGCAAAAAATTTCTCCAAGGAAACCCAGATTCTTTTTTTGCGTTGGAGTCCATAATTTTGAAAGAAGCCCCTTTTGTGCAATGGAGAGTTAGGGAAATGAACTAAGCGTAAGGGCGAAAAGACCTTTTGAATTGAGTTCCATAAAATGTGAATTGATGAAACTATTAAAAGAGACCAAGAAAAGGACGTTTCCTAGAATACTTATACTTTGAAAAAGGATTCTCATGAATTGGCCTTTTTTGATAAAGATGGTTTTACAGAATTAATCATATGATCATTATTTATAGAACATCCCAAAAAATATTTGCAAAAAAACTGCCACCATTCAGATTGATTGCATCATGATTATAAACATGTTAGTAAATTGACTAGATCAACAAAGGAATTTTGGGAAACTAGTTACCGTAGAAATATCGGTAAAATGATCGGTATTTGTTTTAGATATACCCAGGATAATCAGCTATCTGAAGACTTGGCCCATGAAGCCTTTCTGAAAGCCATTGAAAAATATAAAAGTTTTAAAGGTAAAGGACCTTTTGACGCATGGTTACACCGTGTGGTAGTGAACCATACCCTGCAATACTTGCGAGACGAAAAAAAGAAAAAACCTCTAAATGATTCGTCGCCATACCGCACTGAACTTAAAACAATAGAGGATGAAACTTTTTCAAATACGGAAACGGCCTTCACAATAACTGAACTTTTAAATACCATTGACCAATTGCCAGAGCACCACCGCTGGGTCTTTAATCTCTATGTCATGGAAAAATACACCCATGCCCAGATAGCAGAAGAACTGGATATAAGTGAGGGAACATCAAAATCCCACCTAGCTAGGGCACGTAAAAAGTTAAAAAAAATGCTCGTAGAAAAGGCAAAAGAAAATGAAAAGGACAAAGAACACCAAAAATTGTTGTTGCTATTGTTATCTCCTAAGGGGAATGCACATTTATCTGAATTGTATGAAAAAAGTTTTGACCAATTCTCGTTATCGGTCAAAAATACTTTGCCAGTCGAATTCATGGAATTTAGTGATCCATCTTACTTGAAAATCTTATCTGTTAAACCCTTTTTTAAAGCATTGGTCATATCAGGTGTTGCCATGGTATGCACTATTGGTATTTTAATAATTCAACCATGGAAAAATAATGAAGGAAACAACACTGATAAAAACCTAAAATCCCCTTCGGTAACCATTACCGATTCCTTGGTTGAAAATAAAACAACTAAAAAAATACAACCTAAAACTGCAACCATTTCAAAAGATTCCGTCAAGTCTAACAAGAACATAAAACAAACAATTATGAAACCATTGGATTCTTTAGCATTATTGATCGCTTTATCTTCAAGTTCTTTTGACTCTGTAGCTATTCAAGATTCTGTTAAACAACAAATAGAGACTGTTCAACCTGAAATTACTGCAAAAATCCCCAATGCCCCATACGAAACACCCGAAAAAGAAAAGGGTACTTTTAGTGCCTCAAGATTGTTTTGGTCAAAAAAAAACAACGAGGTTTATTTAAAAGGAAAAGTAAGGGTTGATTTTGAAGATTCAGATTTTCAAGGAAACGGCTCCTTTACTTTCTTGGGCAAAGTACATCTACTTGTTATCGACGGTCAACAAATAGATATCGGAAAGACCATAAGACTCTCGGATAGCAACTATAAATTGGTAAGGCTAAACAGTAATGAAGCTATGGCCAAATATGGCGCAAAAGGAGAACAAGGGGCCATAGAAATATCGGTTGTTAAATAGGTCAAACCTTGCAATCATAGAAAAGTGTTGGAATCATGAAAATAATATATTCAAAATTTTTAAAGACTTTTGGCTTAACAGTCTCCTTTTTACTCATTACTACAGGGTATGCCCAAAAGGATTATAAATACGAGTCCCTGGACACTATAATCCAAAGTTTTATGTCCGAAAGGAATATTCTAGGTTTTGCAACCTGTATTGTAAAAGATAATACCTTGACATGGTCCAAATCTTATGGCTTGGCAGATATTGGGCTTAATACACCTATGAGCATTGATGGTATTATGAATATTGGGTCTATCTCCAAAACTTTTACTACGGTAGCGGCCATGCAACTTTGGGAAAGAGGTTTACTTGATCTTGATAGGGATATAAATGAATATTTGGATTTCAAAATTAGAAACCCTAAATATTCGGACCGACCAATAACCATTTTTCAGATTTTGACCCATACCTCTTCCATTCAGGATGGGCCGGCCTATCACCATAGCTATTCATGTGGAGACCCTACAATATCTTTATATGACTGGATTTATGCAAATTTAAATTCGAATGGCAAATACTATAACGATGGAAGTAATTTTACCAAATTGTCACCAGGAGATAATAAACGATATTCAAATATTGCATTCGGGTTGCTTGGCCTAATTATCGAAAATGTTTCAAAGAAACCTTTTAATGAATATTGCCAAAAACATATTTTTAAGCCTTTGGGTATGGACAATACAGGATGGTTTTTAAGTGAAGTAGACTCATCAAAGCATATTAAACCTTATGCTTACATTACCGACCATAACAAAAATGAATTACTTGAAAATAAACGTCTGTATACCAAGGATTCCAAATTTGAAGTAAACAGTTTTGTTGAAAATTGTCTTTATAGTTTCCCCAATTATCCTGATGGTTTGGTACGAACCAGTGTTAGGGAATTGTCCAATTACATGATCGCTATCATGAATGGTGGCGAATATAATGGAAAACGTATACTGAAAAAAGATACCATAGACAAAATGTTATCTCTTCAGCTCAAAGGCAATACTTCCCAAGGGCTATGTTGGCATACTTATGAATTTGATTCTACTTCAATTCACCATACGTTATGGGGGCATACAGGTGGAGATCCAGGTATTACCACCTATCTTTTTTTCAATAAAGCAGACAACACTGGCATCATCACGTTTCAAAATACTGCTACTAGCGGAGGATTTGATATTATCAAAGAAATATATCTTACAAGTAAATAAAAGCGCACAAAATTATATATACGCCCGTGTTAGCAGCAATTTTATCAGTCCCATAAAGAGAACCATTCTAGGGGATCTGATAATTTCGTTATTTGGTCCCATTAATTTGAAACCAATCAGAACACTATCATTACACATAACTCTATTCCTCTTGCAACCCGTCTACCGGGTTTTTGTTGGCAGCGCTAAGGGCCTGGGAGCTTACCGTTGCCAAGGCAATGAAAAATGCTACTAGACCAGCTGCCAGGAAATACCACAATCGCATAGGAATCCGATAGGCAAAACCGGACAGCCAGTTGTCTGTCAGCAGATAGGCCACGGGAAGAGCTATCAAGATCGCGATCAGGACCAGCTTGGCAAACTCGCCGGACAACATTACCGTAACCTGTGTTGCTGTCTGGCCCAGGACCTTCCTTATACTAATTTCCTTTCGGCGTCTCTCTGCCGTATAGGCGGCTAGACCAAAGAGACCTAGGCAAGAAATCAAAACTGCGAGACCGGCAAAATATTTGGACAATGTGGCCACTCTTTGTTCCGATGCATAAAGTGTATTGTATTCCTGATCCAGGAATTGATATTCGAGCGGGAATCCAGGATTGTATTCCCGATAAAAACTTTGGAGGGCCGATAGGGTTTCCCGCTCCTTTCCGGATTCTATCCGCAACATAATCCTTCTTACATAATCCGGGGAGAACACGAGCAACATCGGTTCGACCCTCTCGTGTAATGACTTGAAATGAAAATCCTTTACCGTTCCAATAATCCTTCTTTCCTGGCCCAGAAAATCCACTTTTTTGCCTATTGGATTATCGAGCCCCATGGCCTTTATAGCAGTCTCGTTGAAAATAATACCCGAACTGTCAGTGGAATAGTCCCGTGAAAAACTACGGCCGGAGGTAACCTCCATACCAAGAGTTTCGATAAGGTCATAGTTTACCTGGGCTATTTGAAACTGGGTATCGTCCTCGGGATCTTTGCCTTCCCAGCCTATGCCGGCGGAAAAACTATGCCCTATCATATCGTGCGATGTGCTGGAAACGTTTACTACCCCTGGTATTTTCTTGATTTCCGAGACAAAGGTCTCCAATCCGTTCTTTACCCTGCCCTCAATTCCGAAATGGACCACATTGTCCTTGTCGTATCCCAAGTTTTTATTTTGTATGAACTCAATCTGTTTATAAACCACCAGTACGGAAACGATCAAGACGACCGATAGGGCAAACTGTACAACGACCAGCCCCTTTCTGGTCAAAAATTCCCCGACCGGACTTTTAATTTTTCCCCGAAAAATTGTCACTGCATTGAAGCCGGACAGGTAAAGTGCGGGGTAACTTCCTGCCACAAGTCCCGCGAACAGGGTAATGCCCAAGACTATTAACACAAGGCCCGGAGTAAAGTTTACAGTAAGTTCCCTGCCAATAATATTGTTGAACCATGGGAGGGAAGCCAAGACCATGACAAGTGCGACCAAAAGCGCGGTAAAGGCCATCATCACCGATTCCCCAAGATGCTGCAGCACCAATGACCTTCTGCTGGCACCTACTGCTTTTTTCACGCCGATTTCCTTTAATCTTTTAGACGCTTTTGCCGTTGACAGGTTCATAAAATTTATACATGCGATCATCAAAATGATGATGGCAATTATGGAGAACATCCGAACATATTCTATACGTCCCCCGGCTTGCTTTCCGTTTTCGTAGTTACCATAGAGATAGTAATCCGAATAGGGAACAGCGGAAAGTGTACGGGTCGATCCTTCCTGTCTTACCTTGATCAGATCGGCAATTTTCCTCTTGAACTGCTTGACATCCGTACCTTTTTTTAGAACCATAAATACCTGTGGGCCTGTACTTCCCCAATTCTGGACCCAACTGTATGCGGGCATATCGGATAATAGGTCATAGGTTGCCGCGAAGTCGAACTGAAACGTGGAATTGGCCGGGGTATCCTTGAACACCCCCGACACTTGCAATGGTTGTTCGTGTTCCAGTTCAATGACCTTGCCGATACTATTTTCCGTAGAATCGAAAAGGCTCATTGCCAACGATTCCGAAATCACTATGGAATTCTTGTCGGCAAGTACCTGATTCCTGCCCCCATGAACAAGACCATAGGAAAAGATATTGAAGTAGTCTTTTCCCACATACTGACCGAGGGCCTTTATATCTTTACCTTCAGTGGATAGATTCTGTTTTCCGAACCATTCCGGGGGGGCGACGGCCGTAGAATAGACGACCTCGGGCATTTCATCCTTTAATACTTCTGCAACGGGACCAGAGGTTTCTTTCCATGTGATGACATCCTCATTGTAGCGGGTATGTTCCAGGGTCCTATAAAGCAGTTCATCATTTTCATGGAACTTATCCATGTTCAGTTCATCATGTACCCATAGGTATATCAAAAGGACACAGGCCAATCCCGTGGAAAGTCCGATTATATTAATAAAAAAGGAGCCTTTTTGTCTTTTGATATTTCTTAGGAAAAGTTTGATGTTGTGCATGGATATGGCTTTTGAGATTTAGAAGGCATAAGCTAGCGGCCCACTAAGCATATGCCGAGAAAATGATTGAAAAGTGATGGGTCAAAAGCAGATGAACCAAATCTGTGCCATGATTATAAATTACTCATAATCATATTGTTAAATCAATTAATCTTCTTGTATCGGGCTCACATCGTAAAATTATTGGACAGTGTTTGTCCAAAGTTTTTACAATGAAAGGAAATACTCTTGGGTCACACGGATTTCAATATCGAACTTATACATTACCTCAAATATAATTTCAAAGTAAAGACCGAGCGGTTTCCAAATAGTTACAGAAAATGCCGATTATTTTATTGCTACCGTAGCAAATTAGTTTTACTTGATAAGACAAAAAAGTATTGAGAGGTTGTTTTTCATTTCTAGTCTCAGTTCCTTAAAACCAACATTTCTTGAGAACCGACTCTTTTTCCATAGTGGTCTTATAAAATCGCCTTTTTATAGGATCCAGCTATTTACTGAAATGTTCCTCTTTGCAAACGTATATCCGAGCTATTTCAGAACCCCAATTACGGACGTTATCCGCTATTACCAACTTTCTCATGTTCCTGTTACAGGTTCATTGTCGCAGGTAAAAATATATTAACTACAATTACGAATTAAATAAGTTTGATTATATTTACTGCAATTACGAATGAAATAAAATGAAGAGAACAAGACTGGGAGAGTTCGAGGAGCTTGTGCTGCTTGTCGTTGTAGTATTGCAGGACGACGCTTATGGTGTCCGTATCAAAAAAGAGCTTGAACACCGTTTGGGCGAATCACTTAGTGTCGGGTCGATACAATCGGCGCTCAAAAGAATGGAACAGAAAGGATTCTTGACCTCCGAGTTCGGAGAGGCAACCCAAAAAAGGGGCGGAAAACGTAAAAGGATATATACCGCCAGTAGGCAGGCCCACAGGGTACTGACGGAGATAAGGGAAATTAGGGCGGGGCTTTGGTCATCAATGCCTGAACTTTCAGCACTATAGCTAGCCATGGAACCATCGAAAGACATTGGACCGCCCAAATATATCCTCAGTTTTTTACGCTTTTTTGTAAAGCAAGACTACCTCGAGGAGATAGAGGGCGATATGGAGGAATTATTTCAGGAGAATATTAAGACTTGTTCCAAAGCCAAGGCCCGAAGACATTATTTCTGGGAAACCCTAAAATTGCTTCGCCCAATAATCGTAAAACGAATTAAAATGAACTTACTTCCGAACCACTATGGCATCTTCAAGAACCATGTGAAAGTTTCGTTAAGGGGCCTAAGAAAGAATACCGTTTTTTCAGGAATCAACATTTTGGGCCTGACCATAAGCATGGCCGTAGGCATATTGATGATCTTGCTTTTGTCCGAAATCAACTCCTTCGACAATTTTCATGATAAAAAGGACAATATTTATCACGTCACATCTTCCAGGACCATGTCCGGTAGGGAGCGCAAGCTGGCGACTGCCTCCATCTTCATTGCGAACGAATTGGATGAAAAAGCTTCGGGAGTAGAAGAGATCGCCATTGTACGCGATGGACTCACCGCCAATATAAAAACGGATGAAGGTGGAATCGATTTAAAGGGATTCTATTCCTCGCCATCCTTTTTAGATGTCTTTTCATTTAGGCTTAAAGAAGGAAATCCTCGAACGGCATTGACAGACCCCAATAGTATCGTATTGACGGAATCGGCTTTACGATGAATTTTTGGCCAAGTGAACCCAATGGGTAGACCAGTAAGCATGATTACCGGCCCTGGGCTTAACGATACCATCAACGGTACCGTAACCGGCATTATGGAGGATTCCCCTTTAAATTCGCATATGCGTTTCGAGATGTTGGTTTCATTGAACACCCTGAAAAGT
This sequence comes from Ulvibacterium sp., assembly GCF_965228935.1. Taxonomy (GTDB): domain Bacteria; phylum Bacteroidota; class Bacteroidia; order Flavobacteriales; family Flavobacteriaceae; genus Ulvibacterium. The sequence continues at coordinate 469,110 of NZ_OZ245846.1, read as the reverse complement.
GGCCCTGCCCCGCCTTCGCGCAGAGCATCGGATTTTTGGACCGATCCACAAAATATTTCCTTGAACTATGTTTATCTCGTACTGGGCGAGGCCGTAAAAAAAGAACAAGTTGAAAAAGTCCTTGCGAACGTAATGGAAGGTATCAATTCCACGACCGAAGACCCGATAACCCATATGCTACAGCCCCTCGATTCCTTCGTTACGGGCGAAAGCAGTCTCCTTGAAAACCTGCCTGGGCCATCTTTTCCCCAGAACAGGATTTTTCTCATGGCACTACTGACCTTTATCGTGCTTTTATCGGCCTGTTTTAACTATACCAATCTATCATTGGCCAGGGCGTTGCGCCGTTCCAAGGAAATCGGTATCAGAAAGGTCATCGGTGCATCCCGTCTTCAGGTATTCGGTCAGTTTGTCGTCGAGGCGGTGTTATTGGCCTTGATCGCCCTGATTCTTGGACTGGGCCTTTTCTTCTTGATCAAACCGGAATTTCTGGCATTGCCCAATCCGGCCGCTAGGGGTTATCGAATGTTCTCGTTGGATATGGAATATATCCACCTGCTTTACTTTTTGGCATTTGCTGTCGTTACGGGCTGTATCGCAGGTTTCCTGCCCGCCGCTATCCTATCGAAGCTCAATGCCAATATCATTTTCAATGATGCGGGCAAGATCAAGGTATTCTCCGGAACCGACCTAAGACGGGTTCTAATGGTGTTTCAGTTTATCCTTTCCATAGGCCTCATCATGTGCGCGGTACTTGTCCATAAGCAATACAGGTTTGCCGTGGATTATGACTTGGGGTATGATACCGAGCAAATCGTGAACATCAATATAAAGGGGGACTATATCGATTTGCTCGAATCCGAATATGGAAAAATTCCGGAAGTGGAAAGAACATCAAAATCCTCCATGGTATTGGGTACCGGTGGAGCGACCATGGGATTGGCCGAATCTGCGGACAGAAATAGTTCCATACGATTTTTGGTCAATGAAATCGACAAAAATTATCTGGTCATGCACAAGTTTGAAATACTTGCAGGTACTGGATTCCCTGACGATTTAAGGGAAGGCGAGGACCGGGAGCATATCATCGTGAACGAAGAATTCCTAAAAGGTCTCGACCTTGGCCCACCCCAAGAGGCCATTGGCAAAAACATCTGGTATAACGGTGACCGATTACAAATCTTGGGAGTGGTAAAGAACTTCGTAAACATGTCCCTCACCATGAACCTGGAAAAGGCCTTTGCATTCGTTCGGCCCACCGCCTCAGAAAGATACACGATATTGGGAGTAAAACTCAATGGCAAGGACTTGACGGCTTCTATGGAAAAATTGGAAAACGGGTATCTGAAGTTTGACCTTGTCCATCCTTTCGAAGCTGCGTTCTACGATTCAAAAATTGAGGAGACCTATCAGCAGCATAAAGCGACCTATACCATAATTTCCTTTTTGGCCATACTTGCAATTTCAATATCGACACTTGGTTTGATGGGTATGGCCGTTTTTACCGTGGAAAGCCGCAAAAAGGAAATAGGTATCCGAAAGGTCTTGGGCGCTAGTATCGGGAATTTGGCTTTATTGCTGTCCCGTGGTTATTTTAATGTTATCCTGATAGCTGGATTGATTGCCATTCCCATTTCACTATATGTCGTGGATAAATTTGTGCTGAATGAATTCCTATATAGGACTACAATCGGGGTGAGGGAAGCACTCTCAGGATTTCTCATCGTTTTGGTAATAAGTGCCCTTACCGTTGGAAGGCAAATCATTATGGCCACCGTACGAAACCCGGCGGATACCCTGAGAACGGAATAAGATTCTAAAGTTTCATAAAACGAACGTTTAATAATCCAAATTCAGCATCACCGTGTTCCGCCGAAGTCCTTGACCCTAAATTGCCTAATTTTATTCTTTGTTTGGGATTGGTATCCTTGATGAATGATCGGTTTGTTTTGCAACTTGGAGGAATAAAATGGTAAAGTCTTTAACGTCAGATAGCAAAAAACTGTATAAAATAGCTTTTGTTCTTGCGGTGTTTACGATAATCTATAACGACGTGGAGGGAATAGTTGCAACATACCTAGGATTCGAAGATGAAAGCTTGGCCCTTTTCGGTTTTGGTTCGGACAGTTTCATAGAGGTCATCTCCTGACTCGGAATTGCCCACATGGTCCTGAGGATCCAGAACAACCCAAAAAGCAAACGAGCCACTTTTGAACGAACTGCACTGAAAATTACCGGAGTCGCTTTTTACTTACTAGTTTTAGGACTTGTCTCAACGAGTATCTATAATATTTGGATAGGACACAAACCGGTGACAACCTTTTAGGGTATCATTATTTCGGCAATTTCAATAGTGATAATGTGGACCTTGGTTGTTTGGAAAGAATCGTGGGGAACAAACTTGGCTCTGCCCCGATCTTGGCCGATGCCAAATGTACTTTGGTCTGCATCTATATGTCGATCATCCTGCTTGTGAGCAGTGGCATTTACGAACTGTTTGCAGTTGCATATATGGACAGCATAGGTACTCTTGGGCTTTCATATTTTGCATTCAAGGAAGGGATGGAATGCTTTGAAAAAACGAAAAGCAATAAAAACTGCTGTTGTGACTGAATAAAGGCCATCGCACGTACCATACACCAGGAGTGATTTCTTTCTTTTGAGAGGTTGAGGCAACTCATCAACCTGTAAAAATTAGAGATCTTAGCACACAGCGCACCAACTTTCTAAGTGCGGCACTGGATTTAATATTGATCATTGGTTTATATCACTTTATGTGAATTTAAGGTCAATAAATTATATGTTTACTTTCTGACTTTGAGTGCATCAATGCTTCTGGATAGGAAATCATGTTTTGGATGAACAGCATATTGAAATGAGTTCAAAACCTTCACTTTTTTTATTGAGTACCTCAAGGCCTATGGCAGGAAGTTCACTAACTTTCAGCGCTTTATCTATAGCGTATGATTTTTTCTGCCGCAGGGCCCGGACCTTGTGGTCATCAAAAAAATCAAAACGCACAGAATAACAAAATTCTTCGCGATGTACTGCCCTAAAAGTGTCAGGGCAAAAGGTGTATTGGTAAAGACCCTCTCCGGGAAAAGCAACAGGGGTGAAAACGTTAGCAGTATGTGCAACAGCGCAAAACGGATTGCAAAGCGCCTCATTATATTCAAAATCAACATAAGACCTACGCATGTTTCCCACATGGCTAGGAGCAATATGGAAATATCGGCTGGAATCAGACCGAATGTGAGTTCATGAATGGTGTCCTTGGCCAAACCCTCGGCCGGACTGAGGTCTGGTACAAACTTCAGTGACCCGAACCAAACATAAACGATTCCAATGGAAAGGGCCAAGAGGTTTCCATTCCCTTTTTTTGTATCCACCATATCTTCGGATCGGTCAACTTGGTCCATCCTGTCAGTTCTTAAACTCATCCTGTAGCATTGGGTCAATGTGTACTTTTTTGTTCGGAAACCTATAGGATATGCCCATATTGATCACGTAGTCCGCAAAAGCCGCATCACCGTTACGCGGATTTCCGGTAAGGGCTTCCGTTTGCTTATCGGTAATGCTTTGGGGCCTTTCCCTTCTTACAGCAAAGGGCACGTTCAGGTTCAATATGAAATTATTCGTCACATAACTGATACCGGGGTCGATGGACAGCACGTTGCCAGGTCTCCTGAACCCTTCGTTTCCACCGATCAGATCCTTGACGGTAACACAATCGAACCTTGCGCCCAAAGAACCGAAAAGGCCGTTGGAGATGGTACGGCTCAATCCCATGCGCAGTGAATACTGGTCTGGAACGGCCATAATGGCCTCATTCTCAAGTATGGGGCTCAAGGTTTCCCTAAAGGTCCTAGTCTCATTCGTCTCCCTAGGGTTCATAAGGTAGAATCCGCCTCCATAAAAAAACAGGTCCGTGGCCACTTCTTGGTAAAATTGAAAGTCCATGGTGATGCCAAAGCCCCCGTCCCCCGGTTGGATGGATTGGTCCACCGGTCGTACCTGCGGCCCACCTTCGGGACCTACATTATAGAAGATGTCGGATGCGTTGTAGTTTCCGGTGGGCAATTTGACCCCCAGACCAATGGCCAGATTTCCATTATGGAACTTTTCCAAATCGAACAACCAATAGCCGATCCCGACCCTGACATCGGCCAAGCCCCTGGAAAATGTTATATTGCGTTCTTCCCTTCCGTGCTCGTAGAGTGAGGAGCGTGTATTGATTACCGTAGGCAGGGTTAGGCTGGCATAGAACCTGTCAGAGATACCATAGGTGACAAAAAAATCCCAGGCATGGGCATGGTTGATGACCTCCGTATTGTTGGTCACCCTATCCGGTTCCTCCCCGGTTCCCCTAAAATGCCTAAACGATTTAAAATATCTATAGTTGACCCCGATCTGAAGGTCGCCTGCACTGAGCAGATTGCTTTCGAGATTGTTTCCCACACACGAGGAAAAATGGCGTATGGCTACACATCCCTGGGAGTTGCCAAGGTAGATTGAAACAATAGAGAAGAGGAAAAATAGAAGTGTTGCTTTTTTTTGGTTGTCTTTCATGCACGATTGGTTTTCGGCCATCATAAAAAAGCCAGCTTCATGGAAACTAGCTTTTAATTGACCTTGATTGGTAAAAACTGTTCAACTAAAAAAATTAACCGTTAACTTGGGGCCAATATATCCTACACTATCGTGCCACTGGATTAAGCAACGGCCAAAAAAGATTAATGAAAGGTTAATTCAATTAGCGATTGATTAAAACCCCTTAAGAAATAGATATTTATAAGTTATTTAGCAAAAGTTTTGAGGAGGAGAGGCCTATATATTGCCCTGTTTGTCATATGCCTAATCGGATTGGCCGTAGTGCAGTACCAATACCTTAAGGTCGGCCTTAGTTTGGCCAAAGTTCAATTCGATAGAAAAATCGGTGTTGCCAGTGAATCGATTATACAGGATTTGAGCAACCACAACAAACTTACCTTCCTTATGGGAAGTGCCTTGTTGGAAGACAATTCCTTTTTTAAGACCAGTGTTGACAGTATCCAGGATGCCTCCAACCACTTTTTGAAGGATTTTGTGAAGGCAAGGTTAGTGGGCAATGGTATAGATACGGATTTTTCATATTCGCTGCACACGAGGGACTCAACATATTTTTTGAATCCCTCTGGGCGACTTGAGAAAGATAGGGACATGGTAATCTACCCTATAGAGCTGTCTGGATATTTACCCGAGCTATTGGATAAGAGGTTGGTTTTGGATTTGAAATTCAATAACTTGAACACCTATTTTCTGTCCAAATTGAACGGGCTCACGCTCCCCAGTCTAATCTTTATTGCGGGAATAATCATTGCCACGATTTGGGCAATCAAAGCTTATCATTGGCAGCGCAGTTTACTTTCGACTACGAATAAATTCATCGACAATCTGACACATGAGCTTAAGACCCCGGTCTTTTCCTTGGGGCTGGCCACAAAAATACTGGAGGAAAACAGCGTGGAGGGACAACGGCCCATTGTAAATATCATGAAGCAACAGATCAAGCGATTGTCAGGGCATATAGACAAGGTGATGGAACTCAGTAGTCTTGAGGCCAATAAAAGGGTGTTCAAGATGGAGCAGGTCGATTTCCAACCCTATTTGAAGAATCTCTGTGAAGAGTTCCATTGTCTGATTTCGATGGAAGGGGTTTCGTTCTCATATAATCTTGAACCGGGGGAATACAAGATAAAGGGCGAAATTTTCCATCTTGAAAACGCCGTGAACAATTTGTTGGACAATGCCAAAAAATATTCGGACAACCCAGAAGTAGTTCTAGAGGCCAGAAAATCAGGGGGTGAACTTAAGATCAGTGTGTGCGATAATGGTGAAGGAATAAGCAAAAAGGACCAAACCCGGATTTTTACCAAGTACTATCGGATAACGAACGGGAATCTTCACGACGTAAAAGGATATGGCCTTGGATTGAACTATGTCAAGGAAGTTATAGAGGCGCACCAGGGCAATGTGGCCATTGATAGTGCCAAAGGCAAGGGTACTAAGATAACCATTTCAATTCCAATATCGGATGTCGGCTAACATACCTCATATCATTTTGGTGGAAGATGACCCGTCCCTGGGTTATTTGCTCAATGAATACCTTAAAATGAAGGATTTTGCCATCACTTGGGTAAAAGACGGCAAAAAAGCATTGGAAAAAATGGACGCTCTCCCATTCGACCTGGCCATCCTTGATGTTATGATGCCGGAAATGGACGGTTTTACATTGGCTGCCCGCATTCGCGATAAATTTCCAGAGTTGCCCTTTGTTTTCTTGACGGCCAAATCCCTTAAAATTGATGTCCTTAAGGGCTTTTCCCTGGGCGCCATCGATTATCTCAAAAAACCCATCGATGAGGAGGAACTGGTGGTCCGGATCAAAATGCTCTTAACACGATTCAAAGGAGAGAAAGCAATATCGGATTCAAACGAAAAAATTGGATTGGGGGATTATTTTTTCGACTTCCTCAACCAGGAACTTTCTTATAAGGGCGAAACCATAAAATTGACATCCCGGGAGAACGAACTTTTGAGATATCTTGTGAACCATAAGAATCGCATGTGTAGCCATAGGGATATTCTGCAGCGGATTTGGGGAAGGAACGATTACTTTGCCAAAAAAAGCCTTAACGTGTTCATTACCCATTTGAGAAAATATCTTGAAAAGGACAGCCGTTTAAGGATCGTGAACATTCATGGGCAAGGCTTCATTTTTCGGGTTGAGGGTTAATTGGCATTCTGGCCATCACGAATTTTGTAGATGTGAAAGAACATGTCGGTTTTTGGAATGGTAAAAACAATATAAGAATTGGGTAATCAGGTGTTTCTTAAAATGAACATTTCTCGGGAAATTGCTTCTGCTTCCCAATCAGTCCCATTAAGCAGCCCATTTAGAGCACCATATTGATAAGCAATACTGAATTTCTCTTATCATTCCGTCATAAACCCGTATTTCTATGTCACGTATTGGTGTCCGCCTACTAGAATTTAACTCTAGAAAACAGTATATGTAATTTTCATAGAACCATATTTATTCTTTATATTTATGACCAATTGGTCGTAAATATTTTGGGAAGACATAAAAAATACGATAGAACTCTCGCTGTGGACAAAGGGGTACCGCTTTTAAGAAAGAACGGTTACCATAACACCAGCGCTGCGGATATTGTAGACTCAATTGCCATTCCAAAGGGGACCTTTTTTGGGATGTTCAAGACCAAGGAAGACTTTGGGCTGGAGGTGCTCCAACAATACATCGAAAATTCACTGGATTTTATGGAACTCCACTTAAATAAGAATAGGAGTATTTCCGCTGGTAAGAGACTCCAAATGTTCTATGGTGCGGTCAGTCAATGTTATACTGATGAAGGATGTGCCCATGGGTGCTTGTTGAACAACCTCACATCGGAGGTTGCAGGTTATAACGACGCCTTTAGCCAGCTGGCACAGAAGGGTCACGCGCTTATCATTGGTAAACTGGAACCTTGTGTCAAAGAGGCCCAGGAAAACGGTGACTTTCGCTCCGATATCGGTAGTTACGAGCTCGCCTATTTCATTCATACCAGTTTTGATGGGGCGGTACTTAAAATGAAAGGGGAGCGCAATGAAAAAGCTTTGAAGATATTTATGAAAACGATATTCCAATTAATTAGGAAATAAAAAAATTTACTCTTTTAACCGACCAAATGGTCTAAAATTTAATAAATGACAACCACTGAGGAATTAATTAAAGTACTGGAGAATTCAAGAACCTATACCTTGGCTATGGCGGAGGCAATGCCCGAAGAGACCTTTGACCATCAAATCGTCAAGGATCATTGGAAGTTCAACGACCTTATCAACCACATCGCCTACAGTATTGTTTGATGGGACGGAGCTTCGATAAACAAAAGGGAAACACCGTGGGATCCACCGAAAACAGCGACCACCAAAGAAGGGGTTCTGGCCTATGTTGACCAGGCCTATGATACGTTAAAGAACAGTCTGGAAAATACCGAAATTACCGATGATGTCGTCCGTGGATTCAAAGAGACCATGGACCACACTACCCATCACAGGGGACAGGCAGTATTCTTCCTACACAGCATAGGTATAGCACCACCTGAATACAGCTATTAATATCCCACGAAATGGAACACTGTTTTGATCAACGCAACCATATAACATTTTCTTTGCCGTGCTGAAAAAGGTAGGATACCAGATAGTAAGTTCCCCGGTGGGCAGGCTTTTGATTACCGAGCGGGATGGGCATCTAGCAAAGCTTTGGTTTCTTAATGACAAACCGTACCATCCACCTTCCCACTATTGGTTGGATAAAAGCTCCAAAGTCCTGGGGCGTACCAAACAGCAACTCAAAGAATATTTTGAGGGTGAGCGGAAGACATTTGATGTCCCGCTTTTTTTCAATGGCACGGAATTCAATAAAACAGTATGGCGCCAGCTCCTACAAATAGACTTTGGGGAAACTGCTAGCTATATGGATGTCGCGAAGAAGATAAATAACCCCAGAGCGGTGCGTGCCGTGGGCCTTGCCAATAACCGAAACCCCATTGCCATTATATGTCCCTGCCACCGCGTTATCGGCAGCAATGGCAAGCTGGTGGGATTCGGCGGGGGGCTTGAAAAGAAAGACTGGTTATTACGCCATGAGAACCGATATTCCGGTAAAGAACATCAACTGGAACTTTTTGAAATCTAATTATCGAGTATGAACAAGTACCAAAGATTCCAATCCTTGCACAGGGACAACAGGCCACTGCTTTTGCCCAATGCATGGGACGTCATTTCCGCAAAAATTTTGGGACAGACGGACTACCCTGCCATAGCCACGACAAGTTACGGTGTAGCGAATGCCCATGGCTATCATGACGGCGAGCACATATCTTTTGACCAATTTCTTAATAGCCGTGATATTGTAAAAGCAGTCGAAGTACCGATTTCCATAGATGTTGAATCCGGTTTCGCGCACTCCCCAAAAGCCATCGTTGAAAACATCTTAAAAATTGCGGATACCGGCGCAGTGAGAATAAACATTGAGGATTCGTTGAAAGAAGAGCGCGCGCTACGCCCAGTACAGCTGCAGCAAGAAATAATTTCAGGAATAAGGCACTCTCTTGATGCCAATGGCCACAGGGATTTCTTTATCAATGCCCGTATCGATACCTACATTCAGGGAAAGGGGGCCTTTGAGACCATCGCACGGGCAAAGGCCTATGTAGAAAGTGGTGTCAATGGGGTCTTTGTACCATGCTTACATCAAGCCGATGAGATAAAACAAATCGTGAAGGCTATTGATGCCCCGCTCACTGTAATTGCGCTGCCCAATCTTACCAATCTGGAACATCTCACATTACTTGGGGTCAAGCGTTACAGCATCGGAAATGCTCTATCGGACGCCGTCATTGCCTACACTGAAAAATTGGCAATGGAAGTACGGGATTCCCGAAACAGTGCTGTACTTTTTGAGCATGCAAAGGTGGAAACGATATTCGGCAACAATCGGTAAATAGGGCCAAACGAGATTCAGTACATGAACATTAATAAGACCAATATGGACAATGATTTTCTTTCTGCGATAAAAGTGGAGCCACTTACCCAAAAAAACTGGGCCAAGTTTTTGGAACTGTTCGGAAAGAACGGGGCAGGTGCCAACTGTTGGTGCATGCACTTTCGACTTCCTAAAAGGGAATATGATGAAAATAAGGCTGCAGGTGAAAACAAAAATGCGATAAAACAACTGGTCTGGGATGGAAAGCCCACCGGGGTCATTGGGTTCTATGAGGACATTCCGATCGCCTGGTGCGCCTTTTCGCCAAGGGAGGATTTCCGTCGTTTGGAGAAATCAAGGGTGCACAAACCGATAGATGATAAAAAAGTTTGGTCAGTGCCCTGTATGTTCATAAAAAAGGAATACCGTAAAATCGGTCTTTCTGTTACGATGCTGAAGGGGCTTGTTGATTACGCAAGACAAGAGGGGATCAATATTGTGGAGGCCTATCCCACCATCCCAACCCGGGACAAGTTACCGGACGGGTTCGCTTGGATCGGCCTCTATAAGTCCTTTGAACGTGCCGGTTTTAAAGTTGTGGACACGACCTCAAAGCACAGGCCAATGGTACGATATGAAATATAGGAATTTCATACTGTTCGATTTTCTATATTTTTTAATACTAAAAACAACTATCATGAAAAAAAATCTTAACAACTTCTTATTATCACTTTTAATTTCGATCCCATTGTTGGGTATTTCACAGTCCATTTCTGATACTGATCTGCAAGAGGCCAAGAAAGCCATAGAGGAAAGCAACGCTATTTATTTTACGTCATTTGAAAAAAATGATGCTTCCATTTTTATTGACCGTTATGCCAAGGACGCCTGCATTATGCTGCCAAACGCGCCTGCCCTTTGTGGTGTCGATGCCCCAAAACGATTCTTCGAAATGGCCTATGGTTTTGGTCTAAGAAACGGTAAGTTCATAACCCAGGAAATATTCGGCATAGACAGGGAATTTGTGGCCGAAACCGGTCTATGGGAAACGTACGACTCCAAAAATGAGCTGATGGACAACGGCAAGTTCCTTGTTCTATGGAAAAAAACGGACCAGGGCTGGAAAATTTACAGGGACTCTTTTAATAGTAACACACCGGCAAACTGAGTTCCTCTCGCTATATTTGGTCTTGTCCGGATATTCCAAGGCTACATTGGTTAAATAAACATTGTTGAATATATATGATTAGAAACTAAGCCAATACATATTGTACAAATCGATTTATACATAATCAGGGATAATTGTTATTGGCACCATAAATGGAACCATTTTTGATACTTATACCATTTTTGGTGTAGATACATAGCGCTATTCTTTAGACTGCCTCTTCAAGCTAAGTCCTTAACTATTAATTGCTTAAATTTATTCCAAGGTACTATATTACTTTGTTGTTTTAGTAATCGGTAATTTTTGATGTGAATGAGCAAACAGGTAAAACATTACGAATCACAATATTCCAATTTCCAAGAGAACCTGTATCGAGAAATAAGGGCTAGGGTCTACGGAACTGATATTGGCCAGAATAGTTGGATAACCGCTGATGAACAGGATATGTTCATGGATTGGCTTAGGCTGGATAGTTCAAAAAAGCTTTTGGATGTGGCGTGCGGATCAGGAGAAACCACTTTAAGAATCAATAAGTCAACAAATTGCTCAGTAGTCGGTGTGGATGTCCAGGAGAAGGGAATCAAAAATGCACTTTCTCTGGTAAAAGAGAAAAAGTTGGAGGCATCGGTTAATTTTATACTGTTGGATGGTGGTAAGCGACAACCTTTTGACACTGGGACATTCGATGCAATCATATGTATTGATGCCATCAACCACTTACCGAAACGAAAGAAAGTATTTCAGGAATGGTACAGACTTTTAAAAGAGGACGGCTGTATACTTTTCACAGACCCTATTGTGGTTACTGGGATGTTGACGAAAGAAGAAATTGAAACTAGGGCGTCTATTGGTTATTTTTTATTTACCGCTGATGGAGTAAATGAGAAACTTCTGAAGGAAACCGGCTTTACGGTATTGAAAGAGATAGACAGAACGGATAATATGGCTATGATTGCCCGTAATTGGGAAGTGGAAAGAGAAAGAAAAAGTACGGCCTTAATCAGTATAGAGGGACATGATACCTTTGAAGGACAACAGGATTTTTTCAAGACATGCGCTAACTTGGCTGAGGGGAAGCACTTAAGCCGTTATGCCTATTTCGCAGGTAAAGGGAAAACTGATCAAAAAGATATATGAGTATTTATCGATTTCACTTTTATGCGATGGACTTTCCAATTGATAGCTACCCAATTGGAGTTAGGAAAACGTTTCTACTTTGGGTCACTGCTATTATATTTGGCTTCGGCTTTGGATCAAAAAGTATCCTTTCCCAAGAAATATTAGTTGACAATGCCTTTGAGGAGCAAACCACGGCTTTAAGGTTAGATCACTTTTTTCTGTGGGTCAAAGACCCAGATGCTATAGTAAAAAGGTTGGAGAGCATTGGTTTTACAGCAATTCCAGATTCATTATCTACTATCCATCAAGGCCAAGGAACAGCAGGCAGGTATTTTTATTTTTTGAATGCCTATTTTGAATTTCTCTTTGTACATGACAGAGAAGCATTGATTGCAAATGATGAGGAATACGGATTTTTGGAAACCCAAAAAAGAGTGGACTACGAGAACACCAATGCGTCCGCCTTTGGTGTAGGGTTACAAATGGAAAATTACGATCCAAGTAGAATTCCGTTTGGAGCCACGAGATTTTACCAGACCTACTTGCCGGATGACTCCTATTTATACTTTGCCACATCCTCGGACCAATTGATCAATGAACCACTGACCTTTGTTGTATGCCCGGAACTTCAGAATATTGTTAAAGATTCCAACGATCTTGCCAGAATGTCCGAACAGATGCGGGGATTTTATGAACATGACAACAAAGCGAAGCGAGTGAGCAAAATTACAATCACTCTGGCCCATAAAGGCCCTTTGTCAAAAGCTATGGATGAAGTAAACAAAATGCAGAATGTAGAAATTGTAAAAGGAAAAGAACAACTTTTAGAAATATATTTTGATAACGGAACCCAAGGTAAATTCCATGATCTCAGGCCGCAAATCCCGGTCCTAATATACTTATAGTCAACTAACCCAATACCGCGTGATTTAAGTGAAACCATTCAAGATATAATCTCAGTGACCCATTTAGCAAACTTTTGAATGGATTCTTTCCCTGAGACTTTTCTATTACCTAATATTAGGATAAGCTTTGTAAGTATAATTCTGGCAGGGCATTTTATGTTCTGCAAAACCAACCATTTAAGGGAAACGGACCATTTTCCTTTTCTGTCCTAAGAAGTTGCCTTTTTATGAGACAACTTCGCCTCCTTCCAAGCCTTATTAAAATTACCGTTCTTAACACAAAGCCTGTGTGCTTTGTAACCTTTCGTTTTTTCAGAAGTCCTTCATTAAACTGCTAAATGCAATTACTGGGCAAGAACCAATATTCAGGCACAATATCCGAGCTAAATTGTTTCCCAGGTTTTACAATTGGATTGACCCATTATGATACCCTTTACAAAAATGACGTATTTCATTGTCATGAGAATCCCCATATAAGTCTTCTACTTGAAGGGGGGCATATTGAAAGAAGACTAAAAAAGGATTTTCAAAGGCTTCCGGGAGATGTACTCTTTTGTAACACGGGCGAGCCACATCAATTCATCACAAAAAGAAAGTCGAAGAACATAAATATCGAGTTCGAACCACAATTTTTAAGTGATCAAGATATTTCAGAATTCGAGGTTGAAAAGTCCATAAACGCTAATTTCGAAGCCAAATTTACTATACTGAAAATATTTAAGGAGTTGGCGATATCGGACAATTCTACCCAATTGTCCATTGAATTATCCCTACTCGACTTAATTACCGCTCCTACCAGCGCCAACGATAAAAAAAGACCGAGTTGGTTCAAATGTCTTTTGGAAATCTTGCATGATCGTTGGAACGAGCACTTATCCCTGGACGAATTGTCCATTTTGACCCAGGTACATCCCGTTACAATTTCAAAATACTCCGCAAAGTATTTGGAGTGCACTTTGGGAGAATATAAACGAAAGCTCAAAATCTCAAAAAGTCTTGGACTCATCAAGAATTCGAAGTTGTCCCTTACCGAAATAGCTTTTATTTGTGGTTTTTCCGATCAAAGCCACTTCATCCGTACCTTTAAAAACGTAACCGGATATTTACCCAAAAAATTCGAAAACCTTTGAATCCGATTATTTCAGTTCAGGCTAAATCCGTTCTATTTTTTCGTTTGGAATACTTCCAACTTTGTCGAAAACAGCAATCAATCGCTTTACAAAACCCTTAGCATGAAAATTCAAAGGTTTCTTTTTTCGGTATGTGTTGTACAATTACTGCTGATGACTGGCAGTTGCTCCCCCTATACCCCACAGGCCGACTATGGCCAAATTGAAAAAACCGTTGATAGCATCATCAAACCATATATTGATAGCTTGAGCATAGCGGGGATGGCAATTGGTGTAATGAGGGAGGACTCCATCATCTTTTCAAAGGCTTACGGGTTTGCCGATCTTGAATACGAGATTCCGCTACCGGCAAACGCGTCCTTTCAAATAGGTTCCATAACCAAACAATTCACCGCAGTGGGCATAATGCAGTTGGCAGAAAAAGGAATACTGGACCTTGATGAGAATATCAGTGAATATATCCAGTTCGAGCACAAGGAGTACGACCCCACAATTCGTCAATTGTTGAACCATACTTCCGGTATTCGAGGTCATAATAACTTACCGGGGTTCAGGCCCCTGTTAATGCGGGAAATCATCCGGGATACCATGGTAAGGCTTGTCGAAAAGGAACCTTTCGACTTTGAACCGGGCACCGTGATGCTCTATAGTAATACAGGGTATGTTATCCTTGGGCTTATCATTGAAAAGTTGACAGGACAGACCTATGAAGAGTATACAACAGAACATATATTGTCAAAATCCGGAATGGACAATACATTTTTTTGCGATAGGACTGCCATCCGAAAGTTTAGGGCACACGGCTACAACTTTGTGGACGGTGGAAAGTACAGGGCAGAGGAACCCTACTATTATTGGACCTATTCGGCCGGAGCATTGTGTTCTACAATTGAAGACCTGTTAAAATGGAACAAGGCGCTTCACGATGGAAATGCTGTCTTGAACAAGGTTTCCTATGCCGAGCTGATAAAACCGGGACAGTTGGAAAATGGCGTAAAACTAAGTTATGCCAAGGGGTTACAGCGGTATAGGAAGAATGGCCGTGAAGTCATTGCCCATGGAGGGTCGGGGAGTGGTATATTGGCCGAACTTATGTACTTTCCAGAAAAAAAGATTTCCCTCGTAACATTGGAGAACTCCTATCGACGGGAAAACTGGTTCGCCATAGCAGACGCCTTGTTGGATGAACTGATTCCGGTTACCCTTGATAAAACGGCCTATGAGGGGGATTTGTCGATACTCCAGGGAACATATGAAGGAAATTGGCAAGTTAGGATTGAAAATGCGGACAATCACCTACTTATAGAAAATGAGAGCGCTACAATCGATACACTGTCTTATTTGGGGGAAGCTAGATGGTCTTTTAAAGGGAATGAGTACTTTTTTACAAAAGGAAAAGGTGGGGAACAATATCTGCACATGGATATGATTTATGCATTATTGAGTTTTACAAAAAAAGAGTAGTCCAAAAGATCCCTTCAGGAATAAGAAACACCTTAAGGTAGGGTTCAGAAAACCAACATTTATAGAAATTTCAATCGCGTTCCAATTTAAATGCCAAGACAGTACCTCCCATACCCTAAAATTCTTCCCGAAATCGCAAGGCTCCATCCCTGTCGTACAACCTCAGATAGTCGACCGATCCGGTTCCCTGAAAACGGTATACGACACCTATGATCTTTCCGGTATCCAACGAAAAGACGGTCTGCAGTACAGGTTGCCCATCGATAAAAAGCTGCACCCGTTTGTCCTTCACCATTAATCGTAGCTTTACCCATTGGGTGAAATCCACCCCCAGGGCCGATAGGTCGGTCTTACCTCCCTCCATGGATTTCCCGGCGACAAACGCGTTGATGGCAGATGTACAGCCGGGAATGGACAAGGGAATAGCTATGGCACTATTCTCAAAGAGAATGGCAAGATGGCTGTTCTGACAGGCGCCGCTACCAGTGGCGAAAGTATTTTTCAGGCTTGTTTCCAAGGTGAAGTCATGCCCTGATAGCCCGCCCATTTCGCCAACATAATAGTAATTGACCTTGGGAACCTCCGGCTGTAGGGAGATATTGCGGTCCATCAACTGCTCCACGGAAAGACCCAGCACACCGTCATTGATGCTTTCTTCAGGGGTGAAATAGACAGGGACGGGCATCCGTTCGACCAGTGGAAGCCATCCATCGGTGCCGATATGAAGAAGATGTTCCTTCACCACCACGTTATCCACCATTAGTTTGGCTTGGAAGAGGCCGGGGTAATAATAGATAGAAGTTGCTTGCCGTTGGTCCCGTTCTATGGAAAAACGTAGGCGTTCGTCCCAGGACTGTTGGATTTGCAGGCAATCTGTCCTGGCCAAGGATACATCGAAGGTAAAGACCACGGAATTGGGGATACCGGTCGATACCGGACGGCTACTGAACGAATACTGCGAGGAATCCACGACCATGCCATCTTCCTTCCTCTGGCTCAGATGGAATGCCAACGACAGGGATATGAGAAAGCCGGTCATCGATCCGATCCACAATAGGCCACCTTTGGCAAGCTTGCCTTTCCGAGAAGTATTCCCTTTGGGAACTGGATCTTGGGCGGATATAGGCACCCCTCTTTTTGAATCGGATCCGCGACATTCCCGTTCAAAATCCCGATAGCTGGGATACCCTATAAAATTGGCAAGGGTGTCCAATGTGGCGGTCTGGGGCATATTGGTATATTTGACCCGGCCCCAAAGTCGCTTAAGTGTGCTCGGACTTAAGCTCCTGCCCGTCTCTTCCAGAATCCTTTCGCTCAGTGATTCAAAGTCGGTCTGGGTCCAATACTTGCTATTGCCCCAATCAATTTTCCTCTCCACCGTTTCAAGACAAAAAGTCAAAAACATCACGTCGGGCCTCATGGGTCTGCTTCCTTGGTTAACCGTTCACTAAGATAATGAAACCATGGGCTTTGAAAGACTTTTGCCGGCCATGAACTTTCTTGAACCGAATTTGAACAAGGGATGGACAGCTTTTTTTCCTTGGCTTGCCTAGTTTTGACGAAATTTTGCCATACCCGGGGTTTTGTATAGTGCGATAACCGGAATCATTATTGGTCAGTGACGTACAAAAAGGCACTGGCCCTGCATCAAAGTCTTTTTAATCATGAAAAAAAGTACGTTGTCAGTATGCTTTTGCCTTATAGGTAATTTCTTGTTCGCCCAATCCGACCAGATCTACACCGTGCCGCTTGTAGCGGAGGAATGGACGTTCAAAGCGGGCCAGGTGGAGTTCACAAAGGAAGAAGGCAAGCGGTCCATGAAGATTCTATCAGGCAGGGAAAAGGTAGTGGCCAAAAACCTTGATTTTTCCGAAGGTATCATCGAATTCGATGTCAAGCCCAACAGTATGACTTTTTACTTCCACTATCGGGACGCCATGGAAAACGAATGCTTTTACTTTCGCATGGGCCAGTCCGGAAAGCCCATGGCCTTGGAAGCGGTGCAGTACGCACCGATCATCGACGGGGTTTTGATGTGGGATATCTACCCGCACTATCAATCCAATGCAAACTTTACCAAAGGAGATTGGAACCATGTAAAGATGGTCATATCCAATGGCCGGATGCGCGTGTTCATAAATAATCCTGATCGGCCGGCTCTGGAAGTAAATCGGTTAGCTGGCAATCCAGAGAAGGGAACATTGGCCTTCGAAGGGGAAATGACCGTTTCAAATCTTACCATAACGCCCGAAACGACAGGAACTCAATTGCCATTGAAGGAAATGGACCCTACCCACAACGATCCTAGGTACATCCGTAGTTGGGCCGTGAGCGATCCGGTCGCTATTCCGGAGAAGGTGGATTTCAGCTATGATCTGCTGCCCTCTCCCAAAACCCCGTGGCGGGTCCTGGAAACCGAATGGCGGGGCCTGGTCAATCTGACCCGGACTTTTGGGAGCAACGACACCAGAAGTATGATCTGGTTGAAAGTGGGGATAGAGTCGACCATGGCCCAACGGAAAAAAGTAAATCTTGGATTCGTGGACGACGTATGGGTCTTCCTGAACGGACAAATGGTTTATCTGGACAAAAACTTACAAGGCAGGTTGATGGAGAAAGATCCGGGTGGGCGGTGCTCGATCGAGAACACCTCCTTCACGCTGCCCCTCAAGGAAGGAGCGAACGAACTGCTCGTCGGACTGGCCAATGACCCTTTCTGGGGCAGGGGGGCCATGGCGCGTCTGGAAGACATGGAGGGGATCACAATTGCTCCCGATCCCACCTTTGACTCCCGTTTGGTGGATGTGCCGGCCGAATTGATCGATACGTATATAGGAAATTATAGCTTATCAAGTGGCACCAGGGTAAGTGTCGGCAAGGAGGATGGGATACTCACCTTATCCAGTGAGGGTTTCCCTACTATTCTACTTTATCCTATGGCCGAGAACAGATTTTTCTCGCGCGAGGATAGCATGGAGGTGGAATTCGTCAAGGATGGCGGGAACAGGGTTGCCAACTTCACCATTTACAGGGGCGATAAGTCCCTAATGGATGCGAAACGTATGGATTAGTTGGGGAAGACAGAGAACTTCCCTTTTTGAAACTTTCGGTTTTCATCTACGAACAGATCTTGGTTTTGGGTAAACAAAGGGATATATTGGTAGGCCCGGCAAACCATTTGTCAAGATTTCAGAAAAAGCCAACGATTAATCGGAACTTGAAATTTTTCTACATCGGTCCCATTAATCCGCCATTTTTTATGAAGACCAGAAAAATTTAACACTTCTCATATTGCGTAGCTACTTGACTTCATTTATTTTTGTAGCCAAATGGCTTCACAATGAAAACGAGACGTGATGTTTACCAGGCAATTGCCGACCCGACCCGAAGGGCGATACTAGCCCTCTTGATCACCCAGAACATGACCGCCGGGGACATCGCTTCCAACTTCGATAGTGCAAGGCCCACCATTTCAAAGCACATCAAGATCCTACAGGAATCGGAGCTTATCGATTCCGAGCAGAAAGGAAGAGAGATACACTATAAAATCAAAATCGAAAAAATGAAAGAGATCGACAAATGGCTCGAACCCTTTAGAAAAATATGGGAGGGCAGGTTTGAAGGTCTCGACAATCTATTGGACAAACTAAAAAACGAATAAAATGAACAAAACCAATTTTACTGCGGAAGGAAATGTTCTAAGGGTTGAGCGCTCGTTCAACGCACCGATCGATCTTGTCTGGAGAACATGGACGGAGCCCGAACTGTTGGATCAATGGTGGGCCCCAAAGCCATGGAAATCCGAAACGTCATATATGGATTTCTCAGAGGGCGGTCATCGTGTTTATGCCATGGTAGGGCCGGAGGGAGAAAAACATATGGCCCGCACTAATTACCTTTCAATCAATGTCCATGAACAATTCTCTGGCGAGGATGCGTTCTGCGATGATGAGGGGAACATCAACCCCGAAATGCCCGTATCGGAATTTAAGAACCTTTTCAAGGATATATGCAAGACTACCGTTGTGACAATAACCTCAAAATATGCTTCGGAAGAACACCTCCAACAGGTCATTCAAATGGGGATGAAGGAAGGCCTTTCCATGGCATTTGAAAATCTGGACAAAGTTCTTCAAAAGCTGCATTCCTAATGCATGCCCAGACTATCCGAAGAGATAATGAAACACGACGGGGTTAAACACCTATAATTAGGGTTTTATGAGTAAACACATATCAAACATTGAAAAAAAAGGATAAAGACTATGAAGACATTGAACAGGACCGTTCTTATACTGTTTGTATTACTGTCAATCAAAAATGCAAGGGCCCAAAATGGCAATTACGCCCCTACCAACGGATTGAACACGTATTATGAACTTCACGGAGAAAAAACGGATAAACAACCGATTGTAATACTTCACGGGGCCTATGCCACGTTGAGCTTATGGGGGGATTTCCTGACCAAGCTGTCCAAGGACCGTCAGGTCATAGCCATGGATTTTCAAGGGCATGGACGGACTGCTGACATTGACCGCCCCATTACCTATGAGAACCTTGCCGATGATGTGGCCGCCCTTATCGAACATCTGAAACTGGAAAAGGCAGACGTGTTCGGTTACAGCATGGGTGGTGGAGTTGCACTCCAATTGGGCATAAGACATCCCCAACTTATCAATAAAATGGTGGTCGCATCGGCCTCCTACAAATCGGAGGGGATGTACCCGGAGCTTACCGCTATGATCGGTCAGATGAAACCCGAATATATGGAGGGCACACCTTTCAAGCGGGCTTATGACTCACTTTCTCCCAATCCGGAGAATTTTCCAGTTTTAATGAAAAAGCTCATAGCGCTGGATGAATCTCCCCAAGACTGGCCCGCAGAGAAGATCTCCAAAATCCCGTTTCCGATACTTTTTATCAATGGGGATGCGGATGTTGTGCGACCTGAGCATACCGTTGAAATGTACCGTCTGAAAGGAGGTGGCCCCACCCCCGATTTTATGTCCGCGCCCCAAAGCCAATTGGCCATCCTTCCGGGAACCACCCATGTCGGGGTCATGGAGCGGACGGATTGGTTAATGGCCATGGTGCCCTTATTCCTGGATGCAAAACCACCTTCAGACTGATTCGAAGACAAGCCGATGAAAACCCCAAAAACCATAATGGATTATATCACCCTGCAACCAACAGGTTACCATCAAGGGTTGGAGGAAATTTGTTCCATTATCAAAGAGGAAGCACCGGAGGCCGAGGAGTTGATAAGCTATCAGATCCCGACTTTTAAACTGTACTATATGCTGGTAGGTTTCGGGGTCAAAAAAGATGCCATCAGCTTCTATACCATGAACCCGAATCTGATAAAATCAATGAAAGAAGAACTGAAATCCCTTGGTATCAAGAATTCCGGTTCCACGCTCCACTTTCATCCGGACTTACCATTGCCCAAGCAAGTCATCAAAAAAATTGTAGGGATACGCAAGGAGGAAAACACAGCAAAGTTCAGGGCAAAAAGTGGTTGAGCCATAGCCAACAGGTTTATTTTAGAACAAAAATTGGATAGAACATGAACATAATTCTAGGGGCAACGGGACAGGTCGGTTCTGCAATAGTTGAACACCTTATAGAAAAGGGGCTACCGGTAAAAGCGGTAATAAGAAACGAAGAAAAGGCAGATTGGCTAAAAGGCAAAGGTGCAGAAGTCATCATTGCCGATTACTTCGACCTTGGCGCGTTGAAAAGTGCCCTAAAAGATGGTAAACTCCTTTTTGTGCTTACACCCGAAGATGTTACCTCGAATGACGTGTTGGGCGAAACGAAAGAGCTGTTGGACAATTACCACAAAGCGGTCAAGGAGTCCGGTATCAGGTCGTTGATCGGTCTTTCCTCTATCGGTGCCCAGTTTGAAAGCGGAACGGGCAACCTATTAATGTCCAATATGCTCGAAAAAAGGTTCATAGACCTGGATATCAATAAAGTCTTTGTCCGTCCGGCCTACTATTACAGCAATTGGGCTATGTCCCTGGATATGGTCAAGGAAAACGGAATGTTGCCATCCTTTTATCCAACCGATATGAAGTTCAATATGATCTCGCCTAACGATGTGGCAAAATTCATTGCCGAAAAAATCAGGAAAGGGGTTGACCGTTCGGAAACAATTGAAATCGTTGGCCCCAATGAATATTCAGCGAACGATATTGCCGAGTCAATGGGAAAAGCAATTGGCCAAGAGGTGAATACCTTTGAAATTCCCAAATCGGACTGGGGCAAAACCATGAAAAGTATCGGGTTTTCCGATAATGCGACCAAAAACTTTGTGGAAATGACCGATTTGGTTGCCAAAGGAAAAGCGGAGCCCGAGGGGAAAGGGGAAAACCCCATATATCTCAACACAACTTTTGACCGATATTTGAATGATTACTTAAATGGCCTGTAAGTGCAACTAAACCATTTTCTATTGAGGAATATTATCAAGCTGGCTGTACTTACAGTTTGGGGCGGTGCCTTGTTCTCACAAACAGGGCCGGAAAAGAAAATTGACAGTTTATATAGGATAGAGGTCAACGGTGTTGACCATTTGGTGTTCATAAAAAGGGAAAACATTAAAAACCCTATTTTATTTGTACTTCACGGAGGTCCCGGGTTTTCTGATTTCTACCTATGGCAGACCTATAATCAAGAACTCGAAGATCACTTTACCGTCGTTGCTTATGACCAAAGGGGCACGGGACTGACCTTTACCGAAAATACACCGGCCGAATCAATGACCTACCAACAACTTACGGACGACGCCCATAAACTGCTATCGTTCCTCAAAAAAGAATTGGAACAGGATAAGGCCTATTTACTGGGGTTTTCTGCCGGCACGATCATAGGAGTTTATCTGGCGCACCGGTATCCACAAGAGATCGAAGCGTTCATTAGCGTCGGTCAGGTCGTAAATGGAAGAAAAAACGAAAAACTTTGCCTGGATTACAATCTTCAAAAAGCTAAAGAGCAACAAAATTGGGCAGCTTTGGAAGAACTAAAACCGCTTCTGAATTTCTATCCATCCGGTGACCCCAAAACTGATTTATCCGCACTCAAAACACTGAGAAAATGGAACAGAAAAAATTATGGGCATTTTTGTGAAGGAACTTCAATGGGGCAGCTGTTTGAAGGAATCAGTGATAAGGCAAAAGAACACATCGACCAAGGATTCATAAGCAAAGGCGAAAGCTTTTCAATGGAGCACTTATGGGGCGAAATCATAGATTTGGATTTACTTAGCACGCATACCGTTTTTCAGGTACCGGTATATTTCCTCGTCGGGAAATGTGATTTCAATACGCCATTTTCACTTACCCAAGAGTATTTTGAAAAAATCAAGGCACCTAATAAGGACATACTGTATTTTGAAAACTCCGGCCACTATGTGCCTTTTGTGGAACCTGAAAAATTCAATGACTATTTGGCCACCGAAATTCTGAACAAATGACACCATACCTATGGCCATGTAAGGTTAGATTAACAAAGGCTTGTCATTATTAAAGCTTGACTCTTTTCTCTAGTGTTGTGAAAGGAACGTTTTTGGGATTTGTTTACTTCCCAGTTGGGTCTCTTTCAATTGCTCTTTCATGGAACTTTTGATTAGTAGTTGGGATGTGTGTTTTAAAACCAGTAATCACCAAAAAAAAGGGACGAAAACTACCATTCGCCCCTTTCAAAAACTAACTCAAACAACTACGTTTTTCTATGGTATAGAGTCATGAAAATGATTTTTCGACTTGCCATATAGAATTGCTTTTTTGGTAATATAACCCCAAAACAGTACTGCAATCAACATGGTTATTATGACACCGCCGAGGTAGGCTATGCGGTTTCCCAGCTGAAATCCTTCCGGGGCGATCAATATGTATGTAGTGCAGACCATGGTCATAAACAGCGCGGGTGTCAGGGTTACCCAATAAGCTTTATCCTTAACTATCAGATAAGCTGTACTTGTCCATAGCACTACTGTTGCCAATGTTTGGTTACTCCATGCAAAATAACGCCATATGATTCCGAAATCGATTTGGGTGAGTGTAAAGGCGATGATGAAAAGCGGAACACTTATATACAATCTGTTCCGCATCTTTCTCTGATCGGATTTGAATACATCGGAGAGAATAAGCCTTGCTGAGCGAAAAGCTGTATCGCCAGAGGTAATAGGTGCCGCAACAATGCCCAACAATGCCAACAGCCCCCCAATTCCGCCGAGCATATTCAAGGAAATTTCATTGGCGACCCAAGCCGCATTATTGTCATTGGCGATCATGGTAGCGTTAAGTTCGGAAACGTTTCCAAAAAAGGTCATGGCGGCCGCTGCCCAAATAAGGGCGACTATACCTTCCGTTATCATGGCACCATAAAAAATTTTTCTGCCCGATTTTTCGTTCTTCATGCACCTGGCCATCAAGGGGGACTGAGTGGCATGAAAACCGGAAATGGCACCACATGCAATGGTAACGAAGAGTATAGGGAACAAAGGGGTTTTCTCCGGATTGGATGTCATGTTGACCAAATTGGACGGGGTTAACTCAGGGATATTATAATCCCCGAAAAACAATGCTAGGAGCAGACCAATGGCCATTAGTAACATGGCCATGCCAAAAAGAGGGTATAGTTTTCCAATTACCTTGTCAATGGGAAGCAGGGTAGATACCATGTAGTACACCAGAATTATACCAACCCATACCCAGATGCCCCATAAATTGCCTATCATGCCATCAATAATTTTTGCGGGGCCTACCAAAAAGACCGTCCCCACAAAAACCAACAAGACTACAGTGAAAAATCGCATCATATGTTTTGTTCCCTGACCCAAATAGATTCCCACTATTTCACTAATGCTCAATCCATCGTGACGAACGGACAGCATGCCCGAAAAATAATCGTGTACGGCACCGGCAAAAATACTACCAAGGACTATCCAAAGAAATGCCGAAGGGCCGAACATTGCCCCTGCGATGGCCCCGAATATGGGCCCCAGACCTGCAATGTTCAAAAACTGAATCAAAAATATTCGCCAGGTTGGCAAGGGTATAAAATCAACACCGTCTTGCAGTTCAACTGCCGGAGTGGGTCGATTCCTATCTATCCCAAATACCTTCTCTACAAAGCTGCCGTAAACAAAATATCCTAATATCAGTACAATTATGGCAATTAAAAATGAAATCAATGTAAATAGATTTTGTTACTCCTACTTTTTCAGACTCAATATTTGTCGGTCCTTTGTCAACCAGTTTGATTTTAGCATAGCCCAACTACTGGAAATTCATACCCAAAATGTTACACGCTCTTTGGCACATAAGCTACAAATATGGGTTACATACATATGTATACAAATGCAATATGAATTGCCCGGGAAAAATAGTAGCCATTTGGCTGGCACATACATCCTTTTGGGTACTATGGATTTGTAACTTATATGATTGCATGCCATAAGTCCCAACTCTAATGGGGTTATTGGGTAGAGGAACTCCTTGTAATTAATTGTCATCATTCCGTTGCTTAACCTGCATATGATTATCCTGATATACCTACCTTTTCAAATTCATCTTTAAAGCTCCCTGTGGAGACCCCTTCGTATACTAAGTTGGGAATCCTAGGATTGCAAACCTAGGTGCATATAGTTCTCATTTGATAATTTCCATAATGTTCAGTGATCCTATCTGGTTCAATACAGAAATTCCGAAACAAGATTTCAGGGAAAATTCATCTTAGCCGTAAATTTTCTTTATATAATCGGTCCGTTGCTTATAAATCTGCTGAACCTTGTCCATATTTGTTTTCAGTTTCGCATTCGCCGCATCATAATTGGTCCAAACTTCTCGTAAAGTATCGGCTATTTGTTTGCCTGTCGTATCCTCAATCTCAAATACCCACTGCTCAAAACCAAGGTCATAGTACATATGCCCCTTTATAGTGTCCTCTGGTTGTCGCAGATAGAACATTGGTGTACCATTTGCTGCCGATATTATGGGGGAATGGCATTCAAAGCTTAATATAGTATGTGCCTTTGCATATACCGAGGCGGCCTCGTCCGGCATCCAATAACCCCTTTTTACCACATGAGGCTTAACATCCTCCGGTAATGGGTCAATTAAAAGTTCGTCCATGATGTCCACTTGGTAGGTCATCTCCGGACATACCAATATTTTGTTACCGGTTTCCCTTACCCAAGCTATCATCGCCTCTCGGAGCTTGGCATGATCTTCTTCCTTATGGCGTTCGTTTACCGTTTCGACCTTCTTTATCTTTTCTTCCGACCAATCCACTTTTCGTATTTTATGGTAAGGAGAATAGCGAAGTCGAGGTATGGCACAAATAAACTTTTGCTCTTCAAGACCGTGTTCCCTTAGAAATGCATTGGCCTTATTATCGTCCCTGATGTCAATGAAAAAAGTAGCGTCCGGGGCAAAGGCAATGTGCTCTCCGGCAATACCATGATCTTTTAATATTCCCATCGATTGGGTCTCACGGGTAAAGATAAATGCGGCCTTTTTTAACAATTGCTCCAAATCATCGTCTATTTCCTGGATCGTAGTCCCGAAAATACCAAAAGGCTTATCAGTACGTTTTAGCCAAGCCTGCAGACTGGTTCTTCCCACTACGGAGGGGCCCGATCCATGTACCAATAAGTCGGATCTCTTGAAGGCATCGTACACCTCAGGATTGTCCACGTCATAGTTGTTATCTACGCTTCCATAGACAATCTCCACTTTAGGAAAATTCCTTTTCAACAACTTTTCCACTTCTTCGCTCCTTTTTCTTTTCCAAAGTATGACCTTGGCATTCGGTAAAAATGTTTCCAGGACATGGAGAAGTCCGGGTGTGTGGGCAATATCCCCAATGTTCACTTCTTGCCAACCCGATATGACCAATAAAGTGTTTACTTTTTCCTCCTGGCTTTGTCGTGATGCTTTGTCCATGCAGGAAAGTAGCGGGGTTGGTAATAGGATACCTGTATTGGCCAATGCCACGAGCTTCAACCAATTTCTTCTGTCATAATTATGTTCTTCCATATTTTTCATCTTCTTCTTTTTTAAAATTAACGGGGCGTTCAACCGTTTAAGGGTAAACATACATCGGATAAGTAGTCTAATGAAAATACCGCCCGATTTATCGAACTAACTCAAATAACTAATTTTATAGCCTTTAATAACCTGGGTTCTGGGGAAATTCCGCTTCTACATTGGCGTCGATTACTTTTTGGGGAATAGGCCAAAGGCGATTATGATCTTGGATAGTACTTCCCGAAGAGAGCCCTCCAGGTACCGCAGGTTCTGTATTATAGGTACGTACCCGATCCACCAGTCTATCCATCCTAATAAGGGTTCGCATCCTGGGCTCTTCTACTACCAATTCCCTGGCCCTTTCGTCCAAAATGAAATCCTCGGTTACTTCCGCGGCCGTAATCGAGCTCGCGTTAGCCCTATTCCTTACCACATTTAAATCCTGTGCTGCTGCACTAAGGTCACCTTTTCTAAAATTTGCTTCTGCCCTAAGCAAATAGGTTTCTGCGACACGGATTACACTTAAATCCTTAGAGGTTCTTCCTGACAACGCATTTCCCTCCCAAGGTTCCCCATCAGTTTTCCGAATCCAAGGGTAGAATTGGCGCAATGTATCCAGAATCTGATCGGTCAGGGTGCCATCTTCCAGGGCAACGTACAGATTACCGTCGGCACCCCTAGCCGTTAACATTGGTTCACCAAAGTACTCGGCATCCTCAGGATTGCTATAGTAGAACGTACGCCTTATGTTATACTTTGAATTACGGATATCGCCGGGGTCGGATTTCCATATATCATACTTAAAATAGTTCGTTGGAGATCCTATCCCGATTCCGCGATTAAGGCTATCGGATGGTAGGTTCTGGATTCCATTGGGTGTTTTGAGTACATAATGTTCAGGGGCCCAATACCTTGGCCCGTTATTACCTTGGTCTCCGCTACCTTCGGAAAAGCCTCCAATATTAAAGGCCTCAAATTGCCAGGCCCAAATAACCTCGGTGTTTCCGGTAGACCTATTGATCTGTCCGTGTGCGAAAACATCAGAGAAGACATCACCCGGTTCGGAGCTGGCCGGACCAAAACGGGCGGTCACCAATTCATAGTCCCCACCTTCCTTGTTTATTACTGCACTTGCCGCTGCTATGGAAGCATCATAAAAACCTAGGTCTCCGGTTTCCAATCCCAAGGAGATGTACACTTCGCTCAAAATGTGATATGCGGCAGCCCTGGGAATTCGGCCATCCTCGACTTCCTTTGGTAATAGCTCGGTGGCCAGGGTTAGGTCATCGACAATAAAACGTAGTACCGCCTCCCTACTCGCCCTTGTGAAATCGAATTTCGGCTCCTTGAGGCTGTTTGACACAATTGGCACTCCTCCGTACAGGTTGACCAGGAAGTTATAAGTATATCCACGAAAGAAAAGTGCCTGGCCTTTAATGTTGTTCCTATCCCCTTCGGAAATGCTCAATTCGGGATTATCAATATCCTCCAAAATGAAGTTGGCCTGCCGTATCATATCCTTGTAGGCCCAGTCCCAATAAATTTCTGTAGCCCCCAAAACCGGTGTCAATAGGTTATAATCACGTAGCCCTCTGCTATCTACCCTGCCCCATTTTGCTATATCCGTACCAAAGTTCATATATTCAAAAATATTGGAGGCGATAGCATATTCCTCCCTAGCCTCATTGTACAACGCGACCACCGCCGCCTCATAACCTGCTTGATCTACCAATAAATTTTCAGGGCTGAATTGATCCAACGGCACCTCTTCTAAATAATCCTCTCCACAAGAGAGCAAAAGCGTGCTCAGAAGAACGATTAAAGCAATTTTGTTTCCTATAGTTTTCATTTTTCTTTTTTTATAATGATATGTTTAGACCAACGGTGTATGTTTTTAAGATGGGGCCATTATCACCAGGCTGTCTGCCTCCTTCCCCAAATTCCGGGTCCCAGCCGGGCCAATCCGTCCAGGTAATCAGGTTCTTTCCACTGACATAAATTTGTAATCCGCTGATATGAATCCGTTCTAAGACCCTTTTGGGGAAGTCGTAGGCAATGGAAACGTCCTGTAGTCTAACAAAACTACGGTCCCCATAAAACCCATAGTCCAAGGGGTTTCTGTAATTGATCCTAGGTGCCGTATTTATCGGGTTTTCTGGAGTCCAGTAGGGAGAATCTACAAAGTTGGCAATGTCAAAGAAATTGGCTCCTGGACTTATAGCTCTATTGGCCGTGAACCCTCCTTGTCGTACATTGAACGTAGAGGATAAGCTAAGGTTTCCATAACGGAATATGTTGGTTATCCCCATAATGAAATCGGGTTGATCATTGCTGACTATGGTCCTGTCATCAGGGGTGATAATCCCATCTGGGACTCCATCGGGACCACTTATGTCCTTAAACCGGATATCACCTATTTGGGCCCCGGGAATTGAGGAAAGATCATCGCCTTCCTGAAAAATGCCATCGAACACATAATCAAAATTGGATCCCAGGGGTTCCCCAATGAACCATCCGCTGGCAATATCGTCATCTTCAACCCCATCGCCATCTACATCCCTTCCCGTAAGTTTTACGATTTCATTTCTGTTGAAAGAAAAGGCAATATTGGTGTCCCAGGTGAAGTTTTCGGTCTTGATGTTAGTGGTTCCCAGATCTATTTCCAGACCCCAATTCTTGGTCTCCCCTACATTGCGGAAAAAGATTTCGAAACCATTAGTGTTGGGAATGGTCTGTTCCAATAGCAAATCGAACGTGTTGCTGTTGTAATAATTGACCGATGCCGATACACGATTGGAAAAAAGCTCCACATCCATACCAACATTTAAGCTTTCCGTAGTTTCCCAGCCTAAGTCTGGATTTGCAAAAGATGAGGTAAATAGACCAGCGGAAGCAGAAGCACCATCCCCGAACACATAAAAGTTTTGTTCCACATCGCTTAAGGAGGTATATTCGTCCACACCGCGATTTCCATTGCGTCCCCAAGATGCCCGCAACTTAAGGAAATCTAAAAAACCCACATTGGATAGGAATGGTTCCTCCGAGACGTTCCAGCTTATTGCCGCTGCAGGAAAGGTACCATATTTATTCCCCTGTCCAAAGGCCGAGAAACCATCCCTTCGCAAACTCAAGGTGAGAAAATATTTGCTGTCGAACGAATATCCCAACCTCGCCATTTCGGAAGTCTGCTTATTTTCCCGTGCATCTGAGTTAACGTTAAAGTTTTCCCCTATCTCCAGGGCATTATAGCCCAAAACATCGCTAAAAATATTGTCACTGGACAACCTTGAGCCTTGTTGTTGAAACTCATAGATACCGTATAACAAGGTAACATCGATTCGATGTTTACCCGCAAAAGTCCTGTTATAGCTCACAATATTTTCCAAGGTCATGTTCTGAATTTCTTGAGATTCCTTGTATCCGCTCCCTGGCCTGTTGAGCGGTTCATAAGAACGCTCAAAACCAAAATCCTTGACATCGGTTCTGGTATATCCCCCGTTCAATTTATAGGAAAGGCCTTTCCAAATATCAAAATCAATAAAAGCATTGGTAAATAAGGTATTGGTCACGAATAGGCGTTCACTGGTCAAATTGCCCAGCAACGGATTACTGACCAGACCAACATCTTGGGGCAATGGTGTAGGTGAAACCCCATCTTCCAAAAACAGACTGGCATATGGGCTTAGCCATGCTGTATGTAATAAATTGGCACGCACCCCGGATTCATCTTTTGAAGTGTAGCCGCTGTTAATACCGGCCTTTAACCAATCCGTTATTTGGATACTTAGATTTAGACGACCCGAATAGCGTTCAAAATTGTCCCCTCTTACGGGTGATTTAACATCGATATACGATCCCGAAAAAAAGTAACTTATGGCATCGGTCTTGCCGGAGACGCTCAACTCATAATTTGAAATAGGGGCGTATTGCTTAATTTCTTCAAAAGGCTCTATAGATCTTCCCGCCTCAATGTTTTCCAACTCTATGGGTGAGAAAGGGAGGGGACCCCCTTCGGCGGCTTCGGCATCTAACCTTCTGGCCAGATATTCCTCCGCGTTAAGATAAT
The DNA here is from genome assembly GCF_965228935.1 of Ulvibacterium sp. GTDB lineage: Bacteria > Bacteroidota > Bacteroidia > Flavobacteriales > Flavobacteriaceae > Ulvibacterium. The sequence continues at coordinate 438,693 of NZ_OZ245846.1, read as the reverse complement.
CTGGGATAAAGGCAAAGTCGGAAATTCCTGTATATGTATTGAAAGTGATTTTGGGCTTTCCGCGTTCCCCCTTTTTAGTAGTGACCTCTATTACCCCATTGGCTGCTAAAGAACCATAAATGGCTGTAGAGCTGGCATCCTTCAGTACATCTATGGACTCTATATCCCCTGGATTGATATCGGAAAGTGATCCTCCCGCATAGATAATTCCATCCAGAACGATCAATGGCGCATTACTGGCCGAAATGGAATTGATTCCCCTTATGTTAATGGTACCGTTAGATCCCGGTCTACCATTATCGGTTACTTGAACACCCGCCGTGGTACCCCTCAATATCTGAGCGGCATTGGCATTGGGTTGCAGTCGGGTATCCTCAATATTTACTTTGGCTACAGCCCCGGTCAGGTCTTTCTTTTTGGCCGTACCGTAACCCACCACGACAACCTCCTCCAAACTACTGGCACTTTCCTCCAAAACAATATTTAAACTAGCCCGACCCATTACAGGGACTTCTTTTGAGGAATAGCCGATGTATGAAACAACTATAACGGCATTTTCATCTACCAACTGTATTGAAAAATTACCATCAAAATCCGTGACAATACCATTGGTGGTATTCTTTTCAACAATATTTGTACCTGGAAGAGGTACGCCCTGACCGTCCGTTACTTTTCCAGATACTTGAAATTGTATCACTTCATCGGGTGACGATTCCGTATTATTTACAGCATTGTTTGTAAGCTTCCTTTTTACAACAATTGTTTCGTCTTCGGTGAACTCATAAGTGAAATTTATAGGGGACAGAAACCTAGCCAGTAAATCCCCCGCCTTAATTATACCCTTATCAATCTTGATCTTGGGGGCGTCCTTGATAAGTTCAAATCGATAAATGAACTTGTAGTCCGTTTGCTTGTTGATAAGTTTAAATGCTTGTTTTACATTTAATGTCCTGTTTTCTTTTATAGCGATGTCCGCATTTTGGGCAAGTCCCGATTTTGGGCCCAATGCCAATGCTAAGGTGCAACATAAAAAGAAGAACATTTTCATAGTGAACTCCAGAAGAACTCTAACATGATAGGAAAAGAATCCCCCACTAAATTTTAATTCCATAAATTTGTTTGGTTTAGTTAGACATCGTTTTAATTGAACTTCTATGGGAAAAAGGCTAATGCTGTAGGAGGTAATGGCCTTTTCCTTTTTTACTTGATTAGTATTACTTTCTCTTTGATTTTAATTGATACTTGGCCATCGCTTGAAGCCTCGACAAGTTCTAGGATGTCCATTATTGAATTTGATCTCTCAAGTATTCCGGTGAACCGAAACTTTCTTAATTCCTCTTTTTCATAAAAGACTTCGGCGTCGTACCATCTAGACAATACTTTCATCATTTCGTGCAGGGGTGCATCCTCAAAAATAAATAGGCCATTGACCCAAGAAACCTCTTGGGCCGCATCAACGTCAACTACGTTAAAAAGACCATCGTCTAAACCAATTTGAGATTGCTGGTTGGGTTTGAGTATCTTCTGGAAATACTCCAAGTTCACCTGTATTTCCCCTTCTACTAATGTCGTTGTGATTTTGTCTTCCCCATCGTAGGCCTTTATATTGAACTTCGTGCCTAAAACTTCAATTTCTTGGACCTTGGTCAAAATATTGAACTTTGCTCCCTGGTGCTGTTTACTAGGAGAAACTTCAAAATAGGCTTCACCATATAAAAGTTCCACTTCCCTTTTTTCGCCTTTTTGAAAATTGACGGGATATTTTAGCTTCGAATCGGAGTTCAACCAAACCTTGGTACCATCCGATAATTGAACGAAATATTGCCCTCCCCTTGGAACAGTCAAATAATTGTAGGACTGCTTTTGGTTTGTAGACTTACTTTCCGTACTGGCATTATATATCAGCTCTTTGCCCTTGCTTATCAACTGTTTCGTTTGAAATTTCTTTCCTTTTTCCAAGGCCACCTGACTACCGTCATCCAAGGTAAGAATAGCCCTGTCCGATCCAGCTTTCAAAACATTTGATTCAGATGTTGAAATAGCATTGCCACCACTGACATCATGACTCATGAAAACAAAAAAACCTATAAGTGCTAGCACAGAAGCTGCAATGGCAATTCTGCTCAAAAGGGTTTTGGCACGTTTACGTTCTTTGTTCCTTATTTTGTTCCTTATCGCTGTCTTGCCTTTGTTTATATCGAAATCTGTCATAATAAACGTGCTTAAATAGTCGATTCGCGTAAACTCTTTGAAGGTCTTATGAATATGATTATTTCCTAGACAATCTTCCAATTGATCCATCTCCTTGGAATCGGCCTCTTTGTTGAGGAATTTGATAATGATACGCTCTATTCCGGCTTCCATCATTTTGTCAATTATGCAATCAATACGTTCGATATTTTGATACCCCTTTGTTTTTTCCTTACTTTTTTTATTTTTACTTAGATTTTATATTAATTTTTTAATTATACTTAAATTGAAACTGAGATACACAAATAATGGTTTTCTTTCCGACCAATTAAGACGGGGTAATGCAAAAGCATACGACTATTTGATGGAAACCTACTATAGACAACTTTGTGTTTACGCTTGCACCTTAACAAAGTGCAAAGTTCAGGCAGAAGATATTGTCCAAAATGTTTTTGTGTCGGTATGGCTGCATCGAAGGAAAATCAACCCTGATTATTCTATTAAGAGTTTATTGTATAAATCGGTATACAATGAATTTGTAGATCAGTATAGAAAAAATAGGCCTGTTATTTATTTGGAGAAAAAATATCTTGAGGTCTTGGATTCTGTTATTGAGAAAGAACAGCATGATTTAGGGGAAATAATTGCTCAATTGAATATTGAAATTGATAGACTACCTCCTAAATGCAAACGTATTTTTGTGTTGAACAAAAAGGAAGGGCTTACCCATACCGAAATTTCCGAATACCTTGATATTTCAATAAAAACCGTTGAGGGCCATATAACAAGGGCATTTAAAATCCTGTCCAAAAAACTTGGGGCTCATATTGAACCCATATTGTTTTTGATTTTTGGTTATAGAAATCAAATTGCCTTTTAAGGAACTCATTAAAAGTCTTGTCACATCTTTTGAACTAATAGGCAGATAAATTAAAAGAGTAATTTGAAGTACAACTGAATACCTATGTCAAACTCCAAATTTCGCTCTTTTAGGTAATCGTTAGTCCCTAAAAAAGAACGATTTAAGGGGCTTTTCCCATTTTTCCATTTCGTCTCCTAAAATGGTGAGTTAAGGAGACGCACTCTGAGGAAGGAGCAAATTCTCAAGAATTGTTGGCTTTATGAGACTTTTGAAAATATTGAGGTAATGTTAAAATTAATGATAAAATCCACCTACTTCCTTTGTTGAATTTCAAAATAGATTTCTAAAAATTTCTGTATTCAGATGGGGTAATCTTTAATTTCTTTTTGAAAAAATTGCTAAAATGTGATGGGCCATCAAATCCCAAGTTGTAGGCAATCTCGGATATTGCCCAAGTGCTATGTCTCAACATTATTTTGGCTTCCTTCAATAATCTATCCGTAATGAGTTCGGATGTCGTTTTTTTTGTGATTTTTTTTATTGATTTATTCAAGTGGTTCACATGAACGGCCATTTGCTCGGCAAAATCGGAAGCAGTGCGTAATTTTATTCCCTCTATTGTATTTCTTATGGGGTACTGGCTTTCCAAAAGTTCATAAAATAAGGAAGTAATTCTGTTCGCTGCACTTACCTTATCCAAAGAAACATTTTTAACGGGTCGTATTTTTAAGGCATCATGTATTAGCCTGATGACCAAATTTCTCAGTGCATCGTCCCTGAATTCAAAATCGGATTTTTTTTCATCTATCATCTGTATGAAAACTTTCTCAAGCTGGTCAATTTCCGATTTGTTCAATTCAAATACCGGGTAGCTGTTGGGACTAAAAAAGGGGTATTTTTTTAATCCTCCATAACTTGTAAAAAAAGATTCAGTGAAAATACAGCTATAACCAATCTGTACAGGCTCTAGGACTTCCCAATTATATGGAATTAGTGGGCTGGTAAACAGAAGGCCATGTCCTAAAATCTCAAAACTCCTATCAGCATAATGAATCTTGCTATTTCCATTAATGAGGCATATTTTATAATAATCTTTCCGACCATATACGACATTGTTTTTATCATCCACTTCATAATCTTCAATCCGAAACACATTAAAGTGCCCTTCTTCATACCTCAAATCAACTGATTTAAGGAAAGGCCTATTGGTGTAATATTCTTCCAGTGTCTCCGGTCTGTCCATTTTATAACACGTTCCAAACAATTTACGAAAAATGGCAAAGTTATTGAACGGCTTCATATCCTATCATTTGGTAAAATAGAAAATAGCCAGAATCGGAGTAAACCGGATTCTGGCTATTTTTTTATTCATCTAAAATCTATTTTTGGGCAAAGTCGCCCAATGGTGCATTGATAGCGTCCATTGCCACCATAGGGTTCCAAAAATCCACATATCGGATGATTTTCCCTTCAGTGTCGGTAGTAACAACGGAAATGTATTTTTGCAGATAGGGATTCCTGGTGCTAATGGCATAGCCATTACTTGAAAATTCCGCTATGACCAATGTGGGTTCCTCAGTAGGATGAAAATGAAGATTCTCAAAGTCGACTTTGAAATGTTCCGGAAAATTCTTCATGTATTGATAAAGGTCTTTTTTGCCTTTTACGAACTTGGGAAAATCGACGGGTGCATAGGGAAATTCTAATACACCATCTTCTGTAAATAGCTCAATCCATTCCTTTATCCGTCCTGAGGATAAATATTTTAAGTGGTTTTTAAATGTTGTCTGGGCTTCTTTTCTGATTTGCTCTTTTGTATTCATGATTTCTAATTTTTAAGTAATATGACTAATGACTAATGGGTTACTCTGCAGAAATTAATTTTCATGAAACAAAATTATGGCTACGTACAAGCTCAGTGTTTGAAAGAATCAAAGCGTTACTTGCAAGAATCAATCAATGAGCTGTTTTTTAACAAGATAGGTTCTTGATATAAACTTCCAGCTACTCAATGGTAGGCTCGGCTTTAAATATTTTATAAATATTTTTAAGCTTTAGCCTTTTACGTTCATTCGCTAATTAAACGATTGCCTAAATTCCAAAGGAGTGCGCTTCGTTTTTGCTTTAAAAAACTTACTGAAGGATTGCGGGTGCTCAAAACCCAAAATAAAAGCAATCTCGCTTACGGATTGACGTGTTGTGGACAATTCCTGTTTGGCTTTTTCAATTAGTTTTTCGTGAATGTGCTGTTGCGTATTTTTTCCCGTAAGGGCTCTAAGTAGACTTCCCAAGTAACTTTGCGAAACATTCAATTCTTCGGAAACGTATTGCACGGATGGTAAACCTTTTGTTGCTAGGTCTTCATTTTTAAAGTGATCCGTTAATAATTTTTCCAGACGTTCTAAAATTTGATGATTCGCCTTTTCCCTTGTAATGAATTGGCGATTGTAAAAACGTTCTGAATAACTAAGTAAATTTTCAATGTGGGTACCAATAATTTGTTTGCTAAATTTATCTATACCCGTTTGGTACTCCTGCTGAATGTTTTGAACAATACTATTTATGGTGGATTCTTCCTTGGGCGAAAGAAACAGTGCCTCGTTTACGGCATAATCAAAAAAATCGTATTGCTTGATTGTTTTTGCCAAGGTCGTGCCCCAAATAAATTCAGGATGAACAAGTAACAGCCATCCTGAATTCACTGGGGTATGGCCTTTGTCAACCTCCACCTGAAATACTTGGTTAGGAGCCATAAAGAACAATGAACCTTCATCAAAATCACACTCTTGATGACCATATCTAAATTTGGTGTGGGATGATTTTTTTAAGGAAATGGCATAAAAATCAAGTACCCAACCCAGTGAATTACTTTCACCCAAATGCTTGATCGAAGCGTAATCTATTACACTGATCAAGGGGTGTTCTGGTAATGGAAGACCTCTGAATTTATGAAATTCACTAATGGTTTTGATTCGATGTAGCTTTTTGTCCGCCATATGGAGATGAATATAATTATTGTTGGTTGTATATGACTGCAAACTCCTTAGCAAAATCATGGAATTTCACTTTTCCGAATAGGGGTTTATTTTGGTTGAAATCCTCGTAGAGACTTCCGTTTCGTTGGGCTGCCTGCATTGCCACATAATCCTCTGCGATCTGTTTGTTCATTCCAAATTTTAGCAAACCATCCAAATACTGTTCATCTGTTACGGTTACCCATTTTAGATCAGGCTTTTCAATTGCCTTACCCAATATTTCTGCGATTTCATTGGCAGAAACTTCATCACTGGCCACATAGCGGATTTTTCTGTGATCAAATGGACGGTCAAATTCTTGGGCAATAACATCGGCTATGTCATACGGTGAAACCCATGGTTCTTTCACTTGACCTCCAAAATTGGAAACGATAATGCCTTGAGATTTAATCGTTGGTATTTGGCCCAACAAATTCACATAAAACCCGACCGGCCGAATGAATTTAATGACCACATCTTCCGGAAGTTGACCCATTATTCCTTCCGCAATATTGTGGAACTTCAGAATCCCAACCCCCTCGGCAGCGTGGGCGCCAATGCTACTCAGATGGATTACTTTTTTTATACGAGATTGTTCAATTGCCTGCTTGTAATTATGGGCTATTTCGCCAACGTATTTTAAATAGTCAAACTCCGGATCAAAGAAGCCAAATGCTTCCATACAATAGACGGCGTTCGCACCACTAAAAGCTTCCGAAAGAAAGAAAACATCTTCCATTGAACCTATGGCAGCTTTAGCTCCCAATGCTTCGATGCCCTCTTGTTTTTCAGGATTGCTACTTACTACCGTTACTGAATGTCCATTTGCAATCAACTCCTCCGCAAGAGGTTTGCTGATGTTGCCCAATGAGCCTGTCACTACAATTTTCATTTTTTCTATTTTTTTATTTGTACAAAGTTCCTGTTTCATTGAGCAACAGATGTAGCCAAAATGATTGTTGTTGTAGTCAGAATGGATGGTCTATCAATTCGTTGTTCTATGGGTAGTGTTCCAGTGAACGAGTTACTGTACGTATTTATGATCAGTTAAACGATTGCCTAAACTCCAATGGGGTGCGTTTGGTTTTTGCTTTAAAGAACTTGCTGAACGATTGTGGGTGTTCAAAACCCAAAACAAAAGCAATCTCGCTTACGGATTGACGGGTCGTGGACAGTTCTTGCTTAGCCTTTTCTATCAATTTATGATGAATATGCTGTTGGGCATTTTGCCCGGTCAATGAACGTAATATATCACTTAAATAGCTGGGAGACACATTCACCTGGTCAGCCAAATAGTGGACAGTGGGCAAACCATCATTTAATGGTTTTGGGCCATTGAAATGGGTGTCTAAAATATCCTCAACTTGTAATAATAGGGTGTTATAAACAGCTTTGTGTGTGAGGAATTGTCTGTTATAAAATCGATTGCTGTAGTTCAGCAACAGTTCTATTTGAGAAATGACCACATCGTGGCTAAAGTCATCAATTCTACTTCCCAGCTCCTCATCAATGATTTTGAAAATAGCCAGTATTGTTGTTTTTTCTTCTGCGGAAAGATGGAGTGCCTCGTTGGTGGCATATGAAAAAAAACCGAACTGCTTTATCTTTTTTGCTAGGGGGTAGGTCAGCAAAAAATCGGGGTGGATAAAAAAGATATAGCCTGAAGCTGACCTTTTTGGACTCTCGAAAACCTGGTTTGGCGCCGTAAACACCAATCCACCCTGACCAAAATCATAATAATTTTGACCATACCTTGCCTGCCCACAGAGTGTAGTTTTATAGGCGATTTTATAAAAGTCCAACATAAAGAAATCAAACGTTTGTTCAGTTGGGATTGAGACTTCATCAATTTCTATAAAACTTATCAATGGATGGGATGGCTTTGGAAGCCCAAACGCACGATGAAAGTCCGATAAGGAATCAAATTTTCGAGGTATGTTTTCTTCTCTTCGCATTATTTATTGGCTGGAAAACGACAACCGATAAGATAGTGAATATCGGTCATCGCTAAAATTAAATGCTGTTGAATCTTGTTTAGTTACCTATTTTTTAACCCTGGGCGGCATTGGATACCTCTTTCCAAGCTTCCCATGTTGCCAATCGCTCATTGTAAGCCTTACGTACTGAAGGCAATGTTTGGTTGCCCAGGAAAAGTCGCAGAGGTGGCTGTTTCGCATCTACCACTTTGAAAATAGCCTCAGGGGTAGCGTTCGGGTTTCCTCTTTCCAAGTTTCGCAGACCTTGTACAAATTGCCCTTTAAAGTCGGAATAGATGTCAAGTCCATTGGCCATCTTCAATGATTCGGGAGTGCCGAATTCGGTCGCATAGGAACCAGGTTCAATAAGGGTTACTTTGATACCAAAGGCCTCTACCTCTGCAGCCAAGCTTTCATGAATGGCTTCAAATGCCCATTTTGTTGAACAATAGTACCCGATTACAGGCATCGACTCAAGGCCCAAACTACTTGATACACCCAATATGTGACCGCCACCTTGCTTGCGCAATAATGGTAGCGCCGCCTGAATGACGGAGAGCGCTCCAAAAATGTTGGTCTCATAGAGTGCCCGGACATCGTCCAAACCTGATTCCTCGATCGTACCAATAAGTGAATAACCGGCATTGTTCAGAATGACGTCCAATCTGCCAAAATGATTATACCCTTGCTCGAGTACAGCCTTTACCTGATCCGTCTTAGTCACATCGAGTGCTAAGGTGAGCACCTTTTCTCCGTACTTTTCCTGTAAATCGGATATGCTCTCCAATCTGCGGGCTGTTGCCACAACTTTATCTCCGCGCTCAAGTGCGGCTTCCGTCCAAATACGTCCAAATCCACGGGAAGAGCCCGTGATGAACCAAACTTTGTTTTCTCTTTGATATTCCATGATCTTAAATTTTAATATTAGAACACTACAAAGGTCAATCATCACTTTTTCCTTCTTGTAGCCGAATTGGGGAAGGATGTAGCCAAAGTGAGGAAGTTGGGTTTATCGAATAAATTGTATCAGTGATTCATTTCAACTATCGGTATGCTTTTACTGAGTAGCACCACCATTTACCAATAGGTGTTGTCCATTTACGAAGGATGATAGATCACTGGCAAAAAATTCTGCAAGGTTTGCTACATCTTCTACTTCTGCCAACCTACCCATGGGACAGCTTTCGATCAGCGATTTTCTTAATTCGGGATATGCACTTGGGTCGACGAATATTCCGGAATGGTCTACTGCAAAGGGAATAATGGAGTTTACCGTGACACCCCGGTGTCCTATTTCTTTTGAAAGAACATCCACCAGATAACGTGGTGTGGTTTTGCTTCCTCCATACACCGCCATTCCCTTAACAGGAAAAGCCGTAGTGCTTGAGGCGATGTAAATGATACGTCCGTTATCTTCGATGTTTTTGGCCGCTTGCTGCATGGTAAAATAAGCCCCTTTGGTATTGATGCTGAACAAACGGTCAAACTGTTCTTCAGTGAATTGCGTTACCGGTGTTTCTACCATTTCTATACCGGCATTGGCAACGACGATATCTATCTTTCCAAAGGCTTTTTTTGTTTCATCAAATAGTCTTTCAATGTCGGTTACTTTACTGACATCGGCTTGTATAGCTATGGCTTTGACCCCCATGGCTTCAACAGTTGATAGTGTCTCTTCTGCTGATACCTTGTCTCTAGAATAATTGACGACGATATTAGCTCCAAGTGCTGCATATCTTTCCGCTATGGCTTTTCCCAAACCTCTTGCAGAACCGGTAATCAAAGCTGTTTTATTTTGTAGTGTATTCATTGTTTATGTTTTAAAATTTTGTGTTTATGTATTTCAATCCTGTATCATTGATCAATGCGAAAATGACCCCTGTAACTATTGGGACAAGTAGACCCAATACTGGAATTACCTGTAGCTCCGGGTGTACCCCAAAAAAGATGATCAATCCTAGAAACCAAGCAGGGATGTTATTCAGCCCATTGATTTTTGATACATATGCCAGCGAACCGATAAGGACAAAAACGGTCAATGGAAATCCCATTGCTCCTATTATGGGCACAAGAAGACTTGCCATGGATTGTATTAGTACTCCGAGTAGTATTCCCAATATGATCTGTAAGAAACTGGGAGTATATACTTTGATCGATTTTCCGAACAGATAATAACTTACCCAGGCAAGGAACATGACCCAGGTAGCCCATCCCATCGAAAATGAGATGAATACTGCCAATGCTCCGCATAGCCCCATAACGAGGGCTGTTAAAAATGTTTTCATAATATGTGCTATTTAAATGATTAGAGCTGTTAAGCCATTGCTCCGTTGGCACCTAAGTTCTGAGCGGAAATCCACTTGGCTTCATCGCTTGCCAAAAAGGTTACAATTTTTGCAATGTCCTCTGGCTCACCAATACGATTGAAAGCTGATAAAGAGGCCAATCTATTGATGACCGCTTCTGGTTTTCCCTTTGTGAAAAGTGCGGTATTTGTAGGTCCGGGGGAGATTGAATTTACATTGATACCCCTGCTTCCCACTTCTTTTGCAAATACACGGGTCAATTGTTCAACGGCTGCTTTGGTGGCTACATAAGGCCCATAGGTGGGCAACATGATTCTATTGACCGAAGTTGAAAAGTTGATGACACTTCCATTTTCTGCTAATTTTATGGCAGCTTCACGAAGCGTATTAAATACTCCTTTTACATTTACATCCATTTGTTTTGCAAAATCCTCGTCGGTGGTATCTTTAATCAGTGTATTGATCATGATACCTGCGTTGTTGACCAACACATCAACTTTTCCGTAGTGGGCCATGGCAGTATCGAAAAGATTTTTTACATCTTGTGCATTACTTACATCGGCTTGTATGGCGATGGCATCCCCACCATTTGTTTTGATTTTTTTGGCAACCTTCTCCGCATCAGATTTACTTCCGGAATAATTAACTATAACTTTGGCGCCCGCTGCTGCCATTTGACTCGCTATCTTGGCACCAATTCCTCTTGATGCACCTGTTATAAGTGCAACCTTGTTGCTTAAATTTTTCATTTGTCTATTTTTTAAAAATTAATAGAACAAAGGTATTTAGGTACCATCCCTTGTCTGTTGCAAGGAATACAGCATTTATTGTAAAAATTAAATAGCATGGAAATTGAGCGCCAACCCTTTAATCTGTATGCTCTTTTCGGTACTGGACAGGAGATGTTTTCGTGTGTTTTTTAAAAAAGTTGCTAAAATGAGCGGTTTCAGAGAATCCCAATCGATAGGTTATTTCCTTGATGGGCATGGATGAATTCCGCAAGAGCGATTTTGCTTCTGAAATCGTCTTATCGGCAATCCAGGTAGTAACCGTTTTTCCCGTTTTGGTTTTGATAATATTACTCAAGTAATTGGGGTGTAGGTTTTGTGCTTCGGCATAATCCTGAACCTTAAAAAGGGTTTCCGTTTTTCCCGTAACTAAATCACGATAGTGTTTTTCAAGCAATCGCTTGAACGATTTGACGATTTGTGAACTTCTGTTTCCTTCATAAATCGGGTTGTAGTCCTGCCAAAAATAAGCTTTGATCTTATAGAGCATCACTGCCAACAAATGGCCAATAATTCTATATTTATCGGCGGAGTGATTGATGTACTCGTTATGAATATTTAGATAAACCGGCTCCACTTCGCTGTAAAATCCGTCATTTACAATTTTTGGGCTGATTGTTTCCGTCAAGAGAAATGGAAATTCAGAGAAGATGTCCTTATTGACATATTGCTTTAGAAAGGTTTCATCAAAAGTAATCAGATAAATTTCGTAGATTTTTTCCCAACTGAAAGTTCGGTAATTGCTCGGATTGGTGAAATAGATGGAATGTGGTTCTACCAGAAAAGAGTGTTCATCTATAACATACTTTCCTTTGCCATTTTTTACAAAAAGAAACGAAAAATAATCCGGACGGAATGATGGTGATTGGTAAGGAAGCGTAAAATTAATATCCTTCAAATCAAGAATGGCAAAGCCTTCAGAAGGTTGAATTAAATCCACAGGCAGTCCTAGATGAAGATATAATTCATAGAGCGACTTTGCTTCGGGACTTTCATTTTCCATTTCCCAGATTTTACCTTGGATGTTATACTACATAGGTATGGCTGTTACTTGATAGGTATGGCTGTTACTTGCAAATTTAGAGAATCGTGGTCAACAGTCAATTAATATTGCTTTAGAACTGAAACAGAGATAAAGAGTCTCATGAATCGGCGAGTTAATGAAACTAACTAAGAAATAATGAAATTCCCTAAAATGGTTGGTTTTATGGAACAACCCGATATTGGAACAACGGTTCAGAGCAATGTCCAAACCGTTGTCTTGAAGTGTGTATTTATGAATGGAGTCTCTATTCTTTTTTATAGTCATGTGCATCTTCGCCATCGCTGGCCTTTCCTATGCCCACGAAATCCCCGACACCGTTGATGTATCCCGCATATTCCCTTATGTGCCGTGCCTTTCCATTTTCAATAACAAAGAGCATCATCAACTGGTTACCGTAAGATTTTCCCTCAATGGTACCGTAGGTCCAGCATTCAAAGCCCACCTCGTTTCCATTGGCAATGATATTCTTCAATTCCCAAGTGGTTCTAGTCACTCCGGCGTGGTGCTTGAACAATTTTTCCATGGAGGCCTTGTCCTTATGAAGCCCCTGGAACCCGTCCACAGGCGCGAACCAAGTCAGATCTTCATGCAAGAGTTCCAAGAAAGGGTCCCATTCACCGGTCTGGGCACCTTGGTTGAGCCGATTGTACAACTCAATACCCGTTGACAGTGCCTCTTCATTTACCGCTTTTGGCCTTAGATTCTCAAAGTTCATTTGTGTTTCCATATTGCATTGATTTTAGATTTACGTTACGGTTCTTTAAATGTTATAATTTGAAACAGTTGTAAAACACAACAATTAGATAAAATTTTTTATGGTTCCAAGTTCAGCTTGACTGTTTGTAGTTTTTTGATAAGGTCATCTATGTCTTTCTTTGTAAAACCTTTGTAAGCAATCTCAAACGTCTCTTCAAGTGCATCGATAATAATGGGTCTGATTTCCTTGGAAAAACTGGAAAGACAGATGAGTTTTGTTCGTCTACTTTCAGGATCGTCCGTACGTTGGACAAGACCGGCATTCTCCAGTTCATCCAGTACGCGAGAGGTTTTGGGTCTATCGTAACCAAACCATTCCGCTATGGTCTGCTGTGGTACCGCATCCTGTATAAAAAGTCTATTGATTATTGGAAACAACTCAACCCTTATCGGAACCTCTCTTGCATCAAACTGATGTTGCAGTTCCCTTTTCAACAAACCAAAGATGGAACCTGTCAACATTCCTATTGAGGTACTTTTGTCATAGCGAATTCCATTGTTGTTGCTCATAACTGTTGTAAACATACAACAATTAATTCGATTGCTCAACTTATATCCGTATAAGTGGAGTTTCAAAAACAAGTAAACTACTTAGACAACATATACCGGTCAGACCCATACCTTCCAACCCAGTGTTTTGAAAAGTTCAGCGATACGCTGGTTTCATGAGACAACGCAAATTTTGTAGATTACATAAAGTAGCTGCGGTTTCAAAACACATAACTTTCAAACCACAGTTAATAATTTCTTGAAATTTTCAACCAGATAGTATTCTTTATTACTTTCAGATGGTGTTCCTTCAAGTCTTGCTATCCTTTTGGCTCAGTTTTATTGAACATATATCGGGCAATCTTCCATTCTCCATCAACTTTTTCAAACACAAAAAGCTCTCTGTTAGCTTCAGGTATCTCAACCCCGCTTTCGTGGATTTTCACGGTTCCCTTTGAACTGGTAACAGCAAAAGCCATGTTTCCCTCCACTTGGATTTCTTCAATGAAGAATTCAATATTTAGTTGAATTTGCGAGAAGACGAATTCATAAGATTTCAATATACTTTCCGAACCTATTCCGGAAGGGGCTTCTGAGGGCATAAAAATACCATCCTTTGTGTAGAACGACCGGGCCAGTTTGGCATCTGAGGAATTCAAACATTTCGTATATTCGCTCAATAAATTTTCAATTTTTTGCTTTTCCTCTTTTTGCATGATTTCAGTTTTTTGTCTGGACAATTGATTTGATTTTTGATTTCGTTTTTGCCCACATGACATTATTATAAGTAAGGTCAAAGCGGGTGCTACTAAATGTTTCATGACTTTCAATTTTGTTCAAAACAAAGTTCAGGAAACAGCATTGAGCTTGCCTATAAGGCAGTTTAAGAAATCACCTTAAGGTATTTTAAGATTTTGCCAGTTTCTTTCGAATGGTACTTAGGAATTCAGGTGTCATGCCAAGGTAAGAGGCAATCTGAACATTGGAAATTCGATGGAAAAAATGCGGATATCGTTCTACAAAATCAAGATATCGTTCTTCTGCCGTAGAACTAATATTGTGTAGAATTCTTCTTTGGGCGCTCACAAGAGCATTCTCTGTCAGTACCCTGAAGATTCGGTTGAATTTTGGGAATTCAACAAAAAGTCTTAGTTGCTGTTGTTTGGCTATTTGCAGAATTACCGAATACTCCATGGCCTCGATATAGAGTCGGGTTGGTTCTTCACTATGAAAGCTTTCAATGTCTCCAATCCACCAATCCTCTATCGCAAACTGAAGATTATGTTCTTTGCCATTTTCGTCAACCATATACATTCGGAAACAGCCTTCAACTACAAAGGTATTAACCCTACTTACATCTCCTTCTTGAAGGATAAATTGTCTTCTCTTAACTCTTCTTAATTTGAAAAACCTATCAACAGCGGCTATTTCTTCTTCATCTAATGGAAGAAGTTTTTGGAAGTACTCTATAAGTGGTTTCGTATTCATTTCGATCTGCTTTAACAAGCACATACAATTGATAATCACATATCTTGCAGGACAATAAAAATAAACTAATTAATCAACTTGATTTGATAGAGGCAGAAAAACCATAGAGAGGCGAGTTATTAAGACACATCTTGAAGCGGTACAAATTCAAAAATGGTGGTTTTAAGGGACTTTGAAAAAAATTGAGATTAAGCCAAGATAGGACGCAATCTCCCGTGACTTTTTACTTTGCACAAATAAGTGGATTTTAACTTTAGTTTACAAAAGGGCAATTCGAGATATGAATCCTATCATTTGCAATATTCCTTTTTAAAAGGTAATTTCAGAAAGCAGGCAAACCAGGAGGTTATGACCCGTCAAAATGAGCTTTAAATAGAAGTTGATCTTCTTTTTTGTAATGAGTAGCCTTTTATGACTTTCACCTTTTTCTGAAAAAAGTTAGATGCACGAGACACTTAGGAGCCATTTAGAAGAAATCATTGATTTGACGGACCAAGAGTTCGCTTTTGTGCTTACGCAGTTCAAAATGGGGGAATTCGAAAAGGGTGATTTCATTTTTCAAAATGGTGATTTGATCAAATACGCATATTTCATTGTTTCTGGACTGGTGAAGCTTGTATATCATGATGAGAGTGCGAATGAGCATATTGTTTCCTTTGCCATGGAGAACTGGTGGGAGAGTGACTTCAATGCTTTTTTTACCCAATCCAAGGCAACCTTCTCACTCAAGTGCCTAGAGGGTACCCATGTATGCTGCCTCTCTCTTGAGGGTTATTCAATACTAAGTGAGGAACTTCCAAAAATGAGGTTGTTTTGGCTCCAAAAATCAAATGGGGGGTTTGTCAGTTCGCAACGTCGAATACTTTCCTTGCTCACCAAAAGTCCAAAAGAAAGGTATGAGCAGTTCTTAAAGGAATACCCTTCCCTTGGACAAAGAATATCCAAAACCCAAATAGCCGCTTATTTAGGTGTTTCAAGAGAAACGCTAAGCCGACTTTACTCCTGATTAGAGTTTTTGTGACTCACATCACAACTGAATGGCCATTTCTGTGATTTCACTCACAGGTTTGGCTTTTGTCCGTTTTTCAACTTTGTACCATAAATTTTTAATAACAATTGAGATAGAACGAATTGCAATTTTAGTGATGACCTTGTTGACCATAGCAAGTCTTCATTCTCAAGAAAAAACCAAGAAAAACATGGAAAGAAAAGAAATCAATCCCTGGACCTGGCAAGATGAGCGTCATTACGTTCAGGCCATTGAAGTAAAGAACCCTGAAAGCACCTTATACATTTCAGGTCAGACCGCAATCGATGCCATTGGCATCTCGAGTACCGCTGATTTTAAGAGTCAGTTGCTTTTAACCATTGCCAACCTTGAAGAGGTTTTGAGCGAGGCCGGATACAAAAACACGGATATTACCCGGATTACTTTGTATACCACGTCCTTTGATGAATTGGGCCAGAACTTTGGTACCATTCAGGAGTGGATCACTTTAAACAATATCAGAACCGCAATAACCGTAGTGGAAGTCAACAAACTGTTTGAAACCACAGTGGTGGAACTGGAGGCAATAGCCGCGAAATAATAAAACATTAAAATGATGAAAACTTTAATTAAACTTTTAATACTGATTGCGATAAGCAATCCGGTAAAGGGTCAAGTACAGGACTACTTGACAGACCCGCACATTGATTATGGAACTAAAGAGTTTTTAAAAGCTCTCAATACTTCAGGTGGACCTGCTCTGGAGACACTTTCAAAAGAAGATGCCCGGCAAGTCTTAATTGGGGCACAGGCCGCTGCGGATGTTGATTTTTCAGGTATTTACGAATCAGAAAAAACCATTGAAGCGGATGGATACAAGATCAGATTGAACATTGTTCGCCCAGAGGGTGAAAGAGGAACTTCCGGTATTCATCTTCGTTCATGGTGGCGGGTGGATCTTGGGAGATTATCCCACGCACAAGAGAATGGTTCGCGACCTGGTTGTGAGATCTGGTGCTTCGGCGGTATTTGTTAACTATACGCCATCCCCGGAGGCCCGGTACCCTGTTGCAATCAACGAAATCTATGCCACCACCAAATGGGTCGCCGAAAATGGGAAACAGATCAATGTTGATGGATCGAGATTGGCCTTGGTCGGAAACAGCGTAGGGGGCAATATGGCAACGGTAACTGCCATTAGGGCGAAAGAACAAGGAGGGCCAAACATCAAGTTCCAGTTACTTCTTTGGCCCGTAACGGATGCTTCATTTTCCCAAAAGTCATATGAAACATATGCCGAGGACAGGTTCCTGACCACTTCAATCATGAAATGGATGTGGGATCAATACACGACAGATCCAGAAGAAAGGAAATCCATTTATATCTCTCCACTTCAAGCGTCTGTGGAACAGTTGGCGGGCCTACCCCCGACCTTGATCCAGGTCGCTGAGAACGATATCCTGAGGGACGAAGCGGAAGACTATCGGAGAAAACTTGATGAAGCGGGTGTACCTGTGACCATAGTGCGCTACAATGGAATGATTCATGATTTTGGGTTATTGAACTTCTTGGCCGAACTGCCGACAAACAAGTCTATGTTCGATCATGCATCCACAGATCTTAGAAACCACTTGTTTAAATAACCGGTGCATCCATCAACAAAAAAGCCACTGACATGAGTGGCTTTTTATCTTATATTCTGTTTTTGGGATTTAGTTCCCCTCACTCAAAGAGAAACTTCCATCACCATTGAAAGAGTTCACAGTGATTGTCACTGACCAAACGCCAGAGGCTCCTGCATCCGTCATCCCAGAAAAGGAATCCGGCTCAACCGCCCCATCCAAAGACCTGTTTAAAACAGTAGTGCCATCAGCATCCAATACCACTATGTTGAAGGTGCCGTTGGAAGTTGCCGTAATATCGGCGTTGTAATCTGCTGTTGTGAGATTGTTCAACCATACGAATGTCCGGGTGGCACTTCCGCCATTTCCAGTGAAGTCACCATCGACATCCCCATTGAAATCGTCACCGTTATCGAAGACCACACCGTTGACCCTTACCTGGACCATGGTATCGTCATCGTCATTGCTACAGCCAACAAAGGTAGTCGAGGCAATAACAGTGATGATCAAAAAGAAAAACTTAGTAAGTTTTATAATAATTGTAAGATTTGGTTATTACTATATGTAACAACTATAATGCGAATAACCCTACTATTTTTTTCTAGGATGAAGTGCCCTTAGGCTCAAAGTTCCTAATGTCTTCTCCATAATAACCAACATGAAGTAGTTTCTGGCGGATGCTAGGTATCCTGTAAAACGGCGCGTTAATGAGACAAATCGAAAAAGAAGAAGGATTCCCTTATAATGTTGGTTTAAAAGAACACTGTCTGGAGACCTTCTTCCCACATTGTTTCCCATCGCATACCATTATTTTGTAACCTATTCCAAGTCCGCCTTGTCCAATCAATACAGCGTAACAAGATTATTAGGTCACATGAAATCCGAATAAGATGAAAAAACTAAAAAAAAAGATATGGACGGTATTGTTTTCCGCGATACTGTTCCATTCAATGTCATCCTGCTCCGGACAATACCGGAAAGGATTTGTCAGGACTTTAAGTGGCAGGCCCGTCAAGGTCTCGCAATTGGAAAACCGAATTGCACATTTAATGGATTCCATTGGAATCCCCGGAGTTTCTATAGCCATAGTCAACGATGCAAAAGTTGTCTACCACGATACCTTTGGCGTGGAGAATGTAGAAACCGGAGAACCCGTGACCGAACAGACGATTTTTGAGGCCGCCTCCCTTTCAAAACCAGTCTTCGCATATTTCGTAATGAAAATGGTGGAACAAGGAGACCTAGACCTGGACGAGCCCATCTTCCCCTATCTCGAATCGGCGGTGACTCCCGAGGTCTTTTCCGAGGCCATAGACAGTATCTCCATGGAGCATTACAAGACCATTACACCCCGCATGGTGCTTTCGCATGGTACCGGGATTCCGAATTGGGCGGAAGGTCGGCCCATACATATAGCTTTTGTCCCGGGGACCGGATTCTCCTATTCCGGGGAGGCCTATCAGCACCTTGCGGCGGCCTTGGGCACCAAACTTGGTATTGGTTGGGGCTCTGGTCTGGATACGCTGTTTTTGAAGAAGGTAGCTTGGCCCATTGGTATGGAAAGAAGTTTCTATACCTGGAACGATACCCTTGAACGGTACAAGGCCAAGGGCCATCAGAAAGGAGCTGTGACTTTAAAAATCCACAGGAACCAAAAAGTAGGTTCCGGGTACAGTCTGCATTCCGAGGCACTGGATTATGCCCATTTTTTGATGGAGATGATGCGGCCCAATAACCTGAAACAGGAACTTGTGGACGAAATGTTGAAAGAACAGAATCATTTTGGCCCGGACAACGAGCTCTTTATGGAGAACGGCCAGACAGGCTGGGGGCTTGGACTAGCCCAGAAGCCCACCCCACACGGGCTCATGCATCTCCATACGGGGAACAACCATGATTTTCAGTCCTATGCCATGTTCGTCCCCGAACAGAAATATGGTTTTGTCCTTTTTGTAAATTCGGACAATCTTCATCCCTTTTTACTGCAATTGGAGGAGCTGATAGAGGAACAATTTTAAACTGGAATTATGGAACATTTGAACGAAACCTTGGGAGGATTGGTCATCGTCATCGGTGCGGTGCTCATTGTCCTTATAGTAGCCCGATATACCTATCTGGTAAAAAAGGCCATGATAGAAAAGGGGTTGACCTTTGAAAGGAAAGATTACGGTCCAAAATATTTGGACATGGGCTGTATCGTATCGGGGATTGGCCTTGGATTATTGGCATCATCGATCTTTACGTACATGGATCTGGAAGAGGACACCATGGACCTGCTGATTTGGGGCACCATCCTGATTTTTGGTGCCATGGGACTGATAGCCGCACATTTTATTGGAAAGAGGCTTGGGCAATAGATCCGCAAGTCAGGATTATGATCTGGTCCAGAGGATCAATGAAGGGGATACCGAAGCGTTTAGAGAATTGGCGGAGAAGCACAAGGACGTGTCCCTCTCTTTGGCATGCTCCATTTTAAAGGATGGAGAAAAAGCGGAGGATGCTTTGCAGGATGCCTTTATCAAGGTATTCCAAAAAATACATAGCTTTGAGTTCAAATCGTCGTTCGCCACTTGGCTGTACCGTATAGTTGTCAATACATGTTATAACGCTCTAAAAAAACAAAAGGATGCTATGGACATCCGTTCCGTCGAGCATGACCTGGTCCGTAGTCCGGAAGCAATCCGGTCGATTACCGGGGAGGAGCGGAAAAAATACATCCTGCTTGCCCTGCAAAGATTGAGACCGGACGAATCCCTGGCGTTGAGACTGTTCTACCTCTGTGAGCTGAGCATTGACGAGATGGCCGAGATTACCGGTTTTGGTACCTCAAAGATCAAGGTGGACCTGCACAGGGGCAGGGATAACCTATATTTCCATCTAAAACGGATGCTGGGGGACGAAATGAATCAATTGTTATGAAAGAGGAAACTGTAAAAGAACTAGTGCAAGGAAGCCTTATAGGCACTTCCGAAGGTTTTCTTGACGGGTTAATGGATAAGGTCAGAACAACAAAAAAAACGGAGAAATCCCGTAAGCGTCCTTTCAGGACATCCCTATTTTGCACCATTGCCCTTGCCATTGCCTTGAGTTTTGTCTTGTACGGCCTATTTGATGGCCCGAAGGGTATTCCGGGGTTCGGAGCCGATGCTCCTGTTACACCGATTTTCATTTTGGCGACCCTGCTTCTTTTGTTCGGCATAGGCCATATTTTGAAGCTGCGGGACATGGAAAAAAAATATCTCGACACCTAAATCTTTTGCTGTCCCGCCACATGCCGCGTTGATGAGACCATATCGGAAAACCATCCAATTCCAGAAAATTGTTCTATTGTTCAAACTCCAAACTGTCTCAAATGGTGGTCTGTATGTTTGTAATTCAAGCGCCCGATTTGTTCCTTTGTCATTTTTCCACAGAAGGTATGGATGAAATTGGGGTTTGAAAAGTGCTCAAATTCTTTAATAAGCTCTATCCATTTCTCTTTTTGGGCTGTAATATTTTCATCTGTATCGGTTTTTTTTAGAAAATCAAGTGTAGGAATATGATGTTTCAGTGGTTTTTCATTTCCTATCATATCTTTTAAAGCTCTTTTGCCAAATAGCCTTCCCAAAAAAGTTTGTTTGTACCTTGGGTTGTTTTTGCCTAACATCCATGCATCATAAAGTGTGCAATGCTTTAGCATTTGGGAAACATTCATTTCACCCCACCGGGCCTCATTACGTACGCCTAATTTTTCAATCCTGTCGATCAACTCTTTTCTTGCCGTTTCATCAAAAATTGTTTTCATATTTCCGAGCTTGGATTTAGCTTACTTTCCGATTGGTTGAATAATGCTGTTTCTATTGCCTTCAGTATCATAGAATGCGACGTACAGACCAAAATTTGGAATGTTATAAGGTTCGCCCAAAACCTCTCCACCATGTTGATTTATGGTCCTCATTGATTCCTCAATGTCACCAACACCAATCACCACTGAGGGATACTGCCCAGGCCAGTCAGGTTTTATAGGAAAGAATCCACCATTGATTGTGCCAGCAGGTGTACCTGGTTTGGCATCGGTCTCTGCGGTGGTAGCCAAAATATAGCTGCCAAATTCCTTTTCTAAAGGGGTTAATTCCCATCCAAAAACGGTCTTGTAAAATGTGGATATTCTATCTCCGTCCTTATATGGAAACTCGAAGTGTACTACTGGGTTCATAATTCATTTTTAAAGGTTGTCCTCGCCACAGTAACAAGTTAAAGTTTGATGACATAGGATTGCATTTCCTTAAGGACCATACTTGTCGTATTTGTGAATTTATAGATATCGCAAAAGGCATAGGTCTTGTCACCCATACGCATTTCACCATTGGCTGCAGCCTCCCTTCCATGAGTGATGACACTGTGCAGGGTCATCTCATCTGCCGAATATTGTTTCATCATGTGGACTTCCTTGCTAAATGCTTCCTTACCCTCAATTTTTTTGTCGCCATAAATAGTCCAAACGATATCGTCACTCGCATGTTCAACAATGAAATCAGCATTGCCTTTGGCAAAAGCGATATTCAGCTCTTTTAAGAATTCTTTACTTGGCGAATTACCGCAATCGGCTTGTATATTGATTTTGGTCATTTTGTTAAATACTTTTTATTCACTATCGATCAGATTTTTAAGAGACTCGACCATTTTCCTGATTAAATTTTCAGGTAATGGCTTTGGAAGAGGAAACTATACTGAACCTTTCGCCTTTTTGTAATCTACAAGTTCCTCCCTTTTTCCACCTTTGGTTAAGGTAAATGCGGCAATGTTGTAGTTAATGAGTTCTTCGCTATCAGGAACAGTTCCAAAAATTATCGAGCGAATTTTCTGCAGGTATTCTTTGGCTTTCCCATCAAAACCGTTGATGTAAGATTCCACGTTGGCAAATTGATTCATATTTCATCAATTGGATTCACATACTTCTTTAAAATAGTCCAAAGCCTTCGGCCAAGCATTATCGAACATTTCTCGGAAAGCTTCGTCTACGGTCATTACAATCTCAAATTTTGTTATATCGCTGCCCTCTTCCTTGAAATAATACTCTTCCAAAGAACCAATCCATTTTTTCATCATATCGTCCGTTAGTTCAACTTCAACATTATCTGGATTTACCATGGCAATGTGTCTGGCTCTTATGTATTCATTGGGTTTTAAATCTTCAAATATGACTTTTGTTCCACCCTGGCTATGGTCAAAATAAGACATATATCCACCTTTTTTCCATTTTCCCTCATAGGTCATGCCATCTCCCCAAGCTTTTGCCCATTGGGGATATATCGATTTATCGGTTAATTTATCGAACACAAAGTCCCTAGGTTTATTGATAATAGTTGAATAGGTTAATTTTTTCATGATGAATTGATTAAGTTAGACTTTAATTTGAGTGCCAATGGCCCCTACGCTTCCGCCGTAATCCTTAAAGCATCTTAACAACTCTCCGTCAAACACTGTTTTCAACAAGTCGATAAGTCGTTGAGGGTCTTTAATGATAAAATACGTGGAAACGCTATTGTACCCATCCGGTTTAAAATCTGTTGTCATAAGCTGTCAAAATTCTGGGTTAAAATTCACCATCCACATTACCCCGAACCTATCGGTAAAACAACCAAAATAGTCTCCCCAGAACTGGTCTTCCATAGGCATTTCGATTTCACCACCTTCGGAAAGCCCATTGAAGAGCCTATCCGCTTCTTCTTTGGATTCGGGGTGAAGGGAAATATAACTATTGTTTCCCACGTTCAGTTTGTGACCTACAGAGGGCAAAATGTCAGAAGCCATCAAGATGGTATCTTTGCCGATGGGCAAAGAGATATGCATCGTTCGGTTTTTCTCATTTTCCGGCAGCTTGTCAGTATCGGGCGCATCACTCATTTTCATATGGGAGGTGAACTCTCCACCGAAAACGGATTTATAAAAAAGGAATGCCCCCTCTGCATTGCCGTCAAAATTGAGATAGGGATTTACTTTCATGTCCAATGGTTTTTGATTGTTGTATTAATTTACTCTTGCCACCCATTTTGAGGGTTCATATCCTTCATTTCTTAATATTGTATTCAGTTGCGCAGCATGGTGCTGAACATGCCGTAGGTTATAAAGCAATATTTCGATAAGGGAATAATCCATTTTGCCAACTTCTACATCCTCAACAAAACGTGGATTGCCTTTTTCTTCAATACTCATAACTACACTCTGGCATTTCTTCTTACTTGATTTGACGTATTCCAAAAACTGTTCTTTGGAATAATGTTCATCGGGGAGCACATCATCCAAAGCTTCTTCGGGTATTTTTTCCTTTTCCGTGATGGTAAAAGGCAGTTGCGGCTCAAAATCTGTTGGGGGAACGGTCAGGTAATAATCCAGAAAAACGGCGACATGATAGGCCGTATAGAAAAATCGCTTGTTGTTTCGGTACAGGGTTTCAGGACAGGCTTCGATTGCATTTATCAACATATCGATACTGGCTCCAAACTGTTGCCATAGGCTATTTTTTAATTCTTCCAACACATCATTTGGTTTGAGATTGGGGCATTTTATCCGTATCCATGTATAACATATTCCAACAATGTCCATCCAGGTCGCCAAAACTGAATAGGTACATCCAACCGTCCACCTCTTGAGGGTTTTGATAAATGGTACCTCCCGCTTTTTTGACCGTCTCGGCGAAATCATCCACTTCTTCTATGCTCTGTGCATCAATATTGATGAGCATTTCGTTGCTTTCGCTGGTATCGGTTACTTTATTTTTAAGCCATTGGCTCATCTGTTCCTTTGGGAAGAGCATCAGGACAAAGTCATTTTCCCCAATCAAAAAGCTTCCCAAGTGTTCCGCATTTTTATGCATCGGATTTTCATGAAAACCGATGTCCCTGAAAAACTGCTTGGATCTTTGAAGGTCGTTAACGGGCAGGTTCAACCAGATACTTCGACAGGGCTCGGTACGAGTTGTTTTCATTTTCTATTGGTTTGTTGTTCAATGAGTTCCTGTAAAGATACATGGTTGAAATGTGATATTAATATTATGATTCCGTCAATTTGACGGGTTGATTGCGACATCCATTTCCGTTATATTTGAATAGCAAAATCCGGCAATGAAGCATATATCAATACTCATACCCAAGGGACATGTAAGTGTGGTCAATGTTGCAGGAACCCATCAAATGCTCACTTGGGTCAACGAGTTTTATAAGGAAACCGGTCGAGACCCCCTGTTTCAAATCCAGTTGGTGGGATTGGACAGAGAAGCAGATGCCAGCGGTGGACTTTTTGCCACAAAACCAGAGGTCAGCATCAAGGATGTCACCAAGACCGATCTTATCATCATACCCGCCATCCACGATGATTTTGAAACGGTCGTGAAAAGAAATAAGGATTTCATGCCCTGGATTGTCGGGCACTATAAAGAAGGCGCAGAAGTAGTAAGCCTATGCGTATCGTCATTCTTTTTGGCAGCTACGGGATTGTTGGATGGAAAACCCTGTTCGACCCACTGGCAGTTCGCCAACGTTTTTAAAGAAAACTTCCCAAAAGCTATTTTAACGGATGAGCGGATAGTCACTGATGCCGATGGCATTTATACGAGTGGTGGCGCCTATGCGTTTACCAATTTGGTTATTTACTTGATTGAAAAGTATGCGGGCAGGGAAACGGCTGTAATGGCGGCCAAAGGATTTATGATCGATATTGAGCGAAGTAGTCAGTCCCCTTTTATGGTGTTCTCGGGCCAAAAGAACCATAAGGACGATATGGTACTCAAAGCTCAGGAGTATATCGAAAAGAACTATCAGAATAAGATTTCGGTCAATGACCTTTGTGAAGACATGGCTCTGAGCCGCAGGACTTTTGAGCGTCGTTTCAAAAATGCCACTTCCAATACCGTATTGGAATATTTGCAACGGGTGAAAATCGAAGCCGCAAAAAAGGAATTGGAAAAAGGCAGGAAAACAGTCAATGAAGTGATGTACGAAGTAGGCTATAACGATGCCAAGGCGTTTCGGGATGTGTTTCGAAAAGTAACCAGTATGTCACCTTTGCAGTATCAGAAGAAGTATAGCATAATTCAAACTGCTTAGTTCATTTTCTTCTGCCGCTATATTTATCATGAAGGCCTTCACCATTTAAAATTTTTCCAGCACATTTTTCGATTCTTGATTCTCGAGTCTCGGATTGTTTTGGTTGTGAGAAATAAATAATGTATCCTCTTTGCCTTCCGGGGGTCAGCGATTCGAATGCGGATTTTAATACGGGGTCTTCTTCAAACTTCCGTTCTAGTTCTTCAGGTATCGGCTCAGGATTTTTTTTGAAATTTACTTTAAGGCCTGCCTTCTCCACCTCGATGGCTTCATAAATGTACCTGTTCAATGTAGGTTCTAGTTCGGGGATTTCATTCACATTAGTAAACTTGATCAATCGAGCGGACTGACTGTTCGGCCCTGGCTTTTCAAGAATGTTGTCCGGATCTTTGAGCAGTACACCTTTAAAAAAGCTTATCGCACTGTAGTTCTTAAGTGCACTTACCATTAGTACATTGCCATCGTTAAAAGTGTAGCAGGGTACACCCCACTTTAGCTCCTCAGTTAGTCCACAGTCCAAGACAATCTCCCGTAGTTTTTCTAGTTCGGCTGTCCAGGCATGGACCTTACAGTCGTGAGTTCCGCCCAGCTTGCAACGCATACAACCCTGTTCTAAATAATTGTCAACCTTTGGGTTCATAGACTTAGTTATTTGTATTGGATATAAGCTTTCGACTTTCTGGTCTGAAGTGCCAGGAAACCACTGTAAGAAGTAGAAGTAATGTCGGCCCAATGTATTCTATCAATCCATCGTTCGCGGCCAGATGGGAAAAGATGGCCCCGGACATCAGAAAGGCAAAACCAGCATAAGCCCATTCTTTTACCAAGGGAATTTTTGGCACCAATACGGCAACAACACCCAATAGTTTCCAAATACCAATTATTGTAAGGAAGTACAAGGGGTAACCAAGTTGGGTCATTTTTTCAGCCTCTTCATCCAAGGGCAACAATTGAACGATTCCGGTGGAGACCATTCCCAACGAGAGCCAGAGAGTGGCTATCCAGTATATTATTTTATTCCTTTTTTTCATGTGAAATAGTTTTAGTTGGAAAGAACCTCTTCGAGTTTGTTATGTGCCCTATTCAGTCCAAAAGCAAACGGAAGTTTTAACAGGTTGTCCCTATCGGAAACAGATTTAAAGACTATAAGCATTTCAAGCTTACTATTGTTTTCGTTGATGTCTTGAAATTCGAGAAACTCCAATTGCACGGGAAATGTTGTGTTTTCCATTTCAAAAGTGCGGGTGATTCTTTGATTGGGCTCAAATTCATGGATGGTCCCGTTAAATCCATGCTTGTTGCCTTTTGGGTCTGTAGTTTCAAATTGATAGCTGCCATGTGTTTTGCACTCCAGTTTTATCACTTTGGTACCCATCCATAGTTCTACAATTTCAGGGTCAACATATGCTTTGAAGAGGGATTCCAATGGCAATTCAAACACTCTGGAAATTTGTATTTCTTGTTTGCCCTCTTCAGCTGTTACTTTTGTTTTTTGCTCCATACTATGTCCTTTTTGGTTGGTCTTTCATAATAGCCTCCAGTTTGTCAAAACGTATATCCCACATTTTGCGATAAGGTTCAATAAAGTCTGCAATGGCTTTCAATTTTTCGGGATTCAAGTGATAATAGATTTCCCTACCAGTTTGTTCCTGCTTAAGTATCTCACATTCTGTAAGTATCTGAATGTGCTTTGAAATGGTCTGCCTAGAAAAGTCAAATTCTTCGGCAATGGCGCCAGGGGTCATTGCTTGTAAGGCAACAAGTGATATGATTGCTCTTCTGGTTGGGTCTGCTATGGCCTGGAATACATCCCGTCTTAACCTCATTGCGCAGTTATTTGACTGCAAATATATGAAAATGCAGTTATTTGACTGCAGAAAGGTATATACGTGAAACAAACGTCTGTAAAACCGCCTTTTTATGAGACAACTTCGCCTCCTTCCAAGCCTTATTAAAATTACCGTTCTTAACACAAAGCCTGTGTGCTTTGTAACCTTTCGTTTTTTCAGAAGTCCTTCATTAAACTGCTAAATGCAATTACTGGGCAAGAACCAATATTCAGGCACAATATCCGAGCTAAATTGTTTCCCAGGTTTTACAATTGGATTGACCCATTATGATACCCTTTACAAAAATGACGTATTTCATTGTCATGAGAATCCCCATATAAGTCTTCTACTTGAAGGGGGGCATATTGAAAGAAGACTAAAAAAGGATTTTCAAAGGCTTCCGGGAGATGTACTCTTTTGTAACACGGGCGAGCCACATCAATTCATCACAAAAAGAAAGTCGAAGAACATAAATATCGAGTTCGAACCACAATTTTTAAGTGATCAAGATATTTCAGAATTCGAGGTTGAAAAGTCCATAAACGCTAATTTCGAAGCCAAATTTACTATACTGAAAATATTTAAGGAGTTGGCGATATCGGACAATTCTACCCAATTGTCCATTGAATTATCCCTACTCGACTTAATTACCGCTCCTACCAGCGCCAACGATAAAAAAAGACCGAGTTGGTTCAAATGTCTTTTGGAAATCTTGCATGATCGTTGGAACGAGCACTTATCCCTGGACGAATTGTCCATTTTGACCCAGGTACATCCCGTTACAATTTCAAAATACTCCGCAAAGTATTTGGAGTGCACTTTGGGAGAATATAAACGAAAGCTCAAAATCTCAAAAAGTCTTGGACTCATCAAGAATTCGAAGTTGTCCCTTACCGAAATAGCTTTTATTTGTGGTTTTTCCGATCAAAGCCACTTCATCCGTACCTTTAAAAACGTAACCGGATATTTACCCAAAAAATTCGAAAACCTTTGAATCCGATTATTTCAGTTCAGGCTAAATCCGTTCTATTTTTTCGTTTGGAATACTTCCAACTTTGTCGAAAACAGCAATCAATCGCTTTACAAAACCCTTAGCATGAAAATTCAAAGGTTTCTTTTTTCGGTATGTGTTGTACAATTACTGCTGATGACTGGCAGTTGCTCCCCCTATACCCCACAGGCCGACTATGGCCAAATTGAAAAAACCGTTGATAGCATCATCAAACCATATATTGATAGCTTGAGCATAGCGGGGATGGCAATTGGTGTAATGAGGGAGGACTCCATCATCTTTTCAAAGGCTTACGGGTTTGCCGATCTTGAATACGAGATTCCGCTACCGGCAAACGCGTCCTTTCAAATAGGTTCCATAACCAAACAATTCACCGCAGTGGGCATAATGCAGTTGGCAGAAAAAGGAATACTGGACCTTGATGAGAATATCAGTGAATATATCCAGTTCGAGCACAAGGAGTACGACCCCACAATTCGTCAATTGTTGAACCATACTTCCGGTATTCGAGGTCATAATAACTTACCGGGGTTCAGGCCCCTGTTAATGCGGGAAATCATCCGGGATACCATGGTAAGGCTTGTCGAAAAGGAACCTTTCGACTTTGAACCGGGCACCGTGATGCTCTATAGTAATACAGGGTATGTTATCCTTGGGCTTATCATTGAAAAGTTGACAGGACAGACCTATGAAGAGTATACAACAGAACATATATTGTCAAAATCCGGAATGGACAATACATTTTTTTGCGATAGGACTGCCATCCGAAAGTTTAGGGCACACGGCTACAACTTTGTGGACGGTGGAAAGTACAGGGCAGAGGAACCCTACTATTATTGGACCTATTCGGCCGGAGCATTGTGTTCTACAATTGAAGACCTGTTAAAATGGAACAAGGCGCTTCACGATGGAAATGCTGTCTTGAACAAGGTTTCCTATGCCGAGCTGATAAAACCGGGACAGTTGGAAAATGGCGTAAAACTAAGTTATGCCAAGGGGTTACAGCGGTATAGGAAGAATGGCCGTGAAGTCATTGCCCATGGAGGGTCGGGGAGTGGTATATTGGCCGAACTTATGTACTTTCCAGAAAAAAAGATTTCCCTCGTAACATTGGAGAACTCCTATCGACGGGAAAACTGGTTCGCCATAGCAGACGCCTTGTTGGATGAACTGATTCCGGTTACCCTTGATAAAACGGCCTATGAGGGGGATTTGTCGATACTCCAGGGAACATATGAAGGAAATTGGCAAGTTAGGATTGAAAATGCGGACAATCACCTACTTATAGAAAATGAGAGCGCTACAATCGATACACTGTCTTATTTGGGGGAAGCTAGATGGTCTTTTAAAGGGAATGAGTACTTTTTTACAAAAGGAAAAGGTGGGGAACAATATCTGCACATGGATATGATTTATGCATTATTGAGTTTTACAAAAAAAGAGTAGTCCAAAAGGTTCGTTTTGCAAAATCTACCCAATGCCTCATCGTTTTCAGTTTTTAAGACCTGCTCGAAGACAAGAACATAACTTTTGTATTCCCTTCCCAAAGTTACCATAGTCCTGCGCCTCCTTTCTGCTTTACATTCGTTCCACTCAAAAAACCTCGTTCAATGTATATTTTTTCACTCCTCTTGGGTCGGAGTAGATCAACTGTGTGAATGATAGAATCAAACTAACAGACATTCAAATTATCTTTTTTAAGTACATTTTCCTTCCTTATGGTTATTCTATTTAAAAAAACCCTCACCTTGATTTTTAAATGAAAAAAACGTATTCCATATACTTGTTATCGATTCTTTACCAATTACTATTATTTGGCTCGGCCTATTGACGATAAATCGCGAAATATGAAGTACAATGTTCGAACAAGTTTTCTTTGGAAACGAAAACTTTATCTAAATCTACCACTATGGAAAATAGTGGCTTTTAATCATCCCAATATAGGTGCCATATTTGTTGTCTAAATTGTTAAACATCTATAATTGATACCATTTGTTAAAATGACAATAAGGAAAACGCGTACAAGCTATTTTAAAATAATTATTTGATTTCATTTTGCTGTTCTTTAAAAAGGGCACTGAATTCCATATTAAGAAGTCAAGTACCCTAATAACTAACTCAAAACTAACTACTTACCATCAAATATACTGAATCGTTGGTTTTCATATTCTACATATAACAATACGACAAATTTGAAGTACTTGACATACATACTTTCATCTAAAATCGAACCATAGTATTATCGGGTTTTTGTCGTCGCCCTGGTGTCCCCTGTAAACGTTTTTTTGGCTTTGTGGCCCCAAATTTTTGGGCTTTTTGAATTTAGTGCCTATGGCCGGTATTTCATACAAAAACGATAGGTCACCCTCGGGAAAAGGAGGATGTGTCCCGCCCTTGACATGTTGGGGTTCCTCGGGCGTGAAAAGCCGAAAGAACAACTTTGGCGTTTCCGAAATTACCGTAAAATCAGATTCTTCCGTTTCCAATGTGGCCCAATACAACTGGCCGTGGTACCCTTTGAATTCCGGATAGATCAGATTATTGAAACTCTCGCCGGTCACGGTATTGTTATAGGCCTTCCGCCATATCCCTAGGTTTGCACCTTTTGGGCGGTTTTTCCAAACACGGTACGGCCCTTGGCCCATCCATGTTATTCCCTTCACTTTTTCCTCAGGATAATCGAATGAAATCCCCAGATAGTCCAAATCCCAAATGTTCTGGCTTATCGCATCGGCCCGTAGCCCCAACATCCCATTTTTCTTAAGCGTCCAAGTTATTTTTGTCGGATATGCGGAATATAGAATTTCAATTTGAAAATCTCCATTCTTGTCCTTTCTCCAGATAACGTCCTCCACTTTAGAATCGATGCCTACCGGGACCGGGCCACCGGAAAACGAAAGTAGCCCCTTTCCATTTTTTATTTTGGCAATAGTACCATCGGCCGTGTTGAACGTAATTTCCAGATTACGCACTTTTACCGATATTTGTGTATCGTCCTTCATTACTTCAATGGCCGGTCCCTTGGGATTTTCCGGCTGAAGCTCTGCCGCTTTTTCATCGGGCCGAACAATCGGCCAACTCCACGTATACAGTTCATTGCCATAGTGATCCTTGGCCGTAAACCGAAAAATATCAGCTTCCTGCAAGGAATTTTTTGGCGTTATTTGCACTTGTACGGTTTCACCGGGTCCAGCTGCTGGACTTTCAACGGTGCCGCTTGCCACTTCGGTCTCTTTGGGATTCCCGATCTCGGTCCTGACCGCTTTCCAGCTAAAACTACAGTCCCTGAGGTTGGTGTAGATGAATTTGTTCTCCAAAAAGAGCTTGCCATTCCAATCTCTATTGATTATCACCGGTTTTATCTGTACTGGTGACCAAATTTCCTTGATGGTATAGAAACTGCCTTCCTTTTCACGATGAGGCCCCAGGATGCCATCTGGGGCATGGTTGCCGTCACCATCGAACACCTTTCCAGGTTTATCCGTACGAAGGACGGCCTCATCGGAAAAGACCCATAAAAAGCCCCCGGCCAATAAGGGGCTCGATCCGTAGCTTCTCCAAAAATCCTCAAGACCGGCTCCATGGCCACCATCGTATAGGCCATGTAAAAATTCGGTCGGCATAAAGGGGACGCTGCCCGAGGTAAACCGGCCCGTCCCGTAATCGTACTCCGGATAGTGGAAGGCATCCACTCCATTACGGAGTAGCCAGGGATAAATTACCGGCCGCTTTTGGATATCCCAAAAATGGAACCATTTCTCGTTGGCAAAGTTCCATCCTCCTTCATTACCATGGTCCCAGATGACAACACTGGGGTGATTTTCATCCTTTAGGATGGTCTCCTTGATTAATTTTGGACCCACTATGGTATCATAACCGTCTTGCCAACCGGTAACCTCGTCCAGTACAAAAAGCCCCAGCGAGTCACACAACTGCAGGAACCGTTTGTCCGGCACGTAATGTGACATACGCACCGCGTTCATATTCATTTCCTTCATCAAGCGGATGTCCATAAGATGGTTTTCCTCGCTCAGGGCACGGCCCGTCTCCGGCCAGAACGAATGGCGGTTCACCCCTTTAAAAACTACTTTCTCACCGTTGACATAAAAACCATCGTGTTTGCGCAGTTCTACCGTTCGGAAACCAATTCGTTCCACCACCTCGTGCAAAACGGTGTTCCTTTTTTTTAGGGTAATCTTCATGTCGTACAACGCGGGCCGTTCAGGATTCCACTCTTTTACGTTATCGAATTTTCCGGAAACCACTTTTTCGGTATCGCCCCTATCCATTGTCGTCTGCACGGTCTTGCCGATTTTATTTCTTTCCAAATCGTACAATTCGATTTCAACGGCATAGTTGCCCTGAAACCGGTTCGGGACGATAAGAGCATTGAACGAACCATCGGCCTTGGCATCAATTGCCGTACGCTTCATGTGCACAGGCGGCAGGGCCTCTAAAAATACAGGCCGGAAAATGCCTCCGAAAATCCAGAAATCAGCTTCTCGTTCTGCGCGGTTTACAGATGAATTGGAGGAACGCTTGGCTACATCGACCTCTAACAAATTGGATCCGCCATATTTTAAGAGTTTTGAGATATCGTACTTAAAGCGGTAAAAGGCGCCCTGGTGCGTTTCGCCCGCAGATTGGCCGTTGATCTTTACTTGGGTATCGGTCATAGATCCATCGAAAACGATGTTCACCGTCTTGCCCATCCAGGCAGCGGGCACTTCGAACTCATACTTGTAAAGCCCGTGTTCATCGCCCAACTTAATATCCCCATTCTTGTGGTCATGGCCATAGTTGTAAGTCCCGAAACCTTGGAGCTCCCAATTGGAGGGTACCTGAATTTTCGTCCACTTCCCGCTATTTCTGCCACCCGTACA
Source organism: Ulvibacterium sp. (assembly GCF_965228935.1). Taxonomy (GTDB): domain Bacteria; phylum Bacteroidota; class Bacteroidia; order Flavobacteriales; family Flavobacteriaceae; genus Ulvibacterium. Next base: position 405,361 of record NZ_OZ245846.1, on the reverse strand, counting down.
AAAAAAATCCCATTCGACAGTCTTTGCCGCATCCTTGCCCGAAAGGAAAATCGTTTCGGTCGTTTGGGCAAAAAAATGGGCTGAAAAAAGAAGAAAAAGGGTCAAGAGCGACATGTTTCTAAAGTACATTATAGATATAATTTTTAATTGAGAATAGCTAAATCCTGCAAGGTAAAAGAATGTTAAGGGTCTTTGAGCACTAAGCCCAAAAGTGACTTCTTGCTAGCAATGACCGGTTCTCACTCGAATTTCAAAACTTAAGATGAATTCCAGTGTAGTATAACAAACTAGTATCCTGGATTTTGAGGAAACTCTAAATCGAGGTTAGCATCGATGACCGGTTGCGGAATGGGCAATAATCGATCGCGTTCCGTTATCAATGGCCCACTTTGAGAATTGTATAAACGTGTGCGTTCCAACCATTTGCCCAATCTGAGCAGAGTGTATCTCCTCTGTTCTTCGGTGATAAGTTCCCTGGTTCGCTCATCTAGTATGAAGTCAATATTAACCTCGGCTTCGGTGATTGGAGAAGCATTTGACCTATTACGCAAAATGTTCAACGTTTGTGTCGCACTATCTACATCCCCACCCCTAAACTGAGCTTCAGCAAGCAATAAATAAGTTTCTCCCAATCTGAGGTAGGGTTGGTCGTTATACCCTTCATTACGTCCTAAATCAGTTGGGTCTCCATCATGCCATTTAGCTGTTGAAGGCCACAATGGATCTCGAGTAGGTTCTTGCCTATCCTCGATGGTAGTAGGTATGGTGTCACCTGCCGTGGTCAAAACAAAGCGTACCACGGCGAACTCAGACCCTCGATCATCATTTTCTTCATAAAGCTCCCAAGCATGTTTGGTTACGGCATAGAAGTCCGTCCCTCTTCCTCTTTCTGGGGAAATTGGCACATCATCCAGTACACTGTAACGTATCAACCAAGATCGCCTCATCACATTACCCCCGCCTCCAATGGCATCCCTGTCGTGCGGCATTTCCCATAGTACCTCAGTATTGCCTTGACTTCTAAGCGTATTACCCTTAAAAAATTGATCCATAAATGGCACTCCTGGCTCCGATGCCCTAACGCCATACCTCTGGGTAACAAGACTGTAGTTTGTATTTGATATCACGGCCATCGCTTTCTCTTCGGCACTAATAAAATCTTCTTTTTGAAGATATAGCTCGGCTAAATAGTGCTGTGCAGCTCCTTTCACGGGCCGGCCTACGACATTGTTGATATCCGGAAGATGTTCTTCGGCAAATAGCCAATCCGCTTCCATAACATTAAGAATGTTGGCAACAGGTTCCCTGATAAAATCGGTTCGAATATTGTTCCCTGAAGATTCTTCGAGTATAAGGGGTACATCTCCCCATAGATATGTTAGGTGTCTGTAGGCCCATGCCCTTACCATTCTTGCCTCCGCAATAACAATTTGTTTTTCTTCATCACTGGACCATTCTATATTAGGGTTTTCGGCACGCCCTATAATCGTATTGGCCGTATTTATGTTTTCATACAACCATTGCCAAACATTGTTCAGCCCTTGAACGGTCGCATTCAAATTACCCCCAAATTCAACGTAGTAGAGGCCTCTAGAACCAAAACGCGAAGAATAGGTGTCATCGGTTGCACCTTGGGCAATCCAGCCTCTTGTTCCAAAGAAAAAACCCTGTTCGTCCCTTTGTCGTTCGTCCCTTGCCGATGCGTATAGGGCATTCAATCCATTTTGAAAACCTTCAGGGTTTGCGAAGAGATTATCAGCGGTTATAATATCCCTTGGTTCTTCTTCAAGATATTCTTCACTGTCGCAACCGGCAAGAAAGAAAACCAAAGTCGTACAGGTGAAATAATTTAATAAATTTTTCATTTTGAATTTTTTGTTATGATTATAGTGTGATATCAATACCGAGGGTTATTGTCCTGTTTATCGGTACATCCCTTTGGCTTACCAATTCCGGATCCAGACCTTCCCAATCCGTGAAAGTGAACGGATTGTTGGCATTTGCGTATATCCTTAGATTGCTCACACCCATTTTATCAAGTAGATCCTTTGGTAAATCATATGCAAGTGTAATATTTCTCAGCCGGACAAAACTGGCATCCTGATAAAACCGAACATCGAACGGATTGGTGCCATTCCTGTTTGCCGGATAAGAATTTATGGGGTTGTCCTCGCTCCAGCGATTCAGCATAATCGTATTCAATCGCGCATCCAAAAAAACAATATCCGTATCGTACAGCGGATTGACCCTTGTCACACCTTGTTGGGTGAACAAGGAGAAACTAAGTGACAAATTTTTATATCTGAAGCTGTTCGTAAGTCCCGCTATGTATTTTGGGTTCCTTTGCCCAATAAAGGTTCTGTCATCCGGGTCAATGACCCCATCTCCATTGACATCCCTTATTTTTACATCACCTGGTTGCGAGTCGGGTTGTAGTGAGTTGTCCTCTCCAACTTGCCATACCCCGTCAAATAAAAAATCAAAATTCACATCAATCGATTCCCCTATAAACCAACCGTTGTTAATATCGTCCGTACCATCTCCGTATAGATCTACTATTTCATTCCTGTTACTTGCAATATTGAAGTTGGTAGACCAAGAGAAATCTTCACTGTTTATATTGATGGTATTCAATAAAAATTCAATTCCTTGATTACTGGTCTTCCCTATATTCTGGGTGACGTTGCTGATGCCATGTACGGATGATATCGACCTTTCCAGAAGCAAGTCCTCAGTGTCCGTGGTATATACGTCCAACGAGCCGCTGATTCTGTTCTTGAAAAGCGCAAAATCGATTCCTGCATTTAAGGATTTTGACGTTTCCCAAGTAAGGCCCGGGGTTGCCAAGGTACCCGGAAAATATCCAGGAGCTGTGGTATTGCCGCTACCCCCAAGGTAATTTCTTTCATTTAACCTTGAAACGGTTTGGAAAGGATCAATGGCTTGATTCCCATTTTCGCCATAGGTGAGCCTTAGTTTTAGTTGGTTGATGTTCTCAATTTCTTCCAAAAACTTTTCGTTATGGATATTCCATCCTAGCGCGCCTGAAAAAAACGTTCCAAATTTATTGTTCTGTCCAAATCCAGAATAACCATCTCTACGAATTGTACCTGTCAATAGATATCTTGAGTCAAAGTTATAATTGATCCGCCCCATTTGTGAAACGAATTTTTGTTCTGAAAAGGTATTGTTGGGGACAATAACTTCCGCCACATCATGTTGATAGTAGGTTAACACTTCGGTGGGAAAACGTTGTGAAAAAACATCTCGCACTTCCCTTCTAATTTCTTGTGTACTCAAGAGCCCTGTTAAGTTAAGGTTATGTTTTCCGAAGGTTTTGTCATAGACGATTATGTTTTCGAGAAGAACATCGGTTTCTTCCGAATTCAAGGTTCTTGCCTGTCCCTGATTCCTAAAACCCTCAATTGTGTTGGAGCCCCAAAATCTCCCAAGTGCTCTAGTAGCTATGCTGTAGCCCGTATTCAAACGGTAAGATAGTCCATCTATGAACGGAAGCTTGATCAAAACGTAATTGTTGGAAAAGAGCCTTCTATCAATATCATCGTCAATGACATTCTGATTTGCCAAAGGATTGCCGAAAAGTGGTTCCTCTGGCCAAGGAATTAATTGTATCTCTCCATTTTCGTCAAAGGCATTAGTAAGCGGATTTGCGAAAAAGGCTCCCGTGAAGTTACCTGAAAGATCAGGTGGAACCCCAGAATTATCTTGGAACGTATATTGGGTATTTGTCCCTATTTCCAACCATTCGAGAGGTTTGATTGATATATTGGCCCTCGCAACAACCTGCTGAAAGTCATCACCTATTGCTACCCCGGTTACATCGGTCAAGGCAGCGGACAAAAAATAGTTTACATAATCAGAGCCACCGCTAAATTTTAATGCATGCCGATGTTGTTGCCCAGATCGTGTGACCAAATCTACCCAATCCACTGACCGACCCGCATTAAAATTTTCAACTAATGTTGGAAAGCTATTGACTTGGTCCGAGCCAACACGCTCGTTGGCGAATTCCCAGTATTCCTCTCCTGACATGATGGGTGGAAGATTGTATAACTCCTGTATTCCATAACTACCATTATATGTAATTTGAGGTTTGCCGGTTTTACCTTTTTTTGTTGTGATCAAGATAACCCCGTTGGCGCCACGGGCTCCATAAATAGCAGATGAAGATGCATCTTTCAATACTTCAATTGACTGAATATCACTTTGTTCAATTTCGTTGAATCCTCCAGAGTAAGGAACACCATCAAGAACGATTAAGGGTTGATTATTTGCGGTTATTGAGTTAACACCCCTTATGGTTATGTTAAAGTCATCCTGAGAGGCATTATTACTTACCTGGGAAACGTTCAAACCAGCTAGTGAACCTTGAAGCGATTGAAGTACATTGATTTTAGGGCCTTGTTCTTCAATATCTGCGGCGCTAAAAGAAGCGACCGCACCAGTCACATCAGATTTTTTTTGTGTTCCATAGCCAACAACTACGACCTCATCAAGTCTCTGACTGTCTTCCAATAGTACAATATTAATCCTTGAGCGTTGGCCCACCAATTCTTCTTTCGGCGCAAATCCCACAGAGCTAAAGACGAGAGTTGAAGAATAACTAGATACCGCGATACTATAGTTTCCATCGAAATCAGCTGCAACACCATTGTTTGTGCCCTTTTCTATGACTGTAGCCCCAGGAATGGGTGCTCCGTCCACATCAGTAATTTCACCCGTAACCTGCACTTGCGCTTGAATTTTGTTGACAAACATTGCAACTACTATAGTTAAAATGATTAAAGCATTCGTTTTCATTGAACTAGATTGTTTGATTATTAAAATTCATCATTCCAAAAAACCTATCTTGAGATAAAGTGTATTCGGGTGATTTGTTTTCTCGCATCCTCTTGAATTCTACATTCTGCAATTAAGGAGAATATCCACATACGCCTCAATTTTTAATACATTAATACCTATTTGCGATTAATTAGGTATAATTATCAAAAAAAGCGTTGTTTTTTTGTGTAATCCAAAATTATCGTATTGGGGCAATGAAAAATTTTATTTTCTTTGCAGAAATTTGAACTATTCTTGCACCTAATGTTAAAAAAGAAGGGCGTTGCGCAAATTTTGAGATGAAAAATGTGATTGAATCCAAAAGCTTTGTCAAAGAAAACTTAAAATCGAAATGGATTATAGGATGGAATTCGCACTATTGTTGTGCTTGATGAGCGCAAAAACTTTTCTTTAGAAAGAATATGGAAATAACTTTCATTTAAATCAACCTTTTACCGGCATCATTCCAATTTTATTATACGGCAAGAGTTAAAAACCCAATGGCAGATCAACATTACCAAATTATGGGCAAATGGTTACATCTAGTTTTAAAAGTATTCACTTTACTTCTGAACTGATAATTAAGAAAACTAAGTGGATTTATTCTTCTTATGGTGATTTAATTCTTTTTTTAACGCTTATTATGAGGCCGTTTTTTAATCTTTTTTGAAAAATGTGAAGGAGAATATCCCATTACCTTATTGAATTGTCGGTAAAAATAAGAGAGGTTGTTAAATCCGGATTCATAGCATGCCATGCTTATGCTGTAATCCTTTGTATTCATCAAGTTAAAGGCATAGCCAATACGGACTTCATTGATGAATTCGGTGATTGTTTTTTTTGTCGAAGATTTAAAGTAGCGGCAAAGAGCGGACTCGTTCATATTTGCGACTTCTGCCAAATCTTTTAAAGAAATCTTTTTTTGAAAATTATTCATGATATAATCATATACCTTATTTATCCTTTTGTCCTTACTCCCTTGATAGCTTTTATTGAACCATTGACTAGAGAGCAATTCATATTCGCTGGAAGCAATTTTATTCAAGACTTGTAATAATATAATGATTCTATTTGGGCCCTTGGCAATAATCAATTTATCCAACAAAGGCGCGATGATCTCGACCATTTTCTTATTTACTTTTAATCCCATTTGAGAATCATCCAGTACTTTTTTAATTTTAGTCATTTCGGGCAGGTTCAGAAATGACTGATCTAGAAGATTAGGAGCGAATTGTAGTAGAACAGCAGAAGCAGTTGTTTTTTCATCTTCATAATAAATCTTATCATTTTTCCAAACATGAGGCAGATTTGAACCGACCAAAACCATGTCACCATGCGAAAATTCCTTAACACTATTTCCAATAAAACGGCTGCCAGTTCCTCTAATAACATAGAGTAATTCAAGTTCCTCATGATAATGCCATTTATCGTAGATAAATGGAACATCAGTTTTTAAGGCCAAAAAGGAACTCGTGGAAGACTGTAGATTTTTTTTAAGGAATAGTGGTTTCAAACTTCAAAAATTTGCAAAACATAGACTTATATAGTTTTAGAATGTCAATATAGTTCAAAGGTATGCAAATAAAATGTAATTCTAAAGAAATCGCAAAAACTAACTTTGATAGTTGAAAATGGCAAAAGTAAACTGCTTAAATTCTGAGAATCATTCACAATTTGATTTGCTTAGTCTGTGAATATGATAAGATTGTTGGAACCAAGCAATAATACAGGCTAACCAAAAATATCGAAAAATCCCATGGAGAAATTAGCTACCCTAGATTATGTAGCAATTATTCTATATCTGCTTATCATGGCAAGTGTGGGACTGTTTTTTGGTTGGTTCATCAAGGATATCAAAGGATACTTTAAGGGAGGTAATATAATACCTTGGAACATTTCTGGTATAAGCAACTTTATGGGGTCATTGAGCACTTTTGTTTTTGTCGCGTATGCAGGTATTGCTTATTCGGATGGGATAGTTGGTATAATTGTTTTATTCTGCACCATCCCCCCATTTATTTTTGCGGCACTTGTAATGGGAAAACGCTGGATACGCTCTAGAATTTTAACCCCAGTGGAATACCTAGAGACACGATTCAATAATAAAATTAGACAACTATTCAGCTGGATAGGTTTAGGAATGCGTTTTTTGGACAACATGGTAAGGCAATATGCAATGGGTATTTTTCTTACAGCCGCAACGGACTTGAGTTTTTTGGAGGCCATTGTTTTTTCAGGCATTGTAACCATATTGTTTACTATAGTCGGCGGAGTGTGGTCGGTAGTTGTCATGGATACATTGCAATTTGTCATTTTGTTGTTTGCATCTGTGTTGTTGGTTCCTTTATCCCTTGAAGCCGCAGGAGGGTTTTACGCCCTAGTAGAAAAGCATCCTGAACATTTCAATTGGTTTTCAGGCCCTAAAGGCCAACCATTGTGGCTGTTTATTTATTACTTGATGGTTCTGTTGAAATATAATGGCAACTGGGTTTTCATCCAGCGTTTTTATAGTGTTAAAGATGAGACGGCCACAAAAAAACTGGGGTTTTTCTCGGCTCTTCTGATGTTCCTATTTCCAGTAATATTCTTGTTACCTGCAATTGCTGCTGTGGATATTCTCCCAAACCTGGATAATCCGGAACAAGCCTATGTTGCAGTAGCCGTTCATTTGTTGCCCGCAGGACTACTTGGTCTAATGATTGCGGCTATGTTCTCTGCGACAATGTCTTCTCTCAATTCAGAGTTCAATGTAATGTCGGCCGTATTGACCAATGATATTTACAAAAGATTGATAAATCCAAATGCTTCGGGAAAAGAACTGATATCAGTAGCCAGAATCAATATTTTATTGGTTGGTGCCATAGTTGTGTTAGGGTCATTTTACATGGGAGAATTAGGGGGTGCTTTTGAAGCCAATAAATTGTTGACGGGATTATTTGCAATACCAACGGCGATTCCTTTGATTCTGGGACTATTGTTTAAAAAGACAAACTCAACAGGTGCTTTTTTCTCTGTTTTGACCGGAATCACGCTAGGTTTAGTTTTCAACAGTTTGGAAAATTTATCCTGGGAGATGTCCACTTTTCTCCAAATTATTGGCTGTTCCGGAGTATTTTTTGTTTCAGGTTTGCTTTTGTCGTCAAGTAAGGCCTACATCGACCGGGTAAATGCTTTTTTCAAAAAATTGAATACTCCACTCTCCAACAGTGAGATTGGAAAGGCTAAACCTAGGTTTCAATTGGCTTTGGCCAATCTTTTTGCAATAGCTATTGGTTTGTCTGGCTTACTGTTCATAGGTATTAGTTTTCCATCGATTGATTTGTCTAGCGGTAAGATTGCCATTGTAATTGGTTTGATTTGTTTTTTTTCCGCTGTGACCCTAAGAATCTATGCGATTAAAAATCTAAATGTTCGAAGCCATGATTAAAAAAAACTCCTACTTAACCAGTGATTTACTTTTGGAAAATTCGTATGCCAAATCACTCTATCATGATTTTGCTTCTAATTTACCGATCATAGATTATCACAACCATATTAATATAGGACACTTATCTGAAAACCATATGTTCTCGGATATAGCTGAATTATGGGTTTTGAATGATCCGTACAAACATCGAGCCATGCGTATTAATGGAATCGATGAGGGTATGATAACGGGAAATGCAACGAATTGGGATAAGTTTTATTCTTGGGCGGCTACACATCCAAAGACCATTGGCAATCCTCTTTACCATTGGTCGACCAACGAGCTTAATCATGTTTTTAATGTCGAAGATCCTTTGAATGAGGAATCTGCATTGCGGATTTGGAAACAATGCAATTCAAAACTCGAAGATGACAAGTTCTCAGCATGTTCAATCTTAAGAAAGTGGAACATAGAAGGGTTGTGTACTTCCGATGATTGGCTTACTGATTTAAGTCTACACAACACCGCATCAAATCAGTGCTCCTTACCAATTATCCCTTCCTTACGTGCAGATAGTCTAATGGATTTCAATTCATCGAATTATCAAATTTTTTTAAATGTTTTGGCCCGATTAACTGGAGTTTCAATAGTTGATTTGGAGAGCCTTGAACAGGCTTTGGAAAAAAGAATTAAATATTTTTCCGAATGTGGAAGCAGACTTTCGGATCATGCACTGGATTCAGGGTTTTCATATAAGCCGATTTTAAAAAAGGAAGCAGAGAGTCTTTTTAAACAAGTGAAACAGCATCAAAAACTTAACGCCGATGAGATCATAAAGCTTCGGTCTTACTTATTGGCCTTTTTGGGTAAGCTATATGGGAAAATGGGCTGGGTGATGCAGTTGCACATTGGTGCCTTGAGAACAACCAGTTCAAGATTACGGGATTTATCTGGAAATACAGGAGGCTATGCGGCTATAGGAAATTCTTGTAATATGGAGAGCCTAAGCTCTTTTCTCGATGAATTGGAAAGAGAGGGATATCTGCCCGATGTTATTTTATACACTCTCAATCCTTCGGATAATGAGTCATTTGGAACACTAACGGGTTCTTTTTCAGAAGATGGAAAAGAAGGGAAGATACAATTTGGCCCAGCTTGGTGGTACAATGATCACGCTTGGGGCATAGAAAATCACCTAACTGTTGTGTCCAATTATAGCCTATTATTCCATTTCATTGGAATGACAACGGATTCACGTAGTCTTTTGTCATTTTCCCGACATGATTATTTCCGAAGAATACTCTGCAATCTTATTGGTAAATGGATTGAAAAAGGTCATATCCCAAACGATTATGAATTAGTGAGTGAACTCATCACAAATATTTGTTACGCGAATAGTAAAAAAAGATTTTTTAATGAATAACAGCAAAAGAAAACACAAAGTAGCAGTAGTTACGGGGGCAGGTGGCACCCTTTGTTCGGAAATGGCAATCGAACTTTCGAAACAAGGAATAAAAGTCGCGCTTTTGGGGAGGACTTTAGAAAAATTAAGAAGAATCCAAAAGGAGATTGAAAATCAAAATGGAACAGCCATTTCCGTACCAATAGATGTTACCGACCAAAATGCCGTTTTAGAGGCTGGGCAGAAAATAAAGGAGGAATTGGGAAGTTGTACGGTGCTCATCAATGGGGCGGGCGGGAACCACTTTGATGCCATTACGTCAGCAGATTTTTTTGAAGAACGCGAGCTCCAAAAATCATCCAAAGAATTCAACGGGTATTTTAATATGGATATGAGAGCCTTTTCCAGGGTCCTGGAAATAAACACTATGGGCACGGTTATTCCTTCACAGGTTTTTGGAAGAACTATGGCTTCGGTTGGCGGAGGGGTTATCATAAATATTGCATCTATGAATAGCTACAGGCCATTGACTAGAGTCGCTGCCTACAGTATGGCAAAAGCCGGAATAGAAAACTTCACCAAATGGCTAGCAGTCTATCTTGCACCAACAAACATTAGAGTGAATGCAATTGCCCCCGGATTTTTTTTGAATGAAAACAGTAAGAAAAGATTGACAATGGATAATGGAGAACTTTCTCAACGAGGGAAAAATATCATTTCACACACACCACAAAGAAAGTTTGGGACCCCAAATCAACTTATAGGGTGCATGAACTGGTTAATTGATGATGAATCATCTGATTTTCTTACGGGGGTAACGATTCCAATCGATGGTGGCTTTTCAGCAAGTTCCGGAGTATAATTTAAAATTAAGGAGAGAATGAAAAATAGTTTTTTAATCATAACATTCTGTTTCACCATTACTGGGTCGGTAGAAGCCCAGTCGGACCTAAAAATTCCTTTCAAGAAAATTGGGGAAATATCCCCGAGAAGTTCGACGGAAATTTATTCAAATAACTGGTCAATCGGGGCAGAAACGATGGATCGTGACTTAGTTGAATTTGACAGTTGGAAAGACTATTTAAAAGATTTAGGAGCCAAGAAGATAAGGTTACAGGCTGGTTGGGCAAAATGCGAAAAAGAGAAAGGGGTATATGATTTTGAATGGCTTGATAGGGTTATCGATTTTGTTTTATCTCAAGGTGTTGAACCTTGGCTGCAGACGTCCTATGGAAATCCAATATATGATGGGGGTGGAGGAATTCACCTAAGTGCGGGACTCCCCTCATCGGAAGAGGCCTTGCAAGCATGGGATGAATGGGTAAATGCGATGGTTAAAAGATACAGAGGAAGAGTTAAATTCTGGGAAGTTTGGAATGAACCGGATAACAAAGATAAAACCCCACCAGAACAATATGCTGATCTTTTCATAAGGACTGCTGAAAATATTAAAGCTAAAATTCCAGATGCAACAATATTCGCACTGTCCCAGGCTAGTCTGGGCAAAAAGGGTCAAAACTACGTTGAAACATTTTTAAAAACCTTAAAAGAACAGAATAAACTTCATTTGGTGGATGAAATCACTCTGCACGGCTACACATACAATCCATCCGATGTTTACCGAAAATACAATGATATATATCCCATCATTCGGAAGTATGCGGATCACATTAAAATAAGACAAGGGGAGTTAGGATGCCCTTCCGAATTTCAAGACGTATATGCCCTTCGGAATTACGAATGGACTGAACTGTCCCAGTCAAAATGGGTAGTTCGAAAAATGTTGGGAGATTTGGGGAGGGATATACCATCCAGCTACTTCCTAATTATTGACATTGTATACACCCATAATCATGAAGAACTTATGGATAAACCTAAACGAAATACTAAGGGATTAATAGAATCCGATTTGCAAAGAAACTTTGTCGCGCTAAAACCTTCCTATTATTCTTATCAAAATGTGACTTCAATTTTTGACAATACTTTGGAGAGGATACCAAACTATCCCTATTCCCTTTCTAGTGAATCGTCAATATCTGTTTTTGGTTTTAGACGTAAGCATTTTGACAATCAAGCAGTTGCTATTTGGAAAGATGGGGAAATACCTACAAATAAAAATAATACTTCATCCGTTGACATTGAGTTTGCGGCAGGGAACTTTGAAGCCCCTGTTTTTATCGACTTAAGAACGGGTGATGTTTTTGAAATTCCGGCTAAGAACTGGAATCAGATGGGAACGGCTTATTCTTTTAAGAATATTCCGATTTATGACTCACCTATTCTGATAGCCGATAAAACCTTAATTAATCTTAAAGAACAGTAGATGAGCACAGATCAATTCAAGAAAGAAGTTGGAATGATGAACCTTGAAAAATTAATAGAATCACGTGAAGTAGTGCCCGATATGAAGTTTCCTATTTCCGATGAGGAAATCCTCAATCGATACCAAGAACTATATACGGGAGCGGTCAATGATGTACTACGAGAGTTTTGTCTCTTAGAACAAGCTTTACCAGGAAGAATAAGACCTTTGAGGGAATATAAAACGGTTGCCGGTTTTGCTTTTACCGTAAAAAGCGCACCTAACGTGAAAATTAGCGGCGAGATGGAATTTCGCACTGAAATGCTGGACGATATGCATGAAAATGCGTTCGTGATTTGGGATACCAGCCGCGATGAAAAAGCCACCTTATGGGGAGGGGTGATGACAGCCACAGCTAAAGGAAAGAAAGTCAAGGCCGCATGTATTGATGGTGGAATTAGGGATACACATCAAATTTTGGAAGCTGATTTCCCAGTTTTTTATGAATATAGGATTTCAAACGGAAGCTTGGGACGATGCTTGATTACCCATTATCAAATACCAGTGAAAATTGGCGACGTGACCGTTAAACCGGGCGATATCGTAATGGGCGACATAGACGGTGTATTGGTCATTCCTCGAAATCTGGCCTATGATGTCCTTCTAAGGGCCGAGGAAATCAAGGAGAATGAAAAACAGATTTTTGGATGGGTAAAAGAAGGTCAAAGCATCCAAGACATCACAAAAAAAGGAGGTTATTTCTAGACCATGAAGTGTACAATGCTCCTTCCTCCTATATGCGATGCACAAAAGTGGTCATTGGCCCGCCAGATTGGGATAAATTATGCCATCACCAAGGCTGCCCCAGAACTATCTGGATTACCGGCCCCGTTTAATTTGGATGCGTTGAGAACAGTTAGAAACCGGTTTAATGAAGCTGGTTTTCAACTGTATGGTCTGGAAGGGGATCAATTTGATATGAATCCTATTAAACTCGGATTGCCAAACAGAGACGAGTACATTGAAAAATATCAATCCATGCTTCGTAATATGGGGCAATTAAATATTCCTCTACTCTGTTACAATTTTATGGCGGTAATAGGATGGTTTCGTACTCAAATAGACATCCCGGAACGAGGTGGAGCAACCGTCAGTGGTTTCGATTCAAGAAATACAAATGAAGATGTTTCTGTCGATTTACAAATAAGTGAACAGAAACTTTGGAAAAACTTGGAATATTTCCTCGAAGCAATATTACCTGTGGCAGAAGAAAATGGAATACAAATGGCACTGCACCCTGACGACCCACCATTAAGTCCTCTTAAAGGTGTAGGAAGAATTCTGACTTCCTTTGATGCATTTGATAGAATATTAGAAACATATAAAAGCCCCGCCAACGGGATTACATTTTGCCAGGCCACATTCAAATTAATGCAAGGAGATTTTATGGAAATTTCCGAAAAGTGGATGAAGAAACAAAAGATTTTCTTTCTGCACATTAGAGATGTAGAGGGTTCTTCCACCAAATTCAGGGAGACCTTTCATGATAACGGTCCTACCGATATGTGGAAAATGTTCGAGCATTATAAGTCCTTTGGTTTTGAAGGGGCATTTAGGCCAGATCATGCTCCAACTATGTTTGGAGAAGATAACAATGATTTTAGAGGTGGTTTGTCCGTCGGTTATGAAGTTATGGGAAAAGTTTTTGCCATTGGCTACCTGAAGGGGATTTGCGAGAGCCTTGGAATAGAAGTAAAGTAATTTGATAAATCAAAGTGAATTTTAAAATAAGCATGAGACTGTTTTTTGAAAATCAAAAAAACCTTGTTGTTGATTCAACTAATAGTGGTAACAATGGTCATTGGAGTTTAAATCATTCTTACAAGGTTCTTTCAACATTTTTCTTTTTGGTTGCCCTATCATTTTCATGTAAGGATGCCGAATTTATCCAACATCCCAATATTATAATTATTTATGCGGATGACCTTGGATTCATGGATGTTGGTTACAATGGAAATGTACATTACGATACGCCTCGAATTGATAATTTTTCCAAACAGGGAATGGTTTTCAACAACGCCTACGCCAATGCTCCTTTTTGTTCACCGAGCAGGGCAAGCTTGATTACGGGGCTCTACACTCCTGCACATCAAGTTTACATTCCAGGTTCCAGTGAAAGGGGGCCAAAGGAAGCAAGAAAATATGTGATGCCCGAGAATAAGCACTATCTGGATACTTCATTGGTCACAATCGCAGAATATCTTAAATCAAAAAATTATATAACAGCAAGCATTGGTAAGTGGCATTTAGGCAAAGGCCCAACAGGTCCTAGGGCTCATGGATTCGATGTGAACATTGCTGGAAATATGATTGGCAAACCGGCAAGTTATTTCAGTCCCTATTATAATCCGGACATCACTAATGGGCCATCAGGGGAATATTTGACAGACCGCCTAACAATAGAAGCCATTGATTTTATAAATCAAAACAAGGATAATCCCTTTTTTCTCTATTTATCACATTTTGCGCCTCACACCCCGATTCAGGCTAAAAAAGATTTGATTGGAAAATACGAAAAACGCTTTGAAGGGAATCAGGATTTAAACCCTCTTTATGCGGCGATGGTTGAAAACCTTGACTTTAATGTAGGTATGATCCTCGATTTTTTAGAGACATCTGGGTTGGCAGAAAACACTTTAGTTATATTTTCATCTGACAATGGTGCATACTCTCTGGCATCTTCCAATTTGCCGTTGCGTGGAAGTAAAGGCAATTTGTATGAAGGTGGAATCAGGGTTCCGTTAATTATAAAATGGCCGAGCAAAATTAAACCCAATACAGAATCAGATGTTCCGGTAGCGGCTACCGATATTTTTCCAACAATAGTTGATATTCTAGAGCAAGATGAAAATAAAAGCGAAAAAGATGGGGAATCTATCACTCCCTTGCTTTTTGATGCCCCCAGGAAATTTAAAGAACGCCCCCTTTTCTGGTACGAGCCGGTTTACCTAGATAGCTATAATCGAAAGAGGTATGAAAGGGATAACATTTTGCACCTAATGAGGTTGACATCCTATGGGGAAATAGAGCAAAAAAGTGAAATCGAATCTTTACCAAGTGACACTTATCCTGCATGGAGACTTACTCCTGCAGTCGCCATAAGAAAGGGAAAATGGAAACTGATTCGTTATCTTGAGTATGACAGTTTAGAGCTTTATAATCTGGAAAAAGACCCATATGAAACAAATAATCTGGTTGTTGATTTACCCTTAAAAACTGAAGAGTTAAACAATATGATAGAGTCATGGGCCAAGGATATCGGTGCCCCACTTACCTTCCCAAGAAATCCATCATATGATTCGGAGTTTATTTTTGATTATTCAAAAAACGAAAGTGAATAGGTGAATAATGGAAGGGTCAATTGACAGATATCAATCGGTTGAAGATTTGAGGGAGAAAGCTCAGAGTAATAATCCAAATTTTGCTTTTGAGTATTTGAGGGAAGTTGTAATTAAGAGATCAACCTAGGAAGGAATATGGAGGAAATACCTGAATTACAATTCAGGCTCAAATATTTAGAAAATATCGAAAATCATGGCCTACAGACCACTACCGAGTTAGTTTAGTTTTTCTATAGGTGGGGCGAAGCAATTTGCCCTGCCTTTTTTATAATGTTTCGGTGGAACATACCATAGTAGGCTTGAGCTGGTTTTTGTTAATCTAAATTCAGCTGGATAATGTGATTCAAAAGCATTTTTGGATAAAAACGGTCTAAAAACTGATAGGAGAATTCAAAGAGGCCGTGATGAAACAATCTTTGCTGTCTTTTAAAACCAACACTTCTTGGGAATCCACCCCCCCCCTTCTCAATCCGTCTCATTAACTCGTCGTTTTTTTAGATCCAAATTTCCACAGATTCATTTAAAACCCTAACTTATATAAATTCAACGGCAAACTGCTATCACGAAAATTTGCAATGATCGAACCATGAGAGCGATAGAAAAAATATGGTTGGAAAAAGGCTATCGATATTTTGCCCATGAAGGGCCAAAAGGTCTTAAGGTAGAACGATTGTCCAAAGATGTCGGGAAAAACAAGTCCTCTTTTTACCATTTGTTCGCAGATCAGGAAGTTTTTATGGAAAGATTGTTGGAACTTCATTTGGACCGGGCAAAGGCAGTTTCAAAAAAGGAGATGGCCGCAAAGAACGAAGATGAACTGATAGCTATTATCCTAGAGCACAAAATCGACCTATTGTTCAATCGTCAACTGAGGATCCATAGGGACGAGCCGAATTTCAAAAAATGTCTTGACCGCATCAATGAATTTTCAGTCCAGGGGCTGCTGCCCGTCTGGAAAAAAATCATTTCTTTATCAGAGAACGGTTATCTGGCGCGAATGGTCCTGCACCTTAGTTTGGAGAACTTTTATCTCCAAATTACCAATGAGACCCTCAATGAGCAATGGTTAAGGGCCTACTTCGCCAATATTAGGCAAATGGTGCGTCTTTTCAAAAGGTCCAAATATCATTTAGTGGACGGTAGCGTCTAAAATCCGATGCCCGACATCCATAATTTTGTCAAAAAGATGGAGCGGAAATGGAGTATAACAAATTACATTTTTTAGTATTCTTCTTGACATTATTAATCAATCAAGGCTGCACAATGGTCAAAGTAACAACAAGCGAAAAGAGGAACCCAACGCCACAACAAGTTGTCGTTGGAGAAAATACCACATTGACGACCTGGGGGGCCATCAAAGTGAACAAGGCCCACTTCTTCCCCTCAAGTTTTCAATTGAAATCAGAGGGTACGATCATATACTTCGACCCCGTGGAAGTTGGGAACGCTGAGCCGGCCGATTTCATTTTGTTGACCCATGCGCACCCCGATCATTTCTCAATCAAGGACATCAAAAACCTTCTTAAAAGCGAAACGATCATTGTTTGCCCAGAGGGAGTTTCAAAAAAGTTAAAAAACATCACCGACAAAATATATGAAGTAAGACCAAAAGAGCAACTGCACCTTGAAGGGATCCATATTGAGACGACCTGGGCATACAATACGAAATCCGTTTTTCTATGGATCAAGGCACACCCCAGGTCAAAAGGGAATGTAGGTTATGTCCTTACGTCGAAAAGCGGATTAAGGGTCTACCATGCGGGCGACACAGATTATATACCTGAAATGGATGGATTACTCGATATTGGGGCGGCCTTGATACCAATCGGAGGCGATAACCTGACCATGAACGGAGAAGAGGCCGCCAAGATTGTCAATGAAATCAAGCCTAGAATCGTTGTTCCAATGCACTACGAAATCAAAAACCGGGAAGAACTGCGACGATTTGAAACATTGGTCAACGAAAAGACAACGGTGGCCAAATTGGAATAGGAAAATCGATTAAAAGATGACGGTCGAAGATTTAGGATATAGCGGGTAATTCGAAGAACTAAGGTTAAAAAGCAACCTCCAGGATTTCGGATTTGGACGTGTAGTGGCTGAACACAGGGAACGATATATCGTGCAAAACGGACAAGGGGAATTTGAAGCCGTTGTCACGGGAAATCTAAGGTATTCCGCCAATAGTCGAGAAGATTTTCCCGCTGTGGGAGATTGGGTTTCGCTGATATACAATGACTCCAGCTTTGCCATCATCCATAGCATTTTCCCCAGATTGTCCACCCTTATAAGACAAGCGGTCGGAAAGTTTGGTGAACGACAGGTAATTGCAACGAACATTGATCATGCCCTTATTGTGCAAGCGGTCGATAGGGATTTCAACATCAACCACATTGAACGGTATTTGACCCTTTGCAATTCCTCCGGAATAGGGGCAATCGTTCTTCTGAACAAAATAGATCTGATTCCCCGCGAAAGTTTGGAAGAGATGATCGGCTCGATACGTAAACAGATAAAACAGGTGCCCACAATCCCGATAAGCAACGTATCGCGAGAAGGATTCGATGTCCTTGACACATATTTGCAAAGAGGTAAAACCTTTTGTTTGCTGGGATCATCCGGGGTTGGAAAATCCTCGCTCATCAATAATCTGGTCGGGAAAGAAGTGATGGCCACGGGAGAGATTAGCGAAAGTATTGATAGGGGAAAACACGTAACCACCCATCGGGAACTAATCATTACCGAAAAAGGTATCTTAATCGACAATCCAGGGATGCGAGAAGTAGGGATAGCCGATGTTTCGGATGGATTGGAAGTTACGTTCGGAACCCTTACTGAGCTATCCAAAAATTGCAGATTCAACGATTGTACACATACTACTGAAATTGGTTGTGCCATAACCGAGGCCGTTGAAAATGTGGAAATTGATAGGTCGTCCTATGAAAACTTTTTGAAAATGCAACGGGAAAAAGACCATTTTGAGTCCACCGTGGTCGAAAGGCGGAAAAAGGAAAAGGATTTTGGTAAGGTGCTAAAGAATTACAAAAAGGACAGAAAATTGAACAAATACTGAGTACAGCAATGTGAAAGTAATTATTCTCTGATGGTTAAATGCAAGTAGTTGGTCATCATTTTTTGATAGCCCCCTAATAGGAACTTTTTACAAGTGTTTGAAATTTCCTAATTTAATCCTATTAACCTTGTCCTTTTAAAAAAGTTTTGGTGCAGTGGTTCAATTCATAGGAAATATTGGTTTATGGGGCCAGCTTTTAATCATCGACCGTAAAAATTAATTTATACCCCCCAGCAGTATATCAATTTCTCCCTGGTAACAATATTCAAAGGAAGATTGGCCACCTTTGGGGGATCCCGTCGGAACCCTAGATATTTATAGAGGTATTTGATACCTTGATAAATCTGTTCGTAAGGTCGTTGATCGATTAAAAAGTTTATTTCCCCGGTCTTTAAAAGAGCTTGGTTCCTTTGCAAAAGGTCATAGCCAACAATACGGATGTGATTCGTCGGGGACAGGGCCTTTTCCAGTACAAAAGATTCTGAATTCGGAATGAATATCCCCGATATCCTATTGTCCGGATTTAGTTTATCGCTGATTTTTTCTACTATTTTTTTATCCTTCCATGAAACGGGGAATACCTCGATTTCAAAATACGGGCCATTGTTTCTTTTAAAATAGGACTCAAATCCTGCTATCCTTTCCTCTACCCTGAAATATTGGTTTTGGGCCGTTGCAATATTTAGAACCAAAAATTTCGAAGCCTCTTTTTGTCCTAAACTTAAAAGTTCCGCGGCCAATCTTCCCCCCTGGTACGAATTCTGTCTGAAATAGGTGATTGCACCCAAATCGAGTTGATTACAACCAATTAATATAAAGGGAATCTTCTTTTTTTTACAGTCTTCCAAAAAGGTATTGGCTCCCTCTAAAATCACTTGGGCCAAAAGAACGGCATCATTCCCGTCCTTAAGGATTTGGTCCCCGACTTCATAGAAGGAAGCTTTCTCCCTTTGATTATAGTGATAGACAGTGGTAACTACTCCCAGGCACTTAAAATCCTTGATCGCCATCTTTGCAGCTTTGAAAGAACAGGACCAATAGTCATCATGCCCACATTTGGGTAGTAGCACCGCAATCTTAAAACCTTTGTTCAGTACCAAGTTTCTAGCGAAAGTATTGGGAACGTAGTTCCGATCCTCTATGATTTTTTTGATCAGCCGGGCCGTTTCCAATGCGACACCCTCTCTATTGTGCAAGACCCGATCCACTGTGGCAATGGAAACATTGGCTAGTTTGGCGATTTCTTTAATCGTAGGTTTTTTGTCCATAAATTCCTTGTGACATCAAAAGAAGTTTATAAGTAGAGTTAAGATCCTTATCGGTAACTTTTTTCTGATCGGCTTATAATTCCCGCAAAAACCTAATGCTCGACCCAAATATGACTGCTCTATGCCATGATATCCCTATCATTGATTGCTTTTTTCTGTTTGACCCGGATATAATACATTTTTGAATGTCCCACATCCCTGAATTTGAAGGTCGTCTCAAAGTATTCACCATTCTTCCTCGTTTATTCGTACTTTATTGATTTAGCGGGGTCAATGATGGATGCCTTGATACTCTCGTAAGCTACGGTCAATAGCGTTAGGCCCACAATAATGGCGACCGAAACCGCAAAGACCATCCAGCCCAGATCGATGCGATACGCAAAGTTTTGAAGCCAGTCTCTCATTAAAAAGTAGCCTAAGGGCAGGGCGACCAGACAGGCTATCAGTACCATCTTCAAAAAGTCGGCTACCAGCATCCATAAGATCTGCGGTACATTCGCCCCCAACACTTTTCGTATTCCAATTTCCCTGGTTTTTTGTTCGGCGATGTAAGAGGCCAATCCGTACAGGCCCAAACAGGCGATCAGTACTGCCAATACGGAGAAGAGCCGCACCAGATTCGATAATTTTAGTTCGGCGCGGTACATTTTTCCAAAATCATCCCTAAGAAACCAATAGTCGAAAGGAGCATCGGGTAGCGTTGCTTGCCAAATACGTTCCACCTCGGTCATTTTACTGGACAGACCTTTAGCGGGTAACTTCACATATAAAATTTGATTTCGTCTGTGTGGTTTTCCCTGGATGACCATCGGTTTGATGCTGGTGTAAATCGATTCGAAAGGAAAATCCTTGACCACACCTATCACTTGACCATCTTCGCCGGACACGGGATTTCTAACATTGAGTCCGATGACTTCCTCGGGAAGCATGTTCAGGGCATGGACCGCCGTTTCGTTTATCACATAATTGGTGGAATCGTTCACGTTCCCTACGTTAAAACTTCTTCCGGCCACCAGCTCCATATCAAATACGTCGGGAAAGTGATAATCTCCTCGCAAATGCTTCCAATCGTATTCCTGATCACCACTGATATCCGGCAGAACGAAAGAAGTCTCCAACAAACCAAAATTCTCTCTCCGGGGCAGATGCACCCCTAAGGTTACTCCGTTGATCTGTGGATCGCGTAATAGCTCATTTCTCAACGCTGGGTAGCTCTCTAGGGGAGCTATCCCACCCCCAAAGCGTACCGAAACTATTTGGTCGGCTTGATCGTACAGTTTGGAGCTTTGAAGCATGTTCATCTGCAGGAGAACAACCCCGGTACTGACGATCAGTAGTACCGAAACCGCAAATTGTATGATCACCAGCGTTTTACGAAAATAGGCAGGACCTTTTCCCAGCGTGAGGGTGCCTTTCAACACCTTCGTGGGCTTAAAGCTGGATAGGAAGAGCGCAGGATAACTACCGGAGACGAAAGCGACCACCGATCCGATCAGTAACAAGCTTCCGATGATGCTTACGTTCAGTAACGAGGTCCAGGTAAAGTCCTTATCCGACAATGTACTAAATGCGGGCAGCACGATCGCCACGAGTACGAGTGCCAACGCCAGGGCGATGAAGGTGGTCAGCACCGACTCCAGCATGAACTGCCCCACAAGGTACCAACGGCTACTGCCCAACGTTTTTCGTATCCCTACTTCTTTGGAACGTTTGGCCGATTTTGCCGTGGCCAGGTTCATGTAGTTGATACAGGCAATGAGCAGTATCAATAGCCCAATGGAGCTAAATAGGACAATGTAGTCAAAACTCGCCGAAGCGTTCCACGGTGACCAATCTACCTTTTCATCAAAGTGGAAGTCGGTGATGTTGGTAAAAAAGGGCCGGTATCGGCTAGCCTTATCTTGCAGGCGTTCCTTCACCATGCGATGTAGGCCAGCTTCTACGTTGGCTATATCGGCACCCTCGGAAAGCCGGACGTAGGTAAATGTCTGGTATCTATCCATACTGGATAAAAAGTCGGTCATCGATATGCCTGCATTTTTCCGAAGATTGTAATCGAGCAGTTCTATGGGCAGTAAATAGTCGGGTTGGAGATGTGAATTGCCGGGATAATCCTTCATCACCCCTGTAACCTTCATGGGTATGTATTCATCGGTAAGAAATACATGCTTCATCCCCAATTGGCGCCCTACTACATCAATGGCGCCGAACAAACGTTGGGCGGCCGTTTCCGATAAAACGATACTATTGAGCTGGGAAAAAACTTGAGCTTTATCGCCGTGAAGCAGGGGGAAGTACATCACGTTCGGATACGTTTTCTCTACCAAAAAAACTGTCCCTTCCTGAGTGAGCAATGTATTATCGTTATCCGGATTTCTCATGCTGTAAGGAAAACCCACGGAAATGTAGCGAAATATGTCCATCACTTCGGGCAACTTATCTTGTAACAGACTCCCCCACCCGGCAGGAACTACAGGACGGCTCATTGTCTCTCCCCGATCGTTGGTGAATTCATGCCCGATGCCAAAGGTCAGATCGGGGGCAGGATGCATCGTGTCATAACCAAGTTCATCTTGGACATAGATAAAGATAAGCGTCGCGGAAGCCAGGCCGATGGCCAGGCCGACTATATTGAGCAGTGTAACCCCTTTTTGTCGGATAAACCCGCGAAGGGCAACGTGAAGGCAATTTTTAAACATGGCGATCGGTATATGTAGATGATGTTTTGTTTTCGTGGTAACGAGGCAATGGAATAGTGTTAAACGCGGGGGTGTACCGCATCGCATCAGGATTGACCGACCGATGCGATCGCCTATAATATTCTTTGTAGTTTTCGTCGTTTTGCATACGGAAGCGAACACCCGCAGATTCTGTCACCGGCGTATGAAGGATTTCATACTCGATGATACCGTTCTTCATCTGCAGGTCAGGAAGGATTGCCCGACCATTATTTACTTTTGGGCTTTTCCTGCCCTTATAGCTCTCAACTTCATATTTACCGGAGAGCTGCCATAAATCGGCATTAAAGGGAATGCTCACCTGTTGCGAAAAGACAATAGGGCCCAGTCCTACCATCGCCACAACCTGTAAAAACATTTTCATAATAATTTTATACTTTTAAATATTATATACTCCCCAATCTCTACTTTTGAACTGTATAACCCCATTCGTACGCATTCAAATTCATTCAAATTTGTTCAATCACTAGTGCTACCTAGATATGACATCGGACGTTCGTGAAAACCAATCCTTCATTGGTATCCTTACCGCAGAAATAGAAGAAGTCTTACAATGGGGCAAGAGCGCTGATTGGTCGGATCATAAGTTCGAACTACTGAGTGAAAAGATGTTGGAGGTAACGGGAAAAAGGGTGAGCTATACCACACTGAAGCGTATTTGGGGGCGCGTATCCTATGAAGCGACCCCTCGGCAATCCACCTTGGATATTCTCGCGCAGTTTGTTGGACACCAGCATTGGCTGGCTTATAAAGAGGCAAAAAAAAGCACCTCTCAGCGGCCTATCGACAGAAACCTATTTAGAGGATTTAAAAAAGTATTCACAACAAGTAGCTTTCTACTGGTGGTAAAATCCTCTGCCGTGATGCTACTCCTGATTTTGCTATTTTATATTTTAAAGCAGGCCAGTAATAGATCCTTCTCCGAAAAGGACCTGGTCGATGTTCGGTTTTCGGTCAAGAAAATAGCAAAGGGTATACCCAATACAGTTGTATTTGCCTATGACCTGGGTGATCTGGAAGCCGATAAGATCGAGATTCAGCAGATGTGGGACGAGCGAAAACGCATTGAGATAGAAAAAGATCAATCAATAGCGGCGATGACCTACTACTACCCCGGCTACTACAATGCAAAATTGGTATTGAACGATCAAATCGTTCGGACTCAAGATCTGTATATTACCACAGACGGCTGGTTAGGGACCCAAGGAAGTCCCGATATTGATAAGCCCCGCTACTTTCTAGATGACCAGTTGAGGCAAAATGGGCTGTTGCGAATAGATAGTGCGCAATTGGACAATAGTACAACAGCGGATAAACCTCAGTATCTACGGTTCTACTACGTCTCGGAATTTGATGTGTCCTCTGAATCCTTTGTGATGAAAACCGGGTTTAGGAATACGTATTACGGCGGTCAGGCTATTTGCCAAAATGTCGTGGTTTTTATCAAGGGAACCCAAGGAGGAATAGGCTTACCCTTCAGCATCTCCGGATGTGTGGGCGACATCGCATTGGGGCTTAATGGAAAAATAATTCATGGCAACAAACATGACCTCACCGGTTTCGGCTGCGATTTTAGTACCATACAGCATTTGATGGTACGTGTTGAAAACGGGAAGATAGCAATCACGCTAAATGGAAACTTAATCCACGAAAATACGATAACCGGCTTTGGTAAACTCATTGGGATCACCTATACCTTCCTGGGTAACGGGGAAGTGGACTATGTTGATTTCTCCACTGGTGAAGGAAATGTATTCTTCGAGGATAATTTTTAGGGGTCCGGTTCATTCAAAAGCCATAAAAAACGTTTTACCGCTCAATTGAATAATGCCCTCATTTTACCGGACATTGGACGGAGGCAAACTTACCTTTTTTACGGAAATTATAACAAATCGTGAGATAATTGGTATTTGATCGCTTCTCATAAAAGCTTTTTATATCTTGATAGAAAGTATCCCATGCCTATGGTTACATCCTTAGTGGCTACCCAACCGGGAGTATTCATTATTAGTTTATGAGAAATCCTGTAAAATGGTCGTTCTAGAGTATAATAGTACCTTATCCGAGCAATGAGGATGAAACCACCCATTTCTAGGCTTTCGTCGATCTGGATTCAGTTGGATAAGACCGTTCAAAAGTCTTTTTGGATAAAAATAGGTCGAAAAACTGATAAAAGAATTCGAGGAAGAGATCGTTAAAGAATCCTTGACTGTCTTGAAAAACCAACCATTTAAGGGAAACGGACCATTTTCCTTTTCTGTCCTAAGAAGTTGCCATTTTAAAGTACTCTCCCCTCTCATAAAAAGTCCAATGAACAAAAAAAGTATGAAGTTTGGATATTATTTATATATTTGTATAATATATAATGTATAACTAATGGGGAACAAAGGGCTTGGCGAATTTGAGGAACTGGTACTGCTCGCCGTATGTATCCTGGACGGTAAGGGATATGGTATCTCAATAAAGAAGGAGGTCGAACGGCATTCCGGGCGGTCAATCCTATTGGGGGCGGTACATATAACGCTCTATCGTTTGCAGGACAAGGGACTGTTGCGATCGGAAATAGGTGGAAGCACGGAGAAGAGGGGGGGACGGAGCAAACGGTTTTTCAAAATAACCGATTCGGGATTAAGACAATTAAAGGCCGCACAGGAAGTGCGCCAAAAAATGTGGGAGCTCATTCCGCAATTGAAGTTTACCCTGTAGTGGAACAAAATAAAAAGAGCGGAACACCGGCCCTGGCCAATTGGCTCGCTTCCAAGTTTCTCAAGAAGGCACAACACGATGAATTCCTCGGTGACCTGGAGGAGATGTATTGGGACAGGCTGTCCAGGAGCGGAAAACCCTACGCATGCACAAAATACTGGTTGGACATGCTACATATTCTTATCGGGTTCAGCATCCTTAACCCTTTTAAAACGAACGCTGCCATGTACAAACACTATCTGATCATCGCAAAGCGGAACCTATGGAGAAACAAGGTCCATTCATCGATCAATATACTAAGCCTGGGCATCGGTATGGGCGTTTGCCTATTGATCGCGGCCTATGTTCATTTTGAGTTTAGTTACGACAGGTTCCATGACAACCTGAAGAATACCTATCGGGTCGTCATCGGCGAGACGAAGGAGGGTGGTGAAAAAGGCTCGGCCCCATATACCTCCTATGCCTTTGCGGAGACGGCGGAGGCAGAGATTCCCGAAATTGATGGTTTTGTAAGGGTCTATCAAGCAGATGAGAGTGCGGTGGTGACAAATCCCGAAATCGGGAAACCCATCGGTGAAGATGCGGCCGATTTTCTGTTCGTTGACAAAAGTTTCCTGGACCGGTTCAATTTTCCGTTGAAGGCCGGTACGCCGGAATCGGTACTGGACGGACTTTACGATATCGTAATCACAGAGGAGATTGCCCAAAAGTACTTTGGCCCGGAAAACCCCTTGGGGAAGGGCATTCGGATAGACGGGGGCAATTCTCCCGGGGACTACACCGTAACCGGTGTTTTGGAAAAACTACCGCTGAACAGCCATTTACGGTTCGATTTTTTATTGCCCCTGGAGAATTTTTGGAAAGTGGGGAACGGGGGTTCCGTAAACCGGTACGGCGGCTGGGAAAGGAAATGGTACGGCACCTATTTTACCGTGGGCGGTACCAGTGATCCGGCAATGGTCGGCGAAAAATTGGACGCACTGCTGCTGAAATACAAAGGGGAGGTAATTTCGGAGAACAGGGGCGTTGAGAAGACCGTTTTACAGCCCCTGGGCGATATTCACTTAAAATCCGGCACCTATGCCATTCCCGACTATGCGGCGAACAAGGGCAACCTGCTCAACGTTCGAATCTTTGCCTTGATCGCTTTTTTCATCCTATTTACGGCATGGTTCAACTATATCAATCTTTCCACCGCCCGTTCGATGCACCGGGCGAAGGAGGTCGGCATACGAAAATCCATCGGTGCCCAAAAAAAACAATTGGTCCGTCAGTTCCTTACGGAATCCTTTTTGGTCAATCTGACGGCCGCAATGTTGGCCCTGGGATTTGCCCTGTCGGCCCTGCCCTTACTGGGTTCCGTTATCGGCAAGGAACTCGACTACGGTCTTTTCAATAGCATGTTGTTCTGGGTCTCCTTCTTGGCCGTTGTTGTCCTGGGGTCGATTTTATCAGGGCTTTATCCCGCATTCGTATTGTCCTCCTTTAGGCCTATCAGCGCCTTGGGAGGTGGCAAATCGGCCTCGCTGGGAAACCTCAATCTAAGAAAAGGGCTCATCGCCTTTCAGTTCGTTACATCCCTTTTACTGATTGCGGGAACCTTTTTGGTATACAAACAGGTCACCTTTATGAAAAGCCAAGAGCTGGGCATGGACATAGAAAAGATCCTAGTCTTAAAGGGCCCTACCATCGTTCCGGACGCCCCAGAGGTCACCGACGGTACGGACATGGAACAGATCAGGGCATCACAGGCCTTTGGCAGGACTACTTTCGATGCTTTCAGAAGAGAACTGGAGGCCCATAGTTCCATTAGCTCGGTCACCGGTTCGAGGGCCGTTCCCGGGATGTCCCGGAATATCTCAAGACAGGACATCCGAAAGATGGGGGAACCGGAGAGTGCCGGTAAATATGGCAAGTCCTTCCCCATCGGTACGGGCTTTGTGGAAACCTATGGTCTTGAACTTTTGGCAGGAGGATCCTTTAGCGAGGACATGGCAAAGGATGAATATGTGATCGTCAACCAAGAGGCCTTGAGAGCCTATGGCCTGGGCTCCCCACGGGATGCACTGCAGGAAAAAATAATGATAGGTTCGAGACCAAGGACCATAGCAGGGGTGGTCAAGGATTTTCACTGGCAGTCCCTAAAGGACGCCCACACCCCTTATGTACTGAGGTCGGGCGGAGGTATCAATGTCTTTATTTCCGCAAAGATCGGCACTTCCGATATCGCTGTATCACTGGCCTATATCGAGAGTATCTATAACACATTCTATCCGGACAATCCCTTCGATTACTTTTTTATGGACGATGCCTTTGACCGACAATATCGGGAGGACATACAGTTCGGAAACCTGTTTTTGGGCTTTTCGCTACTTGCGATTTTTATTGGCTGTATCGGTCTTTTCGCGCTTGTTTCCTATTCGGCAAACCTTAAGATGAAGGAAATCGGGATCCGGAAAGTGTTGGGTGCGAGTACGGGCAATCTGATGCTGCTGTTGTCCAAGGAATACCTTGTGATGCTCGGTATGGCCGTAATCCTATCGATTCCCGCTATCCTGTACTTCGGAAAATTGTGGTTGGCCAATTATGCCTTTCGAACGGAGATGGGCGTCGACATCGTTCTGGCCCCGGCATTGGTACTATTTGTGATAGCCATTTTGACCGTTAGCCGGCAAACCTATTCCACAGCAACTTCCAATCCCGTTGACGCTTTGAGACCCGAGTAGTCCACAAAAAGCCTCTTGGCTTTTTTCGAGGATTTTTTAACAGTTTAGTGAAATGAACAATTCTTGGGAATCCATCACCTCTTGCCAGTAAGTCTCATTAATTCGTCGTTTTAAGGGGGTTAGTATACACTCTACTAGGAACAATCAAATCTAATTTTTTTGTTAATTACTTACTAAAATGTAGAATATATAAAATCTTTGTTTATATTTGTTCTACAATTTAGTAATATTTGAATTGGATGAACGTCATTATACAGCTAAGAAGATTTGAATATATTGAATGATTTTGATTACCCATATAACTGAAATACCATGAAAGAAACACGTTTGGGGGAATTCGAAGAGGTCGTCCTCTTGTTAGTGGGCATACTGGAACAAGAAGCCTATGCGCTCAAGGTTGCGGACGAGTTCGGGGCACAGACCGGGAGGAGCGTATCCATTGGGGCAACCCATTCCGCTTTGGATCGACTTTCCAAAAAGGGGTTCTTGACCTCTAAAATGGGCGAATCAACAGCGGTACGAGGTGGTCGGAGAAAACGTATATACACTATTACGGCCAGTGGGCAGCGCGCCCTGTCCGTATCTCGGGACCTTAAGCTGTCCCTCTGGAACCAGTATCCAGCATTTATAAAATTTGCTTTTAATGGCTGGCCGACCATCCAGTTGGACGGTAAAATATCATAGAAGATGAGAGAAATCAAAACCCTCCTGACGGCGATTACGCTACTGTTTATAACCAGTATCTATTCCCAGGAGTCCAATAAATTGTTCGATCCGGAACATTGGACCGAGCATAATTGCAAGGCCAGCTTCGAGGAAGGCGTCATCCACATTGAAAATACGGGCGGTACTGCCCTGCTATGGCTCGATGGGGTCGATTTTGGAAATGGTACCATAGAGCTCGATATAAAGGGTAATGACAAGGTGAGTTTCCTAGGTCTGGCATTTCATGGCCTGGACAATGAAAACTATGATGCCGTTTATTTTCGGCCCTTCAACTTTAAAAGTAAGGAGAAAAGTGGGAATGCGATACAATATATAGCCGCGCCGGACAATGACTGGAATATCCTACGAGAAAAATTCCCGGGGAAATATGAGAACGCCATTGATCCGATACCTGATCCCAATAGCTGGTTCCATGCTCGCATCGTAATCGACTTTCCAGAAGTCAAGGTATATGTAGACCATGCTGGGAAGGCCACATTGGCGGTCAAACAAATAAGCAAAAGAAAGAGCGGTAAACTTGGACTTTGGGTAGATTCGGACGATGGACGGTTCAAAAACCTCAGTATCGTCAAAAACAAGTGATCTGAACAATCCAGGGTTTCGCACACAAAACTAAAATTCAGGGAGTTTTGTATAGACCTCTAGACCGTGGTGAAAAAAAGGAAAATACACCCCAGACTTCCCAAACTGCTCCTGAAGCGATTGCTTAGGAAAGATTTGGCAGAGGAGGTCTTTGGTGATCTTGAAGAAAGGTTCTGCAATGTCGAGAAGGAGAGCTCGCTTTTCAGGGCAAAACTTGATTACTGGTATCAGGCCTTAAACTATTTGAGGCCCTTTGCGCTGATCAGATCAAAAACCATCAATACCATGAACTTCGGTCTGCACAAAAGCAATCTTAAAATGGGCTATCGCAGCCTGATCGGGAATAAATGGTATTCCCTGATCAATATTGGCGGCCTAAGTATAGGTCTAGCCGCATGTGTTCTGATATGTCAATATATTTATTTTGAGCTTAGCTACGATACCTTCCACAAGGGCCACCAAAATATCCATAGGCTTATCGTCGACAAGACCATGAACGGCGAAGACCAAGGCTCAATGCCCTATATGGCCCATTCGGTTGGGGCAATATCAAAGAAGGAAATCCCTGAAATTAAGGATTATGTAAGATTATATGTTTCGAGCGGGGATGCCGTGGTCACCAATCCTGACCACAATGAACCATTTACCCAAGAAGGCTCGACCATGTTTTTTGTGGACGGCTCATTTTTGGAAGTGTTCGATTTTCCTTTTTTACAAGGGAGTGCCGGTACCACCAGAGTTCTTAAGGATAAGTTCAGTGTTGTCATTACCGAAAGTACCGCCAAAAAATATTTTGGAAAGACGGATCCCGTGGGCAAAGCTTTGGATATTGAGGGAGGTCCGTCAAAAGGAACATATACGG
This sequence comes from Ulvibacterium sp., assembly GCF_965228935.1. GTDB lineage: Bacteria > Bacteroidota > Bacteroidia > Flavobacteriales > Flavobacteriaceae > Ulvibacterium. The sequence goes on along the minus strand of NZ_OZ245846.1, from coordinate 375,327 downwards.
TGACAGGAGTCTTGGAGAATCCTCCTTCCAACGGCCATTTACAGTTTGATTTCCTGTTCACACTCGAAAATTTTCTGGAACTTGGCTGGGGCGGGGCAATTCAAAGAAACTATCACATTCCCTGGTTCGCCACTTATGTAAAGCTGGATGACCGTGCTCAACTAGCGGAGGTACATCAAAAACTAGATCGGTTTATGGACGATCATAAGGGAGAATGGAATCCCGACAAAAGTGCCGAAGAGAAAATCCGTATGCAACCAATCGCGGATATCCACCTGAAATCTGAATCTTATGCTTATCCGGACTACGTAAAAAACAAGGGGGCGATCGAGTACATCTGGATTTTTGGTATCATAGCATTTCTCATCTTGTTCATCGCCTATGTCAACTACATCAATCTCTCCACTGCCCGCTCCATGCAAAGGGCAAAAGAGGTAGGTGTCAGAAAGTCGATCGGTGCCCAAAGGAAGCAATTAATTGGTCAATTTGTTCTTGAATCCGTCCTGATCAATTTCCTTGCTGCACTATTGGCCATCGTTCTTGTATTTTTGGGACTGCCATTTTTAAGTAAGACCATGGGAACTGAATTGACTTTGGGTCTGTTCGCTATCCCAATGTTCTGGGGATACTATTTGGCGGTCGTTCTCCTGGGATCTATAATCTCAGGATTATATCCGGCCTTTATACTATCGGGCTTTAAGCCTGTCAGCATAATGGGAGGAAACAAAAAGCTTAAAGCTGGAAATCTTGATTTGCGAAAGGGCCTTGTCACCTTCCAATTCCTGGTTTCTCTTTTGCTTATAGCCGGGACTTATTTGGTATATAGGCAAATAAATTATATGATGGATCAAGAGTTGGGAATGGACATCGAAAAAATCCTGGTGTTGAAAGGACCTAAAGTAATCAATGGTGATTTTCCCGATCTGGCAACTTTTCAGGCCTACATCCAACCTACCTTCAAAACCTTTACCGAGGAGCTGGCAAATCATGGTTCGATTTCCAACGTGTCCGGTTCTCGTTTCATACCTGGGCAAATCGACAATACTTCCTTGCTGATACAAAAATTGGGCGAGATTTCAAAACCTGGAAAGTATGGACGGAGTTTCCATGTGGGCCCGGAATTTCTGGAAACCTATGGTCTGGAACTGATTGCGGGAAGTCCATTTACGGCGAGACGACCGAATGAAAACATGGTGATCATCAACAAAGAAGCGGTCCGGGCATTCGGGCTGGGTTCGCCTGAAAGGGCGGTAAACGAAAAGCTCTTGGACATCGATGACGTCGATACGCTCGATATAGTAGGTGTAGTCGATGACTTTCACTGGCAATCGTTAAGGGACTCCCACCAGCCCTACATATTACAGTTCGGGAAAAATGAACGCAACTACATCTCCATCAAGATGAACGTATCGGAAGTTCGTGAAACGATTGCCCATGCAGAGAGGACATATCAAGAATTTTTTCCCGGTAATCCACTCGACTACTTTTTTTTGGAAGATGTCTACAATGGGCAATATAAGTCCGTGACGCAATTTGGAAACCTCTTCTTGACATTCGCCATTCTTACGATTTTTATTGCTTGTATAGGCCTTTTCGCAATGGTCTCTTTTTCCGTGGTCTTAAAAGTCAAGGAAATAGGGATAAGAAAGGTTCTTGGGGCCGGTACGGGCAGACTGATGTTCCTTCTCTCCAAGGAATACCTCGTACTGTTGGCAATTGCCCTACTTCTGGCAATTCCGGTAATCCTCTATGGGGGAAGGGCCTGGCTGGAAGGATATGCCTACAATATAAATCTAGGTCTTGACATTTTTATCTTTCCGGCTTTGACGATGATATCCATATCATTTCTGACAGTTGGCCATCGAATCTATTCGGCTGTCAGGTCGAATCCTGTCGAATCTTTGAAATCGGAATAGCCACGGATTTCCTTGATACGAAAGATTGATCATTCGTTTCATAAAACCAACCTATTGTAGGACTCCATCTTTTCCTCCATTTTGTTCTTTTAACTGGCCGTTTTTAAGAACTCTCAGAGAGAACACTTTCACCGTTTCTTCAATCAATACGAACAATTACTTCTAGTTCGCTCTTTCTACTTGGACTGTAACAATTGATGTCATGATTCGTCGTAAGTATAAACGGTCACTCTTCGAGCAAGACCGTTAACCTATATGAAATAATCATCATCTATATTTTCAACATGAAATCCCCTATTACCAATCTATTGACGGCAACTTTGTTTTTTGTTCTATTTATATCTACGGGTCAAGTAAGCATTGATTCCATTGCCATGGAGCCTCACGTCAAGAATGGATGGGGGTGGAGGATAGCTAATCTTGATATGGAGATTACTCTTGTACCTGATGAGGAAAAGATCCGAATCAAAGGAAAGATAACCCTAGAGCTACAAGAGGAAAATTCCCTGGGGCCTACGCTGGCAATACTTGGTTCCAATGGGGCAAGTATGAAATTTGATCAAGTATCCTCTAAAGGTGCGAAATCGATTGTTTTGAACCAACAAAATCATGCGATTCCTGATGTGACCTTGGCGCATATCAGGTTCGTAAAACCCTTCAAAAGAGAACAGAGCATAACCGTTTCCTTTTCAGTTTCCGGCAACCCAACGGATACCTGTTGTTTTGATATCAATGAAGATGGGGCGATCGGTTCATGGAACAATGCATGGCATCCCATACCGTTGTTCGATGTTCAGGGAGAAGTGTCCCTTGCCAAGACGTCGATCAGCACGGGCAAATCCGTCTTCGACCTGCCTAGGGAATGGCATGCCGTTACGGAGGGCAAACTGACCAAGATGCAAGAGTCAGGGAACAGAAGGATAGAGGTTTACCGGACATCTATCCCATTGGCCCGGTCATTCGTGGCCGGCCCTTACGATATAACGACCCGAAACGGAATATCAATATGCCGCATCACAAAAGAAGGTTCTGACCCGGAAGAGTTATTGGGGACCGTCACAGACATATTTTCCGAGTTGGAAAGAAAATGGGGTAACATTGAAAGGGAAGGATATTCCATTGTTGAAGTTCCGAATACTTTAGGGACATCAACATGGGGTGGGTCTTCCCAACAGGGAATGTTCTGGGTCAGGCCAAAGTCCCTTATGGAGAACGAAATAGCTGTTTTCGCCCACGAAATAGGTCACTTATGGTGGGGGAATATGGTCACGGCCTCAGGGGATGGATTCCTTTTATTGAACGAGGGAATAGTTCATGCCGAAGCTTGCACGTTCATGGAAACGATTCTTGATGAAGAAGCCGCTTTAAATCTTAAACGGTTTGGGGGCACTGGTGTAAACGAACTGCATACTGCTAGCGGGTATTTTAAATTATGGAGGGAAAACAAGGATATGGTGATTAGTGAAATACCATCTAACCATGATGATAGTGCAAAGGATCTTGTATGGAGCAAGGGCCAATGGTTTTTCCATATGCTTCGCTATAAAATTGGAAACAAAGTATTTTATGGAACCATGGCCTCGATCTTTGATCAGCACAGGGACAAAATATTGACCCTTAGAACTTTTAGGGACACCTTTATCGAAGCGGTACCCGGAGATGATCTTAAAAAATTCTTTAAGCAATGGCTTGACCGGACGGGAGCTCCAGTACTTTCCCATAAACTAAAGGTCAATGATAACGGTTTGGTAGAAGTGACCGTAACCCAGACCCAACCTGGTGAACCCTACCACCTTGATCTGGATATCGGATTTATCGGCAAAGACTTGGATATCGAAACCCGCACCGTGGAACTAACTGAAATGACGCAGTCTTTTGAATTTAAATTAAATGGGGTACCCGATAGTATTGAACTGGACCCCTTTAATAAACTCTTGGTATGGAAGCCTGAATATGGCCAAAATCCACTCGAACCTTGAGTTTGACCGAAGTGTAGGCATTAATAAGATGTCCATTTCGATATTTTCTTTGTTTTACTTTTATAAGAGTCCTGCAAAGCGAACCTTTCTTCGGAAACCACCCATTCTAAGAAATCCGTTACATAAACTTTCCATATAATAAAAAAATATTTACTTATGGAAAAATTTTAATTCCGTTTTGTTCATAATCTGTTCTGGAGTGTAACAAATTAGGGATTGGCGTATCTTTCAAACATGAATGAAAATCCCGTAATGAGGTTGAAAATTACACTGATTTTACTCATGTTTTTGAATTTCATCCCGAATATGGCCCAACAACGTGAAGGTCGTTTGGTACGGACAACAGATTATTTGGTAACCCTTCCATTGAAATATGATACCGTTTCCCTCAAGAAATGGCCAATACTGGTATTTCTACATGGGAACAATCCTAACCCCACCCTCGACATGGTCAAACATGATTTTATGACCGTTTTTGCAGAAAGGAATGAAGATTTCCCAATTATTCTGGTTTCCCCCGTAAACCAATACGAAAATTGGAACATCGATGTTCTCAATGATTTGTTGGACGATGTTATCGGAAAATATGAAGTCGATGAGAATAGGATTTATCTGAGTGGTCATAGCCTTGGAGGCCATGGAGTTTACGAATGGGCTTTGGAGAGTCCGGAGAGGTTCGCCGCTGTTGTGCCGATTTCAGGTTGTACGGATCTATATGATAGCAAGGAGATGAAAAAACCATGGAAATTACGGCACACACCTGTATGGATATTTCATGGGGAAAATGATGCATTGGCAGATGTCAATTGCAATATAAATGCAGCTAATGAACTTCGGAAATTCAGTAAAAAAGTTAAACTTACCATATACCCAAAGACAGGGCATGATACGTGGGTCATTCCCTTTGAGCATGACGGGGTCCATAGATGGATGCTCGATCAAAAGAGGGATGGCAATCTTGTGGATAGAGTTAAACTTGATTCTGAAACACGGAAGGCATATTGTGGCCGTTATGAGTTTGAAGTGAATCCACTGAGAAAAGATTTTATAGAGATTTACCATGAAGATGGCTGTCTGTACCTAAAGTTCAACAATGGAAAACCCGTTCCCCTATACGCCGACACCGAAACCAGGTTTTCCCTTAAAACTATGCCTGCCTATGGTGTTGAGTTTATGTTTGACAATGAAACGATATCAGGTCTTCAAATGCTGCATGAAAGGAATCCCTTTTTTAAGCGAACAGAGTGAGCACTTTTCAAATTCTTGGTAGAACTCAACTTAAGTAAAGCTTCGATATATCGGTACAGTGTAAGTTTTTGTCCCGTAATACCAACGTTTCTAGGGAATCTATTCCTTCTGCCGGAAAAGTCTCGTTAATTCGGCGATTTGTGGGATTCTAGATTTTCGTGAAGCTATCTATTCATCCCTAAGCCCATCAACAGGATTTTTGTTCGTAGCCCTTATAGCCTGACCACTGACCGTAAGCATAGCAATTACCAAAGCGGCAAGTCCGGCCCCCAGAAAGACCCAAACTTGTAAAGTCGTACGATATGCAAAACCGGATAACCAATCTTCCGCAAGTAGATAAGCTGTGGGCAATGCTATGAGAATAGAGATCAAGACAGGTTTTACAAATTCACCGGACAACATCAATGCAATCTGGGAGGTGCTCTGACCCAAAACCTTGCGGATACTTATCTCCTTCCGCCTTTTTTCAGTAGCAAATACAGCTAATCCGAAAAGGCCCAGGCAACTGATCAAAATAGCAAGGAAAGTCGCATATTTTGAAAGGGACCTTGTCCTATGCTCCAGGACATAAAAGTTGTTGTAATCATCATCCAGAAAGGAGTATTCAAAAGGATGTCCCTGGTGAAACCCCTCATAGAATTTGGTCAACATTCGGATTGCAGCCATTTCCTCCCCTTTTTTCAATCTTACCATAACATCTTTTCCTTTGGGCTCAAAACGGATGAAACAGGGCCTCATCTCATTATGCAGTGATTCAATATTGAAGTTTTTTACAACCCCGATAATCTGCTTTTCCCTATTGATGTCCCTTATTGTTTTTCCTATAATACCCTCGTATCCTATTATGTCCGCCGCAGCCTCGTTCACGATCAGCTTCTCGCCTTCATTACTATATTCCCTTGAAAAATCCCTTCCCTCCAAAAGTTCCGCCCCCATTGTTTTGATAAGGTCATAGCCGACCTGTAACCTTAGATATTCGATATCCTCGTTACCAGGTGGCATACCCTGCCAGGAAAAACCGGTGCCACCACCAACGTTCCCTACAATGCTCCCACCATAGAGGTTGGTGGCATTGACAATTCCGGGAACATTTCTTAGTTCGTTCATAAATACCTCAGGGCCAAAATCATAGCCATCCTTAATTTGAAAGTGCAGAAGATTGTCCCTTGCATAGCCCAAGTTTCTTTTTTGGGCATATTCAATCTGTTTGTTCATGACCAAAAACGCGACAATGAAAACAACAGAAAGGCTAAATTGGGTTATGACCAGGCCCTTTCGAATCCATTGGCCCCTTAGTGCAGTGTTATTTTCCCCTCTCAAAGCAGAACTTGGATGGAACCCTGAAAGATAGAATGCCGGATAGCTTCCGGAAATGAGCCCTGTGGATAGGACAATCGCCATGATGACCAGGACGGTACCGGAATCAAGGGCAAAATTGAGGTTCTTTTCAATAATCCCATTGAATCTAGGCAGAAACAAAATTACAAGTACCACAGCTAAAGCGAATGATATTATCGACATCAATATGGAATTGCCCAAAAACTGTCTGCCCAAAATGACCCGGTTTGCCCCCATTGCCTTTTTAATCCCGATTTCCTTCATTTTTCTTGAGGCCTGAGCGGTGGACAGGTTCACGAAATTGATGCAGGCAATTACCAATATCAAAAGGGCTATTATTGAAAACAACCGAACGTACAAAACCCTTCCCCCGGTCTGTTTGCCATTTTCGTAACGACCATAGAGGTATCCCTCGGAATATTTTCTGACAAACAATGTGCTTTCAATAGTTTCCCTGCCTTTCGATTTCAGGTAGCCGAAAATCTTTTCATTGAAACGGTCAACGTTTGTTCCCTTTTTGAGGATTAAATATACTTTGGCGCTATCTCCCGTCCATTCTTTGACCCAATTTGCATATGAGGATAGAATTTCAAAATTGACCACAAAATCAAATTGGGCAGTTGAATTAGAGGTCACTGTCTCAAAAACACCGGAGACCTGGAAGGTTTCTCCATACAGTTCCGGGGAAGCCCTTAAACTTTTGCCGACAACATTATCGGTTGTTCCGAAAAGGCTGGTGGCCAATCTTTTTGAAATTACAATCGAATTTTTGTCCTCTAGCACCTTCATGCCGTTCCCCTGAACCAGATCATACGAAAACATTTGGAAAAAGTCCCTTCCCGCGAACAGCCCACCGGCCTTTATTTTCTTATCACCGTGAACCAAAATTCCTTCACAGGATATGTCCCTACTGTTGACCTGCGTGGCGTACTCGACTTCGGGCATTTCCTCCGTAAGCGAAGCTGCCAATAGGGACGGAGTGGCCGTGTCCGTCACGATCCCATCGGGGAAATGGTAATTTATCATTACCTGATATAGTTGGTCGTCACTTTCATGGAACTTGTCCATACTCAACTCATCGTGCACCCAAAGATATATAAGCAGGACACTGGCCAAACCCGTTGATAGACCGAGGATGTTGATCAAAAAGGTATTTTTGTTTTTTTTGATGTTTCGAAAGAACTGCAGGAAGTTGTGCCTTAACATAGTTTGTATAAGTATTGTTCGAATTACCGCAAAGACCCACTACGTATAATCCTAATATTTCAACTAAAAGATGACTTTGAAGGATTCCATCAAGTTCCAAGCCAAGAACATAATCACATCGTATTCAATTAGTTAGCTTTTATTTCTAAAATATCTGCTCCTTCTTTGTAAATATTTTGGACATCAAAATGTCCAAAATATTTACAATTATAGAAAGGTGGTTTTGAACAGCGTCGATAAAACCCTTGAATTAGGATTGCCCCATAAAACCAACAATTTAAGGGAATCATTCCTCTTTATCGATTAGTCCTATTAACTCCGCCTTTTTATGGTATTATTCAGTTCTCAAACTTTTAACAGGGTTTGCAAGCGCAGCCTTGGTACTTTGGAAACTTACCGTCAAGAATGCGATACCGCCCACCAATACACCTGCGAGCGCAAAAACCCACCATTGAACGCTTATGTGATACGTAAAGGTTTCCAACCATTGTCCCATAAAATACCAGGCGAAAGGCGAAGCGATCAAAAGGGCAAGTAGCACCGGTTTCAGAAAGTCCTTAAAAAGCATAGCCACTACACCGGCTACCGAAGCACCGAGTACCTTACGTATACCGATTTCCTTGGTGCGTTGGTTTACCGTGAACAACGATAGGCCAAATAGTCCCAAACATGAAATTATGATCGCAAATACCGTAAAGGAGTTGGCCAAGAGTCCCACTACGGCCTCGGTGCGGTACATTTGCTCAAAATCCTGGTCCAGGAAGCGATACTCAAAGGGAAAGGCCGGATTGTGCCTACGTGAAAGTCGCCCAAGTCCTTCGAGGACATTCTCAAGTCGGTTCGGGTCGAAACGGGCAAGGAAGTAATTCGCCTCTTTGGGCTCTACCCAAACGATGAGGGGTTCGATAGGGTTGTGCAACGAGTTAAGATGGAAATCTCCCATCATCCCGATGATCTGTCCTCTCTTTTCCCATACGTCTATTCGTTCGCCGATCGGATTTGACAGCCCCATGACCCTAGCGGCCTCCTCGTTGATAAGGTAATTCATAGTGTCGGTAGACATCGCTTTCGAAAAGTCCCTTCCCTCATCCAGTTTTACGGCCATGGTCTCCAAAAAATCGTAATCGGTCCTTATCATTTGGAAACTGGGGGATTGGTCGGGAGATTTGCCCGTCCAGTCCACGGCGGTAGAAGAAGAACCTACCATGAGCGGATTTTGGCTCGATGCCGTTACCGAGGTAATGCCAGGTATCTCTTGGGCTTCCTGCTTGAATACTTCATAGTTTTTTCTAAGGTCGCCATCAAGCGACATATAAATTATATTGTCCCGGTCCATCCCGAGATTCTTGTTCTTGATAAAATGTATCTGTTGATTGACGACTATCATTCCCACGATCAAAACGGTTGTAAGCACAAACTGAAAGACGACCATCGCCTTTCGGGCATAAATAGATCTTTTACTGGCCTTGATCTTATCGTTAAGTGCACTTACCGTATTTACGGCGGATAGGCGCAAAGCGGAATATCCTCCCGAAACCGTGGCAGTAAAGATGACAAGACCGAATACGAGAAGGATAAACTTTAGGTCCAGAAAAGGTATTGCCAGACTTTTTTGGGTAATTGTATTCAAGAACGGAAGCAAAATGACCGTCAAAAGAATGGCAACTAGGGTCGAGAACAAGGTAATGGTCAATGCCTCCCCAAAAAATTGATGAACTATGGTATATCTGCTGGCACCGATCGCCTTGCTCACACCGATTTCCTTGATTCTTCGGGCGGCGTTTGCGCTAGATAGGTTTACAAAATTTATGCAACCCAAAAGTAAAACAAATAGGGCCACGATGGAGAAAAGTGCTACATAGTCCCTTCTACCGCCTGACAACTCGCCCTGATCATACTTCGAGTTAAGATAGGTCGTGTCGAACGGCTGTAAAAAAAGCTCTAGAACCTTCATACGGGGGTTCTTGGCTTCCAGATAGGTCGCCAGTTTTGAGTTGACGTCTTCAAGGGAGGCGTTCTTGCCAAGTTGGATATAGGTCTGTAGATAGTTGTTGCCCCACTCCTTGGCCCATGCATTTCGATCGGTAAACGATTCAATGGGAACCATATAATCGAATTGAAGCGAGGAATTTGAGGGGACGTCCTTCACGATGCCCGTGACCTGAAAGTTCTTCCCGTTGTTCATCTTGATATTCTTTCCGATGGCGCTTTGCGAATTAAAATATTTTTGAGCAAGCGTTTGCGAAATGATTATGGAATTAGGGCTTTCGAGCGTTTCCCGAGGATCCCCTTCCACCAAGGGAAAGGAAAATACCTCCAGAAACTCAGAATTCGTATAGATTCCAGCCTCCTTGAACTTTTGATCGTCGACAAAAAAGTAATCCTCCGAACCGTAGACCGGTACCGCCCTTTCGATTTCGGGAATTTCCCGTTCAAGACCTTCCGCCAAGGGTCCCATGGTCGCCCTGGAAGTACGGATTTCACCCGTATCGTAGAGCCGGTTCTTTAAGACCAGATAGAGGTTATCGGAGTTTTCGTGGAACTTGTCATAACTTATCTCGTCCATTACCCAGAGCATCATCAAAAGGCTGCAGGCGATTCCCAGACCGAGTCCGGTAACGTTTATCATCGAGTACCATTTGTTCTTCTTGAAATTTCGCCAAGCGAGTTTAACATGAGCCTTTATCATAATATCTATTTTGCAAAAAGTACCACAGAAGTTCTCCGTGCGGTACTTTTAAGGTCAATTGTTAAAAAAAGTATATCTAATACTATGCCTTGATATTAGTACATTGATTATCAGTATTTTATTATTTCAATTTGCTGCTGAACCATTAATTTCCGTAAAAATTTTTGACACTAATTGTTCAATTTTTTTACACCTGCGAAGGTATATGGAATCCGATTCCGCAAAAAAGCTGTAGTTTTCATTGTGTCCGGATAAAAATGGTTGGTGCAAAACCTACCTCAAAAAAGATTGGGATATTCACTAAAATTTACACCTGTTAAGTTTTTTTGTTTTACGGTTCGGGGTATTTCATCTTTAGTTCCGTAAAACCAACCATTTTTATGACCCTTTTAGCTTGAAAATCCTTCCCTTCCTATTTTTCCGGTAAAAATTTATACTTTCGAAGAAACATCATGAATAAATCAGCGAATCAAAGACCACTGATCAAATACAGCTCCGTTCTTGTCATTGTAATGTGCACGATAGCCACTTCAGGACAAATGCAAAAGCTCAGAATCGCCGAAAACGATCGGTTCTTGGTCAAAGAGGACAAAACCCCTTTTGTTTGGGTAGGGGATACGAACTGGTTCTTCGCCAAACTCCCACCTACTGTCATCGATAGTATTTTGGATAATCGAAGGGAACAGGGTTTCACCATAATGCTAATAAGCTGTAGGGAAAAACTTTACAATGGTGATGGACCGGGAAGTCTGAAAAACCCGAATCAGAAATGGTGGTCATACCTTGATGAGTACATCGCCAAATGTGAAGAACGAAACCTTTATGTGGGCCTTACTCTAGGTTGGTGGGGACTCGCAAAGAGGAACAGTGCCAAGTCCCTTTACGATTTTGGCAAATGGGTAGGAAATCGTTATAAAAACCGTAACAATATCGTTTGGCTCACCTTGGGAGAGGCAGGAAGCCACTCCCGGGAAAATGGCATCGAGAACGAGAAGATAAGCATGTTGGTCAAAGGTATCAGGGATGGGGATACCGGCCATAAACTTCTCACAATACATGCAGACTATAGAAGGGGAACCAGCATCTCCAAGGATGGGGACATCTGTGATTTTAACAACTGGCAGACGAGCCAATGGTGTTGTTTGGAAGATCTGCCCAGAAACGATGAACGGACCTGGACGGTATGGGAGACCATAACGTACGACTATAATAAGACGTACAACGGGAAGCACAAACCAACATTGGATTCCGAGGCATGGTACGAGAATAACAAGGACTTTTGTGGAACCACTCCTTTCAACATTCGCAGAAGGGCATATTTCACCATATTTGCCGGAGCCTTCGGCCATACCTATGGTGCAGGGGGAATTTGGGATGGCCTGAAACTTGAAAAGGGTTGTAGCAATAAGGCGTTGGACGCCATCCACTACATAGGGGCAAGACATATGGGCTATCTAAGCCGTTTCCTTCACAATCTAGGGGATGATTATTTAAAACTGCATCCCGATCAGAGTATCATCGTAGAGGGCAACTCTGATAACTACGATACACATATTCAAGCCACCAAGGCCGTGGACAATAGCTTTGCCCTTATTTACTCTGCCAGTGACGCGCCATATGTGATAGACATGTCCAAATTGTCAAAGCATACGCTTTCTGCAATTTGGTATGATCCCCGGAACAACGAATACAAAAGGGAACATGTTCCCGTTTCAAACAAACCATCCCACCAAAGTTTCGATCCTCCGGGCAAGTCGGGCCCCGGCAATGACTGGGTACTGATTCTAAGTGATAAGCTTGCTGTCGATAATTTTCCGCTACAATAAGTAAAAGAACAAAGGCTACGGCAATTATGGTAGAGCCTATTAAAATGAGTTGCATTGGACAATTTTTGTAACTATGAGTTTTTCACAAAACCAACAATTTAAAGGGACTTTTCTACTCGATAGAATGAAGATTTAGAAATTCCAGCCTTTCTACAAGCCAGCTTTATCTGTAGATTTCTTTTGCCATAAAGGTATTTTGCATATTGATATTTTTCAATTGTTTCCTTTTTGGAGCCCTTAGGCCTGCCCAATGACTTATTTCTTCTTCTAGCATTTTCAAGCCCTACTTTTGTCCTTTCACTAATTAAGTTTCGCTCAAACTCCGCCACTGCTGCGAAAATCTGTAAGAGAAACTTTCCATTTGCCGACTTTGTATCAAATTCCGGTTCGCTCAATCTTTTAAAATAAACTCCAGCCTCATTGAATTTGTCGATTAACTCAACCATATTTTTCAATGAACGGAACATCCTATCATTTTTGTACGCAACAACTGTGTCGCCTTGACGCATATATTTAATCAACTCATTAAGGCCTTTTCTGTTGCTTCTAACTCCACTGGCAATATCAGTGTAAATCTTTTCACATCCGTTTTTTCTCAAAAGCTCAATCTGAGCGTCCAAATTCTGTTCCTGTGTTGACATCCTGGCATATCCGAATATCATAACAATCGATGTTATAAGCTCCATTTGGGGCGGTTAAACTATAGGTATTGGAAGGTTGGATAAATGGGTAGTTGGCGAAGAAGCTTTTAAAGGTTTTATCCTTGTATCTATATTAAGGACTCCTGAAAACACTGATTGTTACAACATCAATCCAACCAACCTACATTTAATGGCGTTTTTGAGATATGAACGGGCAATTCAAAATCCACTTGCCAAAATTGTTCTGAATTTCAGTTCATTAAAACGTTCTTCTTAAAGGACTCTTTCAAATGATAAGCATCGGAACAACCTTGGAGCTCTTCAATGAACTTGAATCAATGAAGGGCATATAATTTGTTTCCGCTGGGAAAATAAAGGATCCTGTCATATATTGATCCGCGTTGAACCGCATCTCCCACTTCATATTCCCATATTTTTTTTCCGGTATATAGGTCGATGGCATAAAGCTTGTTATCACCACTCCCAAAATATATGGTGTCCTCCGCGTTTATAGCGAACCCCCATGTGGAACCATCTGTTTCAAACCTCCATAGCAGTTTCCCATTTTCTTTGTCCAGGGCGTACAAATCACTGTCCCTAGTATTAAAGAAGGTAACATTATTTTTGAAACCTACCTGATTGGCAACGGAATTCAATTTCTTTTTCCATTTTAAGGCTCCGGTCTTTTTATCCAGGGAATACACGATACTGTCAAAACTGGCCATGATAACCTGCTTTTCAACCAGTGTCGGGGTCTGATAAATCTTATAATCGGTCTTAAAACTCCACTCGCTCTTTAGATCATCGGCATGGAGACAATGTACATTGCCACCCCAGTCCCCCAAATACAACAACCCGCTATCATATGATGTGGTACTGCAAGTTCCCTCCCCGATCTCCTTTTTTAGAAGTTGTCCCCCGGTCATTTTATTGACTACATAATAGTAGCCATCATGGCTACCAAAAAACACCTTGTTATCCTTGACCAGGGGAGGAGAACAAGATGCGCCGCTCCCGGTCTTAAATTTCCAGACCAACTCGCCATCACCAATGTCCAAACAATATAGATAACCATCGTATGATCCGAAATAAGCATATCGGCTGTTTATCGTGGGACAGCTCAAAACTTTTGCTTCGGCCTTGAATTTCCAATTTAACTGTCCGTTTTCAGAGTCTATCGAATACAAAAACCCCTTGGTATCCCCAAAGAAAAGGGAGTTACCCTCTTTTAGGGCCGGGCCGAAGACCCTGCCTTCAGCATTAAAGATCCACTTTTCCCTAGGTTCTTTTTTTAGCGCTTTGGACTCATAGGCGTGGTGGGAAAGATAATCGTTATGCCATTGGGCAAAAGCGGTATGGAAAATAGCAAGGGTAAAAAGTAACTGGATTATTTTTCTCATTTTACTGGTTTTGTGTAATTAAATATAGTGCTTCGATGATCTCTGGTATTCCATCGGACGTTTTGTTCTGAAACGTAACGACCCCGATTCTTTCGGTCGGGTGAAGGAACAGATTGGTCTGTATCCCAGGATCCGTTCCGTTATGCCCCCAAAGGGTCAAAGGCCGATCGGAATGTCCAAAGTCTTTTTTGTACCAGCAAAGACCTCTATGATTATTGCCCTCGATTTGTAGGGAAAACATTTTACCCACAGTTTCCCCCTTAAGTATTCTTCTGCCCTTGAAGCTTCCCCCGTTCATCATGGCCGTGAGAAAAAAGGACAATTCCCTTACACTGGTCCTGACAAGTCCGTCCGGATAGTTCGGAAAACTGTACAGACAGGCTCCGACAAGGCTGCCGACCTTAAATTCCGATTCGTTGGGGAACAGCCTTTTCCATTTCAACAGTTCATCCCTATTTTCCTCGGTTACATATAGGTAGGGTCTAATATGCTTTTTCCTGTCTATTTCCCCGATGAACCAACCTGTATTATTCATTTCCAAAGGTTTAAAAATGTGTTCTTCGGTGTAGTCTCTGAAAGGCATACGTGCAATTTTCTCGACAATATAGCCGAGTAGTCCGAACGCGAGATTCGAATATTTTTCCTCCTCCCCCGGGGCATGTTCGGCGAAGTTCTTTCCGTCCCCATAGTATTTTCCCCCTTGTGTCAAATTGTGAAAGACCCAGTCGCGTAATGATATTATCGGGTCGCCACAGGAATAACCCGTGCTATAGGATTTCCCGTCCTGTATCGAGGAAGTGTGCGTCAAGATCTGAAATACCGTAATGGGGCTTTCCGGGTATTTTGGATTCCTGACCCTAAAGTCCAAATAGTCATTGATGTCTTCATCAAAATCGAGCAGTCCTCTCTCCCAAAGTTGCAGGGCAGCTGTGGCCGTAAAGGTCTTGGAGATGGAGCCAATGTTCATAATGGCGTCCAAATCCATAAGGATTTGCTCTTCCCTATCCGCCTCCCCATAAGATTTGGACCATACCATGGTACTATCCTTTACGATGCAAAGGGCGAATCCGGGTATATGCTTTTCTGTCAAAAGACGCTCAATGGTCGAATCGATTGCTTGATATTTTGACCCTGTTTGTGCGAAGGTAAATCTCGAATATGAGCATATTACAATTGCATACATGAGCCAAATAAAGAACAAGGCCTTATGACGTATTGGTTTATCCCTAAAATCACTATACTCCATAACGGAAATAATTGAAGGTTGAGGCATGCAATGATCAATGGCTTTGAAAACTTCCCGAACCGTTCATCCTAAAGGAACCATCATGATGAAAGACGACCACACCATTGAGATTGTTCTCGACTATTGATTTCCCCATAGGTGATATTCTGGCAGGTATGTCGTTGTACAGCCCACCATACCCACTATCCCGTTCCTTGAACAGTATTACGGGAAATGAGGTGGTCGAGTAGGGGCCGGTATGGACATCGGGAAGATCGGCCTTGAAATCGATGGCGGTAAGCCTGCCGTTCCTGTATTCTGACCCGGTCACTGTAAAGCTGACCCCGTATTGCGCCAACAGCTCTTCCATATCCGAAAACCTATCCTCCTGGGTAGTTTCGTCTATCAGAACGTAAATACTTTTATATGCTTTGTCCATTTGATCAGTATTGACCTTTTCCATTTCATATTCCTGGTCCTGTCCAGACGATAACGTAGTCCGACCCTCCGACTGACCTAAAATCGGTTGGTTCAGTACAAGTAAGAGGCCAAATAGCAAGGGGGCCAGAAATGCATATTTCCAATAACCGTGCGAGCGTGATTTTTTTGAGTTCATTTTTAGAATCCTTTGTTTTATCATTGATTGATTGTAATTCGTGGTTACGTTCAGAGGCCTGTTATGGGTGGCAATCTTTAACAGATTCATTTGATAGATATCTTTTCTGACCATTTTTCCTTCCAACAAAAATGCGTCCGTTTGATACTCCAGATTTTTCTCGACTTCTTTTCTGAAAGCCCAAATAAAGGGGTTGAACCATAGAACAATGGTTGCTATCTCCGCTAATAGAAGATCAATTTGGTGCATTTTCCTTATATGGATCTTTTCGTGATCGATGATCTGCTCGTAGGTCTCGTAGTCGTAGCCCTCGGGGTCGATGAAAACGTATTTGAAAAAGGAGTAGGGCTCCTTGACCAACTTCGTATTTATAATAACAGTATCCCCATCTTTCACCTTGTCCTTACTTTTTATTACTCTCCATAGGATGCCTGTAATTTGGGAAAGCAGTTTGAGAAAAAGGACCAGTACCCCGAAGGAATAGATCATCTTTAGCCAGTACATCGGATCTTTCACCCGTTTTGCCGTTGAAAGCCCTTCCTCTTTGAACTCGGCATTTTTGTCGGAATCGGGATGCTGTAGGTCGACCTTGTCTTCATAAGAAGCGACATCCGTTCCTAGCCCGATCGATTCAATGGGGTCGATGAGAGCTATAGCATCTGAAACCAATCCTTGCCCCTGCACAAGTTTTGGCAGTGGGATAAACGGAAGGATAAAGGCCAGGATCAAGCTGCCCAAAAGGTATATCCTGTTCACGGCAAAAAAGCTCTCCTTTTCGAGGAAAACCTTGTAAAAGGACAAAAAGACCACAACGATCAAAGAAGCTTTTAAAAGTAATGCGACCATCCTGTCAGGATTTTTGTGATTCGATTATTCGGATAATCTCCCTTATCTCTTCATCGGAGAGTTTTTCCCCCTTGGCAAAATGTGCGATCATTTTGGGCAGGGAATTTCCAAAATATTTCTTTTTTATGTTCACAAGGTGTTGGTCCCTATAAGCATCCTTTTCTATTGCCGGGCTATAACGGTACGAATTCCCCAAAAGCTCGGATTTCAGAAATCCTTTCCTCACCAAGATCTTGACCATGGTGGCTACCGTGTTGTAATGCGGTTTGGGATCTGGTATTTCCTTGATGATATCGCGGATAAAAGCTTTCTCAAGCCGCCAGACGATCTGCATGATCTGGTCTTCCCTTTTTGCGAGCTGTTTCATGTTCCCTATGCTTTTCAGACAAATCTACTAATAGATTAGTATATATCCTAATATGTTAGTACTTTTATTGTTGAAAGACTATCGGAAATAACAAAGCAAGGTTCAAAATTGTACACATGTTTGACAATGATCGTACAAATATTTTACAGCTTAACAGTCTGATTTGAAGAACCTTGATCATAGGCTATTGATTGTGAGGGCATTGATATTTTGGTATAGGATTTGTCCACAATTATGATACCTAGCGACCAAAGTGAAATTATTATAAAAATCAAAAGTCCCATTAGATCTCTTCCGTCTATGTTTTCGAAAATTCGGCAATATGAACAAAATGGCCATTAGAATGGAAAATCAAATCATTAAAAAATCAGTCGAACAGATTCTTTCTCTTTCAATCGCACTTTTTTTATGCCATTCCTGCAATAAAGCTCCTGATAGTCCGATAACCCAAGATGAATTGTTACAAAAGGTGGATTCGTTACTGGTTAATGCTAATGAATTCATTGCACCGGGAACTGCGGTATTGGTAATCAAAAATGGGGATATCCTTTTGAACAAAGGATATGGATATGCCAATTTGGAGCATGAAGTACCCATCGGCCCGAATACGGTCTTCGACCTTGCCTCGCTTTCAAAACAGTTCACGGGCTTTGCTATCTCACTACTGGTCGAGCAGGGAAAAATAGCGTTGGACGACGATATCCGTCAATATATTCCGGAACTGCCCGATTTTGAACATACCATTACAATTGAGCATCTATTGCACCATACCAGTGGGATAAGGGATTGGACAAGCACCTTGCCACTTGCCGGCTGGTCCTTCGATGATGTCATATCCTACGACCAAATACTGCGAATGGCCTATGCCCAGAAAGAACTGAACTTTGTTCCCGGATCCCAATATTCCTATTCCAATACAGGATACAATATATTGGCGGAGCTGGTGCAAAGAGTGACGGGACGATTTTTTGCACAATGGACCTACGAGAGTATATTCCTGCCCCTTGGGATGACCGACACCCGATTTCTGGATGATCACAGGCAGGTCGTTCCCGACCGTGCCAACGGTTATTATAGAATCGAGGATGGCCCGTATCAAATTTCACCTAATAATCTTACCGCCCTGGGATCCAGTTCGCTTTTTTCGACCACTACCGACATGGCGAAATGGATGGTCCATCTTATTTCTCCCAAAGCGAAAATAGCCTCTGTGGTCGAACGGATGTACGGACGAGGAACACTAAATAACGGTGAGGTGATCTCATATGCCTTCGGCCTTGAAATAGATGAGTTCCGTGACACGAAAAGGGTACTCCATACGGGAAGCTGGGCCTCTTTCACAAGCTGTATGATACTCTTCCCCGAGCATGACCTATCGGTTTTGGTGTTAAACAACCATCAGAAAAATGTGTATGCTACTGCCAACGAAATAGCATCCCTCTACCTCCCTGATGCTCAGGTAAACAATGTAGAAGAAGGACAAGGAATATACGAGCCATTTGAACTGCCAACGGAAACATTGGACCAGTTTACAGGCACCTATCGACTGGGCCCCGCATGGTACATCACTGTTTTTCGTGAGGGAAACAAGATTTGGGGCCAAACCATGGACGAACATATCTTTCCAATGACCGCCGAGTCGGATTCGATATTCAGAATCCCCACTAACGGTGGACAGACCATAACCTTTTACCGGGATATTTCTGGAACCGCAACACATATGGAACATACTGGGATGGCAGCACCGAAAATAAAGGAAAGCTCTTCTGTTGTCCCAAAAAACATCATACAATACACCGGAAGCTATGTCAGTGAAGAGCTCAATACCGAATATCATGTTACCTACAAGGACCAACAGCTAAAGTTGAGGCATTTCAGGCACGGAGAGCTGGATCTGACAGCCTTTGGGAACGATGTTTTTCGGAGCGACAGGTGGTTTATCAAGTCGATTGAATTCTACCGTAACAAGAACAATGAAATCATTGGTTTTTATACTACCAATGAAAGGGCCAGAAATCAGTGGTTTCAAAAAACCAACTAATTGAGTAAAAGACAAAAGTTCATCAAAGGTTGGTTTTATTGCACCGCTTGAAATCAAGGGTGTTTATTTTAAGAGTTAAGGCTTTAGCGAAAGCACCATATTTTGCTGCATCGATTGCAATCACCGTATTCGACATCGACTTGATTTTAATGGTCAAAATTCCCCTTCATAATCATCGAAATCCTCCTGTCTTTCACGTTTTCCCCGCTCTTTTTTCTGGTTGATGCGATAGACAAAGGACAGGGCCCATTGCCTTTCCCTTCTTTGGAGCTCACCATCTGAGGTGAAGAAATCCGTGTCGGTATCAATAAACCGTTTTCGCGAGTTAAACACGTCCCTCACGTTAAGGGCTAACGTGGCGTTGTCATTGAAGATATCCTTGCTAAACGCCAAATCCATAAAGAACACACCTTTGTATTTGGTCTGTGCATTTTGACGCGGGCCCCTGTAATTGGCGTTAGTCTGCCATTCAATTTTACCGGGCAACGTCAGTTTGGAACTGAACCTTGAGAACCAGCTCGTATTTTCGGTACCATATTCAACACTATTGAAATTTCCTTCGCTGACAAATTGGAATGCATTGATGCTCCAATTGAGCCTGAGCCAGCGCTTTGGATTGTACAAGATGCCCAGTTCCGTGCCATACCGTTCATTCGTCGATAGGTTGATGGGTACCGAGCGGATGATATTGATTCCCTCCGGGGTGGTCTCACCGGTCTCTTCCTGTACTATTTCAAATGAATTGGTCTCTTTTTGATAATAAATCGAAGAAGTGATCGTCAATTTTTCCCAACGTTTTAGGTAGCCTAAATCGTAGGCATTGGCAAAAGCCGGATCCAGGTCGGGGTTGCCCTGAAAGATATTGATGACGCTTGACCGCGAGGGAAATGGATTGACAAAGAAGCCCCTGGGCCTGTTTATCCTTCGGTTGTACCCCAAGGTGATGTTTTCGTTCTCCGCCAACTCGTAGATAAGGTTCACTGTGGGGAACAGACCTAAATAGTTCTCATCAAAATTCAAATCGATATCCTCGCCCAATGCTTCTTCCAACGCTTCTTCGTCAAAATCGGATTCCACCTGTCCCTTCAATTGGGTGTTCTCCAAACGAAGGCCCAACAAAAACGAGAACTTTTTCCATTTATTTCCATATTGGGTGTAAAGGGCATTGATATTTTCCGTGTAGGTAAAGACATTCGTCAATCCCTCGTCCACTTCGAATCCGCCTGTATCCAGGTTAAGATTTTCCAGACGATAATCGGTCACGGTTTCCTCAAGATCTGCACGATAGCCCGCTTCAAATTGGCTGTCTCCCACGGGAAGCACATAATCGGCCTGTAGCAACAGCTCGTTCTGGGTCTCCGTTTCAAGAATGGACTCCCTGTCCAACAATTCAATGGACGGCGATATGATGTTCTCATCAATGCCCGTAGTTTTCTCCCGCTTGTCATATGAGTACTGAAAATCCGCGGTCAATTTATGTCCCTTAGAATTGAAATTGTTCTCATAGTTCAATGCTACTTGATGGGCATGGGCATCCTCCATTTCATTTTCCACACGGAGGCTCTCACTGTCCAAAACGTTGTTGATGAAGCGGTCGTACACAATATCGGTATTGTCCTCATCATTGGATTGTCTGGTAAAGAAGCTGCCAACGATCGAGGACTTTTCATTAATATAGTATTCCACGCCCAAATTCAGGTTATGGCCCTGTCGCTGCCTGAGAATATCCCTGCTTTCCAAAATCCTGTCAAAATCCCCACTGGTGTAGGTATTGTCAAAAAGACCGTTCCCAGGGCTTTCTGAATAATCATATCCCAATGTGCCGAATATATTGAAGGCATCGGTTCTTAAGTTCAGGTTCGAGGTCATCCTGCTGAAGATGGGATAGCCCGCGGTCATATTGACAGTGCCGTTGAAACCTAAGGTCCTGTCCTTTCTGAGTACGATGTTCAGGACGCCTGCGGTACCTTCTGCATCATATCTAGCCGATGGGCTGGTGATCACCTCTACCCTATCTATGGCATCCGCGGGCAGTTGTTGCAATACATCATTGGAGCCGAACCCGACCAGGGCCGATGGCTTTCCGTTGATAAGGATACGTACGTTCTCGTTGCCACGTAGACTTATGGCCCCGTCAATGTCCACTGTAACCGAAGGTACATTGTTCAGCGCATCGCTTACCGTGGCACCACTAGTGGTCAAGTCCTTACCGATATTGTATATCTTTTTGTCAAGACGTATCTCTACGGTCGTTTTTTCACCGGTAACCACCACTTCTTCCAATGTGGAAACATCGGCTTCCATACGGATAATGCCAAGGTCTGTATTTTTCAAAATTTGTTGGTTTTCAATACGGAAGGTCACATAGGAAAGATATTCTACCTGTATCCGATAGTTGCCCGATGCAATTTTAATGTGGAACTTGCCCTGGGCATTTGTGACTTCTCCTGTAATCTCATTTTCTTTGGACAGGTTCTCCAAAACGACGGTGGCATATTCCAATGGTTGACCGGACCCTTTGTCCAATATAGTGCCCGTTAGGGAAAATTCCTTTCTTTGGGCATTTCCAATGGTACACCAACCAATCATACAAACCATTGTAATGGAACAAAGGGTCTTGTAATAATGCATCAACCAAATACGTTCGGTTCGTAATTATCTTTCTCTTCGGGGCCTTGGCTTGGGAGCTTTTTCCAACTCTTCCTTCGTAAGAAAGCCATCATCATCGGTATCGATTTCACCGAAGCGTTCCTTTAAGGGCCCCCTGACCTCCGACATGGACAATTTTCCATCTTTATCAGTATCCATTCGAGAGATAATTTCAGAAGCAGAAGGTGGTTGTCTTTCTGGCCCTCCTTGTTTGGATTGTCCCGCGGTATTACTTGAACGGCAAGAAGAGAGAGTTCCCATTAAGATGGCCAAAGCGGCTATCGAGAAAAGGTGTTGTTTCATACTTAGATATTTTGATTTGTCATTCTATTTTTGACGCACCGTTACTGTAGCGTCATGTTTTTTCTGTTCGTTTTTTATTCCACGGTATACCTTACGATGACCTCATTGTCCAAAACGACGTTCGTGGACCAGATGAACTCCGCATCGTTTTCCGGGTCGTCGAATATATCCGTAAAACGGGTATAGGATTCCTTGTTGTTGACCACAATGGTCTCATTGGTATACGTAGTGGCATCGGGCCAGTCGGAGTCGTCAAAGCTCTCTTCCATCCAAGTATCGGGCAGTTCCCAGTGCAGGGCATAGAACGTGGTACCGTCATTTACGCTGGTCGTATTACAGTTGGATGTAATCCGTATTGTCCCATCTTCGGTGGGACAGCTTAGATCTTTTATGGGGGCCGTGTAGAACGTTTGGGCCTTCCAATCTTCGCCCGTAATGGCAATGGTATTTTCGGATACATCCTTGAACACGGCCACCATACCCCCGTCACCGGCATAGTAATCTGCTCCCTGATTGAACTCGGAGCCCAGACCCAGATTCTCTTCCCAATCGACCAACTTCATCGCTACCGTAAAGGGACGCGATACCCTGAACTTTACGATATGGGAATTGAAATCCGTAAAGGGAACGGCATCCTTGCCCACTGGGGTTCCGTTGATATAGAGTTCAAAATAGTTGTCGGCAAAAATATAGCCGGTCACCACCTCTCCATCCGCATCTATCTCAATGATGTCATTTTCATCAAAAGCCGCCAAAGCCTCCGATGCCGTATTGTATTGGGTAGCGTAAGGGTTGAACAGGTCAGGGGCGAACGGAAAACCGTCATCCGTATAGTTGACTTCTGCGGGAACCGTCCACTCTGAATCGTCCGTTGCAGTGATGATTCCCACTCCAGAAACGCGTTGGCCGGCATCATATAGATTTTCGATCACCGTAGTTGCTCGCCCCTGTGTAACTGAAGCCGTACCTGGATATTCAATGGTTTCAACCGTGTCGTCATCGGTATCGATTCCATCATCCGTGTCCGTATTGTCGTTACTGCAGTTCAAGCACGATAAAAGGACGAAGAGTACAAAGGGCATGTGCATTTTTTCAATATTTTTCATATGAATGTTCTTTAAGAAATTATGGGGTTGCGTTTCACGGTGAACGGGCGAATATGACCCGCTCTGTTCTTAAGCATATTTTTATCTCTGATAGGTTGCCGTCGTTACAGTACCATCGGCATCAACATATTCGTAGGTATACAGACCATTTTCGTCCCAACTATAATTGGTATAATAGGTATCTGTCCCGATTTGATACTCGAGGGAGTAGGCATTCGTATCTATTTGGTTAAAGCCCGTAATCACCGCTCCGGCCAAGGGTGTCAGTGCAGGCCGTACCTCTCGGGTCATCGCCTGTGGCAGAATCTGGTCCTCTGGTGCGGTCGTGTTCGGATCCAGTGTTATCTGGCCGCGCATCCCGGCAATAAAGTAGGGTGCGGTATCAGTGGTATGGTATTGGTACGACCCGTCTTCATTGAATTTTCCGAGATATTCATCCAGCTCCTCGGTAGTTTCTCCATAGACGGGGAATCCGTCCAGGGCATAGGCGACAGGCTGATCGGCTCCCACTGTAGCTTCCAAATGGGTGGGCGGTACATGATAATGGTAATCGTCTGCCCTTCCACAATGTCCGCCCCACTGATCAAGCTCCCCAATGGCCAAGGCATCCTCGCCCCTGTTGTTCAAGGGATTGAAGACTGGGATACCGTTGACCGCAATGGCAATGGCACCCCTTAAAAAATGTTCCGAGGATGATAGCGGAGTTTCGGCAAGTACTGGTTGTATGGGAAAGGCCCAGCTATTGCCGCCGGTATAATCCTGGGGAATCGGCACTTGTTGTTGCCAGTTGGTGATACCTACCATCATGTCATGGTCGGGAAGGCCCGTGGAAGAGACATAGAAATACGTGTCATCGAAATCCGTGGTCACATTCGAAAAAAGCCCGAATAGTTCCTGTAGCGCATCGACATCATTGGCGGGAACCGATGAAACTATGGGGTCGTCGTCTTCAGCACCGTCATCTGTATCTCCGCTATCATCGCTGTTGCCACAGGCAAATACCATTATAATCAAAAAAGATGCAACACTCATTGAAGCGGTCAGCATTCTTTTTCTCCTAAAAAAGTATGCAAAGATGAAAAAGGACACTGCCGATAAGGCAATCAGGAAATAGTTCATGGAAAAACCGTTGTTTTCCAGACCACGTTCGTGCTTGGCAACAAAAATTCCGGAATTGCCCGATACTTGGTTGATGCTTTTGATACGATTGATTTTATCTTCTATCAACAACCGGTCATGCCTGGTAAAGGCCGAGAGTTCCTCAATGACCAGTTCTCCGGTTTTCGTTTCCAAAAAGACCAGACCATCCTTAAAGGCCAAAAAGGAGGCCTCAATTTTGTTACCATCAATGCTCCACTCTTTAGTGTTCCGGTATCCATGCCCACCTTTATGTGCGTGAAGGCTTAATGTTAGCAGAAAAAGAATAAGGGAAATTAAATAAGTGCGCATTCTCATGATAACTGGGATTTAATTTGACCTTTTGACAGGAAGCCCCAGAAAATCCTTCGCTCGATTCCCTTTTTTTGAAATAATTAACTTTTAGCGCAAGATATGTCGCAAGGCCCTCTCCTTGAAATCTTCATAAGCAGGCAGTTGTTCTTCGTGCAATACGGACTTCAGATTCTTGAAATGTTTTTCGGTCGCCAGTATCTTTTTTTCTTCGAAATCCTTGATACGTTTGAGTAGGGAATCCGATGGTTGTAGAAAATAGTTGCGCACGACTATCTTTTGCTCCTTTTGTAGAGAGACCATAGATTTATGATGTTCTCTGCTAAAGGTTTTAAATTGTATGTTCTGCTCATCATCAAGACGCAACATTTCTTTTGCATCAGGTTTTCGATGTTCCCTTAAATGCTTTTGAGGTCTTTTGGTGAGTATCAAGGAGGAGACTTGTACCACATTGATTATCAATAGTGCGCCTATAATGATTTTATAGCGTGTTTCCCGTTTCATCTTACAAGGTTTTAAAAGGTATAGTCTGTCAACAGTGAAATCTGGTTTTCTTCATCCCTTGTAGAATCTTGAACGCTTTCGATCTGCAGTTTCAAAACATAGGCGTTCAGAAGAATTATTAGGCAGGCCGCAGCTGCGACCCATCCTATATGCTTTAGGGAAATTGTTCGATTTTCCGGAATCCTGGAAATTATACTATCGAAAACGTCATTTTTGGGAGAGGCCCTTTTCATGCCCTCCAGACTTTTTAAGGCCTCGTCGGCCCATTTTTCCTTACAGTCCATCAGTTTGGGTTTGTTTATTGGACATTATTTTTTTGTTTTTCCTTCGGGATAGATTTCGACCAAGTACTTTCGTAAATTTGATTTTGCCCTTTGTAGTAGACTTTCCACCGATTTCAAGGTTGTTCCCATAACATCCGCTACTTCCTGTCTTGGAAGTCCTTCCACAAAGCTCAATACGAATGCAGTTTTTTGGGTCTTTGCGAGTTTGTCAATTGCCATGAACAAAAATCGTGCTTTTTCCTTGTTTTCCAATTGGATACCGGGATGATAAAAATCGGCACGATCCCGCTCGTTGACCTCTCTTTCGGACAGAGGACTTCTTTTTCTTTTTTCCAACTTGTTCAATGCCTTGTTGACCGTAATCCTATAAATCCAAGTACTTACTTTGGACTTCCCCTGAAACGTATCTGCTTTCTGGTAAATGGTCAAAAAAATGTCCTGAGTAACCTCCTCTGCCTCTTCTATGTTCTGTAGATAAACGATGGCTGTGTTGTAAACCTTGCTTTTATAAAGTAAATACAATTGTTCAAAAGCATTTCTGTTCCCCTTTGAGATCTCTTCGAGCAGTATGTTTTCGATTGTTTTTCCCAAGTATAAAGTGCGTTCCTGACCGTATTTTAAGCCTAGTTCTGTGTTATCAGCATACAATATTTTATGGTTCAACTATAATACATGTCACTCAACCGATCAGCCCATTTGGGAGATAATCCTGATTGAGTTTGTTTGGAATATGATGATAGCTTTGGTTTTTGACCATTAAACGTGTAAAAGGTTTAGCCCTTTGATTATTTTATTTTCGGTGAAAACCGTTAAGGCTTTATTTGCACAACTTAGGCGCAAGGTAATAATCAGGGAGTGCACTGAACTTTTTTAGGATGGAAAGCTAAAGTTGGGCATCTTTTTTTACCATCAAACAAAAGTGCAATGTAACGGAGATGATATTCCCTTATAATGAGGAAATGTATCAAACCCAGTTTGATTTTCTTCTCATGAGATGTGTTTTTTTAAAACGTCGAGTTAATGGGACAGATTGGTAAAGGGGATGGGATTCCCAAAATATGTTGGTTTTTTGAACTAAGATGATTTATCAATCTGAGGATGGAATCCAATTTTCTTGGTTTCCATCCTCAGATAAATTCTAATAAAAATGAAGAGACATCCCAATTGCATTCTCGATTGAATTTAAATTGGTATTAAAAAAGCCAGGTAAATTGCCTGGCTTGTTCATCAATCAGAAAACGAAACATTCGTTTATCCCATTTCTCCGAACTCGGTAACCGAAAAGAAATCTTTATCATCGTTGTCGATGAAATAAATTCCCTCCTTATCGAAATGTTTCTTAATCGTTCCGTCCACCATTACGGCAAAACCATTTTTCGTTGCCACTACTTCAAAAGTGTCGGCCAATGACTTCCTGTATTTTAGGACAAAATATTGTTCGTATTCGTTATCGCTATCATTATCGACGGCGATCATTTTTGTGACCTTGGCAGCTGTGGCCATTCTATCCTGATCTACCTTGCCCTTGTCCTCGTCTTTCCAAGCCATGGGATAATTACGAGTTTCCAGAATCTTTAAATTATACTTGGTCTCGGTCCCATCTACTTTAATGGTAAACGTTTTTTTGAAAGTGGAGCTCAGGGTTCCCTTATTGTCCACTTGAGCCGACAACGTAAAGGTGGTTAACAGTAATAGACTTAATATGCTTATTATCTTTTTCATTTTTAGGTTTTAGAATTAATAAATGTTTTGAGTTGGAAATTTCTACTTCAAATAAGAAGTGAACATCCAGTTCCTTTTCTCGATGTCCCTGATGAAATCGGTCAACATCTGTTCCGTGGCGACATCGCCCGTTTCGAGGGATGCCCCAATGGCAGAAAGAATGTCATCGTGGATGATTTCAAAATCCTTAAGTACCTCCCTTACCATCTCAATGGCGGAAAGGTTCTTTTCCGTCTCTTTAATTTTGGAGAGTTCCAACGTCTTTTGTAGTGTGAAGTTTGGTTTGATTCCGAATACCCGTATACGCTCTGCTACTATATCGATATTCTTCTTTACCGTATTGTATTCCTTTTCAAACTCTTCGTGCAACTCAAAAAATTCTGGACCTTCAATGTTCCAATGGAAGTTTCTGAGCTTATTGTAAAATACTTGATAATCTGCCAACAGGGTATTTAATTTTACTACTACTTCAGCTGTATCCAGATGGGAGAATCCGAGCGTTTTGAGGTTTTTATTATTTTTAATTTTTGTTTGTGCAAGTGTCATGCTTTCTTATTTTAAGTTCATAATTATGTGATGCCCGTATCGATTTTTTGAATGGGCAGAAGCTTTTCAGTTAAAAGCTTTAAATGTTTTTTTGGAACAATGGGAACTATGTCCCTATGAAGTAAAAAGACCGATTGCTCGACCTAGAAAGCAGAAGTTTCGTGAAGTATTGTTGTTGTCATACTTCTTTAATATACAGATATTAATAAGAAAATCAAGTATTTAACAGGGTTTAACAGATACCATTCCCTTTTTAACAGCTTTTATAACATAAGAGTTGATATAGCAACTCCAAATGTTAAAATGGTAATTCACAGCCATTTTTTATTCTTGAAATACATTACCATGCCTAGCGCTAAAAGTATCAGTACTCCCCAAAATATAGGATACGAATATTTATAATGAAGTTCTGGCAAATACTCAAAATTGGTACCATATATACCTGCTAGAAATGTAAGTGGAATGAAGACCACGGAGAATATGGTCAATACCCTCAGGATATCATTTAACCGATTATTGAGACCTGAATTATAAATGTTCAATTGATCATTCAACATGTCCTTATAAAGCTCTATTGCCTCGGTCGCCAAAACAACCTGTTCTTCCAAATCCCTTAGATAAGGTTGGGTCGAGCCTTCTATTATTGGGGAATCCGAACGCTTAAATTGAGATACCAACTCTCGAACGGGTCTTACCGTTTTGCGCAAAAAATTTATTTCTCTTTTATAACGATTGATCTGCTCTAGGTGGGACTTTTCCGGTCTTTGCAATAATTGGTCTTCCAGTAGTTCAATTCGTTCCCCGAATTTTTCTATGATAAAAATATATTGCTCTACGACTGCATCCAACATTGCAAAAGCCAAATAATCATTTTTACGGTGTCTAATTTTGGTGATTGGCCTTAGCAGTCTTTCACGTAAAGGGTCGAAGACATCCAACGGTATTTCTTGAAAGGAAATAAGTGTATTATCAATCAATATGATACTCAACTGTTCGGTATACAGGGAATTATCCTCTTTTAAATGTAGCATCCGAATTTGAATGAACAAATACCCATCGGCCTCTACAAACTTTGGCCGCTGGGTAGTGTTCAGGATATCCTCTAGTTGAAGAGGATGAATATCAAATAAGCCACCTATTTTTTCGATAGCCTTTTCATCATGGATCCCAACATGATTTACCCAAGAAACCTTTTTTGGATTGATAAGCTTTGGAAGCTCTTCTAAGTTTTCTATCTCTTTATCTTCTATGTTCAATTTATCGTATGATAGAATTTCGAGCAATACCTTATCTACTCTTTGTTTGCCAACAAAGACAAGAGAGCCCGGAGCCGTCCCTAACTTTTGATTTCTTTTCACCAAGAATCTCGCCATAACCCTTTGTTTATTGTAGATTCAAAAAATAACGGGAAATTCCGCTTAAAATACTTTGTACTGCGTACGCCGCAAGAATCAACCCCATAATCTTGCTGATTACCATAATGCCATAGTTGCCAATTCTTTTTTGCAACACATTGGCGGCAAGAAGAAGCAGGCTGGTAAGTCCGATTACCACAAGTACCAATAATGTAGTTATTGCCTGTTCTTTTATAGTATATAAATGATTGTCGGTCAACAGGACCACAGCCATGATTGCACCAGGAGAGGCAATTGATGGAATGGCAATGGGAAATATAGTGACATGTCTATAATCGGAGATATTATTTTTTTCCCTTTCAGGTTTTCCGTCCCCAAATATCATGGTCAATGAAAAAAGAAATAGAATTACCCCTCCAGAGATTTGAAAGGCATCCAAAGAAACGGACATACCTTCCAATATTAGTTGGCCTATCACGATGAAAAAAAGGAGAATCAAAAATGCGATTGCGCAAGCCCTAACGGCAATCTTCTTTTTATGTGCCTTGTCAAACTCTTTTGTTGCTTCTAGATATACAGGAATTGAACCAATGGGATCAATTACTGCGAATATGAAAAAGATTTTTGTTAAAACCGCTATCATGATTATTCAATGCGTCTTGATTGGGTAGTGAATGATAATCCTTGTTGACCAACTGTAGAACTCATAACTCCTTCAAACAGGGGCTCCGGGCAATTTTTTGGTTTTGACCATTCAAAAATAAAGTTTGAGCCTGTGCCCCCTTCCTCATCCATTTCCTCAATTACAAGGTCAACAGTTTCCAATGGTCCTAAAAAAATGGTTTTCTTTAAATAATGCCTTATTAATGTTCCATCAGTATCATAGTAATCCACTTTAGAGATATAGATTGTGTCGTTAACACTTGTATTTCTAAGACTTGTCATTGCCGTAAGATTGCTCCTTCGCCCGCCATCCAACGTATAGATCTGGGAATAAATGGATAGATAGGATTTACCTTGTTCCAAACTGTCACTATTGACAATATCGGCATGTCTAGAGGACCAATCAGGAGGTTCAAATTCTACATTTTCCACTTTATCAGAACAACTTAGGACCAATGCTACAAGAAAAATGATAGTTAGGTATTTATACATAGAATCAAGAACAATTGAATATTTCCCAAAAGATAATCAATCTTGAAAACATTAGAATGTTATTCTTTTTACCGACTCAAGATTTTCCAGTGTAGAAATAAGTTAAAATCTTTTCATCCAAGGTATGTATTTCAAACAGGTAATTAATATCAAACCAAAGCATTACCTTGAATACTAAATCGGGTGATCAAGTTTCCCAAAAGTTTGGGTCATTCTGATTGTCCCGAGAAATATTCGTTTTTTATTTGTTCTAAAGCAGGGCCTTAAGTCCTGCTTCTTTTGTATCTACCCCTCAAGTCCTGAAAATGGTCATCTGCTATGACATCCGTCTTGTGCGAACAAGTAGTTGTTTGGCGGTTTCAATATGTTTTGGCAGTCTTTAAGCATTTGTACTTTTGATGGCCATCTAAACCTAAAAGAGTCTCACAGATATTCCCAAGATGAGCTTTGACCTGAAATTTTGGTCTAGTGCACAGGCAAAACTCAATTAAATTCTTCATTTTAAGGAGAAAGCCTACTTAAAGTTGAGATATTGAAAACTCGATGTAGGCAAACATGATTATGCATTGTTTGTTTTATATTTTGTTATTAAATACTTGTTTTTGTTTTTTTTGGAATAAGGTTTAGGACTATGGCGATTGAGGCAATAGTTTAATCATTTGAGCCAAGAAATGCTCCTTTAAAAAATGATATTTGAATCCATAAGTAGGTTAAGTAAAAACCTCCACTTCTTGAGGTTATTTAACAAAAAGGAAAAGGGAACGTGGGGACGTTCCCTTTTTATTCCATGCAGGCAATTGTAAGCCCACAATCTTTCGGAAATCATTTTTTTGAATACATTAAAGCTTTTTTCATATGGATCAAGGCATTTTGGTTGTCCGTTATTAATTTCGTTGAAGACAAGATGTGATATTCAATATGTAGATGTACCGTATTATCCAAAATAGTGTGTACATCAAAAATCGGGTTACCGGGACTAAACGGACTACGGCCCTTGGCCAAACTAAAAAATATACCGCCTAGTGAACTAAAAAAATTGGAAAATGCCTATTTTAGGAAGTCTTATCAAAGGAGTTATTCATGTTACGGATAAATTGGGCTCGAAACCCAATCCGGTGCAAGAGCAGAAGGAGGTTCTCAAAGATCTACTCAAAACCGCTGCCGAAACCGATTTTGGCAAACATTACGGATTTCAGGATATTCTTGGTAAAAAAAACATACCCAAGACCTTTGCGTCCAAAATACCCTATTTTGATTATGCAAAAATAAGTGCCCAGTGGTGGAAGAAACTCCATAAGGGCCGAACGGATGTTACATGGCCTGGAAACCCCAATTACTTTGCCCTGAGCTCAGGTACTACGGGGAAGACCAGTAAGCGAATTCCAGTAACGGCGGATATGGTCGATGCCATAAAAAAGGCCGGGATCAAGCAAGTATTTTCCCTGAGCAATTTTGATCTCCCTTCGGATTTCTTTGAAAAGGAAATTCTAATGTTGGGAAGTTCCACGGATCTCATCGAGAAAGAAGATCATGCCGAAGGGGAAATCAGTGGTATCAGTGCCAGTAACATTCCATCCTGGTTTCAGGGATATTACAAACCGGGAAAGGATATTGCCAAAATCGATGATTGGGATAGGCGTGTACAAAGGATAGTGAAAGAAGCACCCAATTGGGATATCGGGGCCCTAAGTGGAATTCCTTCCTGGTTGGAATTGATGCTCAAAGAAGTAATCGATGTCCATGGACTAAAAAACATCCATGAGATTTGGCCCAATCTACAAGTGTATACTTCCGGTGGTGTAGCTTTTGGTCCATATGAAAAGAGTTTCAACGCTCTTATGGGCAAACCTATTACCGTTATTGATACATATTTGGCCTCGGAAGGATTCATAGCTTTTCAAAGTCGACCGGAAACCGATGCCATGCGATTGATAACCGATAACGGTATTTATTTTGAATTTGTCCCCTTTGAACCAAAATACATAAATCCAGACGGCTCTCTGTCGGACGACGCGCCTTCCAGAACATTATCGGAAGTTGAGTTGGGCCAGGATTATGTACTTATCCTTAGTACGGTTGCTGGTGCCTGGAGATATATGATAGGGGATACCATTGAATTCACGAATATAGAACGGGCGGAGATCAAAATCACGGGCAGGACCAAATTCTTTTTAAATACGGTAGGCTCCCAACTTTCGGTCAACAAGTTGGACGATGCCGTAAACTTTCTGGAACGAGAGTTCGATATACAAATTCCAGAATATACCTTGTGTGCCAAAAAATTTGAGGATGGCTTTTACCATTTTTGGTATTTGGGTACGGAAGCGAATGTTCCGGAGCAAAAACTCTCCAAATACCTCGACCGTTTTTTAAAGGACGCGAATAAGAACTATAAAGTGGCTCGGACCAAGGCCCTGGAAGGGGTCAAGGTTAAAACGACTAATCCCGAAATCTTTCATGAATGGAGTGGTGAGAATAAGAAAAAGGGAGGGCAGGTAAAAATGGAACGGGTAATGGGCGAGGAGAAATTTGCGGAATGGGAGGAGTTTGTAACCTCAAAAACAAGATAACTCAGGGCAAGTCCGTCTCCATATCCGCTTCCCGCTTCTTTGCCAGAATCATAATTTCTTCTGGAGAGAGATAGAGCTCCTTGATCCGCCTTTTATATTTTTCTGAAATATTGGATTTTTTCAAAATAAAATTTTTCGTTTTTAGAATATATTCCTCCATACCGTGGGCCACCGCATAGGTATCTGCAATACGTTCCGCCTTTTTAATAAAGTTCTTGGAAAATAGGTATCCCAGCCCAAAACCAATAAGGTCTATGCTGCTGCGATCCCTATAGTCCATAATATGGCCCAGTTCATGGCCCAGCCAACCGATCAGTATGTCGGAGGGCATATCCTTTGTATAGTAAACGCTATCCGCTATTTTAAACTTTTCGCTGATAAGTATTAGATATTTCCTCTTTTCCCGGGACTTAAAAAGGCTGCCGAACACTGGCTGCGCCTGCATGGTGGACTTACGGATATTTTTTTTGAATTTAAAAATAATGGGAACATCCTTTAAATCCGGGTAATGGGAGAGGGCAATTATTGCCTCTTCCTCAATACTTTTGGGAATGGTATTTTGAGGATAGGAAATGGGAAGGGACATAAGCAATAATAAGGTAATTTTTTGCATTCAATAAAACACTTTACTAGAGTAACGGGCTAAAAAACTTTGCCAGGCCCTCTTTGAATTTTTGAACTCGAGCGCGATTTTTGAACTCTTCGTAAACCAAGGGATACGCTTCTTCACATTCCTTATCAAACTCCTCTGAAATTTGATGGGCGACCCCTGCATCATATATGATTGCATTGGACTCAAAATTATGTTCAAAACTACGGTAATCGAAATTTCCAGAGCCCACGGAGGCAATTTTTCTATCGACAACAATCATTTTACTATGGGAAAAATCGGTTCGCATATATATTTTTATGCCAACGGCAAGGAGGTCTTCAAAATTGGCGTACATACTATATTTGGCCAAAAAGGAATCGGAATTTCTTGGAAACAGCAAACGTATGTCCGTACCACCGAGGGCAGCTATTTTTAATGCGTTCAAGACCACGGGGCCGGGAATAAAATAGGGATTGGCTATGGATATGCTCTTCTCGGCCAAATTGATCATGGCCACATATTGATGTAAAATATCCGGTTGGTTGGAGTCAGGGCCACTTGCGATTATCTGAACTACTGAATTGCCCACCTCCTTCAGCTTTGGAAGATATTTTGGTGTCAAAAGTACCTTTTTCCTACTGGCAAAATGGTAGTCCTTGATAAAGATTTTATGGAGACTGCTTACTGCCGGCCCTTCCAGTCTTAGATGTATATCTTCCCATACACCCAATTCGGATATGGATTTAATGTATTTATCGGAAACGTTCATGCCACCAACAAAGCCCACCTTCCCATCCACCACAATAATTTTTCTATGATTGCGATAGTTTAGGGTGTACATAAAATTACCGATGCGCAAGGGCATCATAGGGTATGTGCTTACCCCAATTTTTCGAAATCGCTTTTTTAATTTACCCTTAAAGGATCTACTTCCCAAGGAATCGTACATCATTCGCACCTCCACCCCTTCTTGGATCTTTTTCTTGAAAATTTGGTGAAACCTGTCCTGAAGTTTCCCTTCCTCAAAAATATAGTACTGCACATGGATAAACTCTTTGGCATCTTCCAGGGCTTCAAAAATTCTTTCAAAGGTTTCGATACCCGCATGCAATACCTCTACCTTGTTCCCTACATCAGGAAAGAAACCTGAACTGTTTTTGAGCATTTTGGCCAGTCTCCCTTGGGTTTCCAGTGCATTCCTATATTCATGGATACGGGACTCCTTATACATTTCATCATATAATCTTCTTTTTAAATTGCCCTTTAATTTATAGAATTTAAACTTCCTGCGGTTAACACCAAAAAGATAGTACAACAAGGGGCCTAAAAAGGGAAACAACAACACGGCCAACACCCAGCTAACGGAACGGCTTGGCCTGGAACCATGGAAGATGATACTTGCCAAAGCCCACACGGTTATCGTCAAATAGAAGAAGATGAGGATGGTGAGCATTTTGGTAGAGACTTTGTTGGTTCCTAAGATACTGCTTTACATCCTAGGAACAAATGGCTCTTGCGATTGCGTCAGTATCCATACGATAAGAGCAAAGGTGGATACCTTGGTTGTACTATTTTTAAAAAAATCGAAAAAATAGGGATGGGAACTATTGCTAGGGATAAAAGGGAAATTAGGTTATATTATCATTCGGGTACCAGTCTGGGAAAACAAACATATGCCTATGTAAAAGCTTCCGAAAGGGAGATCAGGGCCATCGACCTTGCCAAGACCCATATACCCGGAACTCAATGGGCCGAGCTCGCCTCAGGACTCGATAAAAAAATTGCGGATTTGGTAAATACCGAACACCCCAGCTTTGTAGAGGCTTACGGATCACAAAATCCCAGCCTGGATGAACATGATTGGTTAAGGGTTTTGGAGAAACACCCGGAGACCCTGGCCCATCCGATCATTGTTATGGGCTCCAATACACATTCCATAAATTCACCATCCGATTTTTTGGAATATATGAAGATTGATAGTAGGGGCCAATCAAAAACGTAGAACAAATAAACAGAAGAGGTGGGCCGATGAAAATCAGTAGATATACCAAAAGGGCAATAACCGGAGGCGTAATCTCACTGCTTGTAATGTTATTGGGCACCTTTCTTTTAGGTGAACTAAGCGGATACGAGGCCAAGGTACTCATTAAAAATTCCGTTGCCGGAATCAATACCCTATGCAATACCATAGCCCTTGCCTCCGCCACCATATTGGCCCTTTTACTTACCGTATTGGGTATAAGTTCCGGGGCCAAATCCAAATTGAAAAAAGACCATTATCGGCATATTCTACAGATTGCAAAGGTGGACACCATAATATTCGTTGCTTCGCTAATTTCATTCCTCCTCTTTAATTTACCGGTGACCGAATCCGAAAATGTACCCAATGAATGGTTCAGCATTGTTTATTATTTTTCCCTAGGTATTTCCAGCATGCTCAGTGCGGCACTCATAGTTGTGGTAATCATGTTATACAATACGGTAGTTAATATCATTAAGATTGTGGGACTGGGCAAGATGGATCATCCCTTGACCGAAAATGAAACCGATGAAGGATAAAAGGACAATAAGTGCCTAAATACGCTACTAAGACTATCTCCAAACATTATGGCAATTCGAAAGAAAACAATTATTGGAGCCTTGGCAGTACCGCTGCTCGTTTTGGTCGTAGGTCTAGGAGTACTTCAGTGGCGGGCAAAGTCTATAGTGGCCAATTTTCTTTCCCGAAAGATCCCAAATCATATGGCCCTTGCTTATTCCAATATTGAAACCAATATTTTAGGGGGCGATGTTATCCTGCGAGATATTGCCCTAAATATATCCAATCGGGATACGGTTTTGAACCACACGTCCTTCACTGCCCAAAGTCTCAAAATAAACGGACTCAACTACGGGCAACTATTTTTCAAGAATACCATATACCTTGACGCGCTTACGCTTAAAGAACCTGTTTTAAGATATTCCCCCTTTAACCACCACCAAAAAACAGGACATACCAAAAAAGGTATTGTGGGCCTCCTCAAAACTATTTTTATACAAAACCTAAAGATAGACAATGGGAGTTTTTATTTGTTCCAGGAAGGGAAGGATAGTATAAAAATGGCTGTGGAGTCTTATAATCTTATGCTCTCGGAAGGAGAGACCGGACCTATGCTCATTACCAAAAAAATACCTCTTTCTTTCAAGGACTATCGTTTGGAAGTCAGGGAGACGTTTGTGGATATGGGAACTTTCGAGACTTTAAATACTTCAAAAATCATAATCTCACCAAATGATTCCCAAATTAATAATATAGTCCTTGCCACCAAATATAGTAAGGAGAAACTTTCCACACATTTAACCGTGGAACGTGATTATGTTGATCTTACGATTCCGAAATTGGAAATAGGGGAACTGAATTTAGGGTTCAAGTCCGATAGGTTTTTAGTTACGGTTTTCGAAAGTCGGTTTTACAGACCTAATTTGGAAATATATAGGGACAAACGGCTACCGGACAATTTACAGGAAAAACCACTCTATAGCAGATTATTAAGGGAACTTCCCATAGGAATTGATATTGCCAAAATATCGATCAGCGATGGATATGTCGCCTACGAGGAGAAAATAGAGGATACACGAAAGGCAGGGATGCTCTATTTTAAGCAACTTGATGCCAGAATTAACAACATAGACAATACGGGTGAAAACAAAGAAAGGACCAGGGTTAGGGCCTCAGCCGAAATTTTGGGTGACGGCAAGTTGGATTTGGACTGGGGGTTCCATATCAATGACCCAGCGGATACTTTTACCATGTCCGGATCGTTGATGGATTTGGATAGCGAAAAACTAAGTACGTTCCTAAAACCGAATCTCAGGGTCAAGGCCAAAGGGACTATAGATGCCATGTACTTTAATTTCCAAGGTGATTCCAGGGAATCCAAAGGAGATATGAAAATGAAGTATCGCGATTTCAGGTTTGAGGTTCTGGATAGAGATAGGCTAAAAATCAATAAATTTCTGACTTTTATTGGAAACATTTTTGTGAACGATGGTTCAAAGGCGGACGAGGATGGTTTTCGTTTTGGGGATATCGAAACCGAACGGGATGTGACCAAATCGTTTTTTAATTATCTGTGGCAAAATATGGAAAATGGTATATTGAACACGTTGACCGGTGATGGAAAAAAGGACACCTGATGAGAATAAAACGATTTTAAGATGGTAGGAGCAAACAAGAGGAAAAAGCACAAATTCTATAGGCGGAAACGATATATAATTCCCCTTGCCCTAATAATTCTTCTTGTACTGGCCCGCTTATCGTTGCCCTATGTCCTCAAACGATATGTGAATAAGGTCTTGGCGGATATTCCCGGTTATTATGGAGAAGTCTCAAATATCGATGTCTCCTTGCTCAGGGGCGCCTACATAATCGATAGCCTGTATTTGAAAAAGCTCGATGCCGGTTCTAAAGTACCATTTTTGGATTTTGAAAAAACCGATATTTCCTTGGAATGGAAATCGCTCTTCAAAGGGAAAATCGTAAGCGAAATCATATTGACCAGACCCGAGATAATCTATGTTTTTGAAGATCAACAAAAAAACGAAAGCCCCGAACCAGAGTTTGAGGATTGGACCAAAGCCCTAACAGATTTGGTGCCGATAGACATCAACCATTTGAAGATCATTGACGGAAAAGCGGCTTTTGTGCAATTGACCGCCGATCCAAATATTGATCTAAATCTGAACCAAATACATTTAGATGCAACGAACCTAAGGAACGTGGTACGGCAAGAACGTAATCTTCCCTCGGAAATCCATGCTACGGCCGTGTCGATTGGAAACGGGGATTTTAAACTGGAAGGAAAAATGGATTTGGTAAAACAAATTCCGGATATGGATGTATCCTTTTCCCTGGAAAATGCTTCCGTGACCGCTTTGAACGACTTCACAAAATACTACGCCGGTTTGGATTTTGTAGAGGGAGACTTTAATCTTTTCAGTGAAATTGCCGTTGCCGATGGGTATTTAACAGGCTATGTAAAACCCTTGTTGAAAGATTCAGAGCTAATTGGTGGCGAACAGGACAGTTTTCTAAATACTCTTTGGGAAGGTTTCGTGGGCTTTTTTAAATTTTTGCTCAAAAATAAGGGAAACAATACCCTGGCGACCAAAGTGCCCATTGAAGGTGACCTAAACAATGTGAAGACAAGGGTTTGGCCCACTATTTGGAACATTTTTAAGAATGGATGGATTAAGGCATACAAAGGTGTTTTTGATGATGAGGTAAATTTCGAGGATGCCGAAAAAGGTTCGGAAAACAGGGATTAGGAAGTGACATTACGCTTTCATATCGATTTAAATGGTAAACATATGTCCAAAAAAGAGTGATCGGGCCCGGCAAATCCTAACCTTCTTTCCTTGGGAAGGCCCAGAAATGTTTACGGTGTCATTACAATAAAAAACGGACAAATGCTTTTCCATTTGTCCGTAATCCCAGTATCAGGTTGGTATTCTTGTTAATTATCGTCAACAGCATCCTCTACCTCATCACCCACTTCCTCTGCACCTTCTTCTATACCTTCACCGACCTCTTCAATACCATCTTCTATCTTCTCTCCTGCCGTTTTGTCTTCCCTACAAGCAACAACTATAAAAATCGTGGCCAGGGTAAGCATGAACATAACTAATGATTTTCTCATGATTTTCTGATTTTTTTAAGGTTAGAGTATTTTTTTTCCCCTGAACAGTGATACTACGAAAAGTACCAAGAATATAAAAAATAGGATTTTAGCAATACTCGCCGCACCAGCGGCAATCCCTCCAAAGCCGAACACTGCGGCGATAATGGCAAGGACTATAAATGTAATTGTCCAACGTAACATATCATGTGGTTTTAGTTAATAATTTAGTTAAGAAATGGATGGTAATTTTCATCCTTCAATACAAAGATGGGATTATATGACCTGATGCGTTGATGGTATCCATAGAATTCTTGACCCATTTCCAAACTAGCCCTATTATACTTATAATCAAATAGGTAAACAGGTCTATATACCTTGACCGAAACCATTTTTTTTAATCAAATAAAAAATAAAACCACAAAAAAAATAATGGTAAATAACCTATCTTTAGGTACTCAGGTAAAAGACTATGGAAAATAGGATCGAGATTAAGGATCTGGATGTTCGGGACGTAATCAGGGATATTTCAGACACCTTGGGGGCCTCCTATGAGGAGGACAACAACGAAATGTGTTTTGATATTCCAAAGAAAATGGGCAAGGGTTATGTTAAGGCCGTTTCCTTTTCTAATGGTGTAGGAATTATAGATTTGGATATCCACCTTAAGAAAGAAGTTCATCTTTTGACCAACCAATCCTACGTACAGCCCTTAAAAATTATTTTCAATAGGGAATCCTCCATAAGGCATAAATTTGAAGGAAAGTCAGAAATACGGGAGATAAGGCATCTGGAAAGTGCCATCCTTTCCTGCAATAGCAAACATGGACATAACATTACCCTTCCGGCCAATAAACCAATCTGTTTTTTCAGCCTGGAAATCAACAGAAAACTCTTTGAGGAGAAAATAGAGGATTTCCTCCCCGATATGAACCCTGAATTGGAAGAGCTTTTTCGCGATGTGAACGGCATTAATCTATTTTTTCACAAAGGGCACTATACCTTGGACATAGCTAAATGTATAGAACAGTGTATAGACAGTGAATTGGTGGGTTTTACCCGGTCTGTTTTTCTGGAAGGTAAGGCGTATGAGATATTAGCCCATCATCTTAGACAATATCTGGATGACCTCACCGATCCGGACAAGCGCAAAATTTTAAGGCAGGCCACTGTTGAAAAAATTGAGGAAGCCGCCAATATTATTGAAGAGGAACTGGAGAGTATGGACAATATAATAGCTTTGGCGAGAAGGGTAGGGCTCAACCAGAATACACTGCAGAATGGCTTTAAGCATTTGTATGGCATGTCCGTTAACCAATATATCCGTAATGCCCGTATTGAAATGGCGAAAAACCTCATGGAGAACACGGACTTGAATATCACTGAGATTACGTATAGAATAGGAATCAATTCCAGAAGTTACTTTTCCAAACTATTTAAGAATCGCTATGCCATGACCCCAACGCAATATCTTCAAAAGCTTAGGGGAAATAGGAACAAATCGGCCAAAATTGCCTAAGGCGATTAGGCAACAGCTTTTTTCTTAAAATGTAGTTTTGTTTAACTTTTTAACAAAAGTTATAGTCATTAATGAGCCCTTTTGTGTTATTTAACGTTTCAAATTTGTCAATGTCCTAGGACGTTCCTTAGTTCCTTTGCACTACAAATCAAAATTGTGGACAGGAGGAATCATTATGCGAGAGATTGTGATTAGAAGCACTAAGGAAGAGACAATACTGGAGCAGCTCAATCTTTGCCTACAAGGAAATCTCAATGAAGAATGGGGAGAGCGTACACTGGAATTCAATAATGCAATAGGTAAGGGAATAGTACGAAGTATTTCTTTTGACTGGGGGGTTTCCCTATTGGATTGTACCCTTAATTTCAACGAGGATGTAAAAATTCTTTTCAAAACGAGCACTATTTCACCAATTGAGTTTGTTTTTGTTTCCAAGGGATCGTTTAAATATAAAGAGGATGATACGGAAGAATATATTGATTTGGAACAGTATCAGAATATTATCATTGCCCCAAAACGGTATTCCAAAAAAACTTTTGTTTTCTCTCCGGGTAGGGAAATCAAGGTCAATTTCATCCGAATTGTGAGAAAGGAGTATCTCAAGAAGAAGAATAACAATATTACCTATCTCAACGAAATACTGTTGTCCTTATTTGAAGATGAAGGTTCTTCCTTTCCCTATAAGCACAAGGGAAATTACAGTCTTAAAATAGCGGATGAGGTAAAGGCTCTGCACAATTCATACGAGAGCGGTGTTATCCGTACGCTTTCCCTGGAAGGAAGGTTGTACCTTATTCTGGCCATGCAATTGATGGAACACCATAACTTTGAAACTGGCAGCACTTTACCGGAATCCCTGTGCAAGGAAGACATCAAAAAGATCCATCGATTATCCGATTTCATTGTCGATCGAATAGCCAGTCCAATCTCGGTGCGGATCTTATCACAAGAATCGGGACTTAGCCCAAAAAAACTACAGCTCGGTTTTCAAGTGCTCTATTCAAAATCGGTTAACGAATACGTACGCCAACTTAAACTGGAAATTTCCAGGGATTATCTAAGCAATACCGATCTTTCCGTATCGGAAATCGTCTATGCCGTAGGCATTAGGAGCAGAAGTTATTTTTCAAAGATTTTTTCCGAAGCCTACGGCGTCTTGCCTACGGAGTATAGAAAGCAATTAAAACGAAGTAAAAGCTAGTTTTTAAGGATCTGGTAGGTCTGGATAATCATAGGGCTCCAACATACTATCATAGGAAATATTCCTATTAAAAAACTCCTTGGCTATCGGGTTTGCCCGTAAGTTGAACTTTTGGGGCGCTCTTACCAAGCTTTTTGCCTGCTCCAAAGGGGTGTCCCTGTCCAGCCATTGATCGGCCTTGCTTTGACCAATGATTATGGGCATATGATCCACGACATTCTGGAACCTCTTTACATATTCATTGGCCTTGCCGACCAATAAAGAACAGGTTATAAATCCATCATCCAAAACGTTGTAGATTCCTGCCAAAAAAAAGGGTGCTTCGGACTTTAATCCAACATAATAAGGGTACACCTCGCCATTTCGTAAATAAGAGGTAAAAAAGCCAGTAACAAGAATTAGGCATCTACGTTGTTCAAAAGCCGATACGAACCATAGGTCGGAATCCAGTTGGCTCTCATCGATGTTCAATGTATTGGAGCTATTTTGAAAAATAGACCAATCCTCATGGTAACCTTTTGGCAACAACCCCCAGATAGCCAGGGAAATCGTATGTGGTTCCAAAGAGGTGATTACCGGTAAATTAGATTCGTTCAATCCGTTGATTACCACTTCGGGCCGATATAAATTGGGATGTTTAAAGGAAACTTCGAATAATCGTTCCATTTGCTCCCGCTTCGCAATATTCGAAAGTTTAAAATACATAGCAACGTTCATTCCAACGCAAGTAACAAAAATAGTATTTGAGCTATT
Source organism: Ulvibacterium sp. (assembly GCF_965228935.1). Lineage (GTDB taxonomy): Bacteria > Bacteroidota > Bacteroidia > Flavobacteriales > Flavobacteriaceae > Ulvibacterium. The sequence continues at coordinate 332,624 of NZ_OZ245846.1, read as the reverse complement.
GTTTCAAACGCTACAAAATGTAACCCATTAGGGTCTAAATGTTTAACCATATGATGCAAATTCCTGAGACACTCTCGATAACGTTAAACATTTCTCCAAATTCGGCAAGCAAACTATGCTGCTTCAACTAATTTTGATGAAGCCAAATGAGAGACGCAAAGTAAAAGTCCGTCCGTAAAACAATAGCCATGGATACAAGAAAACAAAGGGCATTACAGGAATTGGAATCACTAAGGATTTTTTTAAAAGGTGATGTATCCTTAGAAAACGGAGTTCCGATATTAAGGATGGATGAATCCCTAGGCAGTGGACAAGTACGCTGTGTCTGTTTCGATGAGGGGCTGGTTGCCTTTGAATTTGATCTACGATTAAACCAGGATTTGACCATTTGCCTAAATCGGGAGGGTCAGAACCATGTTTGTTTTTTGTATTGTTTGCAGGGGAGCTGTTTTCATAAATTCAAAAAAGAGGCCATTCTGGTTCCATTGGAGGAATTACAGACTGCGGTGGTCTCCAATGGCGTACATGTGATAAGTGAACTTTTAATACGCAAGGATAAAAGGTTGGTACTTAACGCCATTGGAATCCATAGGAATCGCTATTTAGACAAAAATGGATGGGACAGCCCTATGGCAGAGCTCTTGCAATCCTTTGATACAAAGATGGGATACTTTCATTTAGGGAAGCTTAATCTGGATATTGCGGAATTGCTCAAAACATTGGAAAAAGCCAAATTCGCAAGCACTTTTTCCAGTTTAATGCACTTTACCGGGATATGCCAAATAATACTGGCAAAGCAGATCGAGCAGTTTAAGCGGGAGATTATTGAGGGAGAATTGCCCCCAATCTCATTACTAAAAAGAGAATTGCAGGAGATAAAGGAGCTATGCGATTTTGTCGGGAACTATCCCGAATTACCACATACCATTGGTTCTTTATGCTCCAAATCAGGGCTTTCCGCTTCCAAACTGCAGCTCGGATTTAAATTTATCCATGGTATGACCATAGGTGAATATGTCAGGGATGTGCGATTAAAAAAAGCGGAACAACTTATTCGGACTACGGATATGAACATTTCCGAGGTGGTATACTCCATTGGCCTTACGAGTAGAAGTTACTTTTGCAAGATTTTTAAGAACAAGTACCGATGCAGCCCCAAAAAATATAAGACCAGCGTTTTTCAGCCTTTGGTGAACTAGAATTGCAAAGGGAGGTTTTTTATACCTCCCCTTTTATGAATTAACCGTATAGGTCAATTGAGATCCTCCAATCTTTTGATGGTAGCAAGCCCACCTTCAATGGTATTTTTTTGTTTCATCAATAAGTTGGCGGTACTTGGTGGCAATGCCGTTTCGTTCAATACATCTTCATATTCTTCTACGGATGCCTTTTCACCCCGTATCGCCTCCTCCAACATCGATTCTTCATTGTCCGAAGAGAATAGGGCCTTAATATCCATCCAGGTACGATGGGCCTTACCCGCCATACTATCCCCCGAATCCACATTCTGTCCAAAGGATTGGATCTCGCTTTTTAATTCATGCCCAAAATTATAACGCTCTTGTGCCTTGCGCTCAAAAAAGGCCTTTAGATTATAGTGTTCTGTGTTTTCGGCCGCCTTTTTAAATCCCTTTTCGGCATCATAGGTTTTTTCCAAGAGGTCGTTCAATTTACTTCCAATAGTTTCTGAATACGTACTCATTGTTTCTGATTTTACATGAATGGTAATTTATTTTGGGATGTTTACCACTTTACATCATAGCCGATTTTGTTTAATGGTAAAATCGGTTGCGCGTTTTAAATCTTTTTATTTTATCCTTCAAATGGTCTATGCCTAAGGAATTGGTTCTAGGTTTCTTGAGCATCATTTTTTCCAATGGAATCTCAATAAAAGATTCGGTTCCGTTACCGGATTCACCAATATTATAAAAGGGTATCTCCTTCCTACGATTTTTAAATCTCTTGATCATTGAGATAAAAATGGTCAGGGTAGTGCCTATAGCAAACCCAATGGCCACACCGGATATAAATTCAACCTCGATCATCCTTTTCTGATTTTTCATTAAAGTTAAAATGAAGGTTTTGCCTAGTAGTGTTGTAAAGCCTGAATTTTTAACCCATTTTGACAAGCTTTTTTTGGCTTTCCATATGGGTCAAAAATTGATTTTTTTGGAACCCGTACTAATACGAAAAAACAGGAAATTTGAACTCTTCTGTTCATGTATTACTGCAGAGTTTGCGGGTTGGGATAACCAAGCTATTCCCACCATCCGTTCCCTGTATTTGAAGATGGTGGGGATCCGCAAATTCAAAAAGCCAAAACAAATGATAGTTGAAGGTACTCGTGTAAAATGAAACTGGGGCAACGGAACCGCCAAGGGGAAAGTTGTGGAGACCTATACTTCCAAGGTAACTAAGACTATTAAAGACACCTCCGTAACGCGCAATGGGGAGGAGGGAAACAAAGCGCTCTATATTAAGCAAGAGGGTGGGGACTATGTTCTCAAAAGCGAAAGCGAAGTGGAACGTGTGGACTGAAGAATGTCTACTATACGGCCAGGTCATCCTCCACGACTTGGACATCTTTGCTTTTTTGACCCCTGGACCATACTGCGATGCCAAAGGTCAAAACCCCCAACCGGCCGATGAACATCAACAAAATAACGAAAACTTTGCCAAAATCGCTTAGTTCGCCAGTGATACCCGTACTAAGTCCAACTGTGCCCAGGGCAGAAGCCACTTCGAACAAGATTTTTTCAAAAGGGAAGTCCTCGCTAAAGGATAGGGCAAACGTACCCAAAAATATTATTGACGTATAGAAAATAAAGGATGAGGTAGCCACATAAAGACGTTCAAACGGAATGCTTCTGCCTAAAAACGTGATTTTATCACGTCCTCTTAGCCTACTTTTCATAATCGCCAAAACAGCTGTTAGCGTGGTTATTTTCATACCACCTGCCGTTCCGGACGGGGAAGCGCCGATATACATGAGCAATATAGTTACCAGGAGCATAGGCAAAAGAAATGAGCCAAAATTCACGGTATTGAAACCCACCGTAGTCATAGCGGTCATCGACTGAAAAAATGCAGCGTATATGCGTTCTTTTCCCGAAAGTGAATAGACGGCCGGTTCAAAGAGGTAGAAGAATGAGAAACCAAAAACCAAAAGAATCAGGAAGCCAAAACCAATGATTTTGGTAGTGAAGCTGAGTTTATGGGATTTTCTTCTGATCCATAAAAGAAGATCCGTAACCACTATAAAACCCAATGAACCTGAGATGGCGAGGACAGATATGATAAAGTTTATGGCACCATCCCTGACGTATTCCGTAAAGCCGGTGTTGAAAAGGCTGAATCCTGCGGTACAAAATGCGCTTATACTATGGAATATTGAAGGCCAAATGGCCTCGGCAAAGGACATACCATCTGCAGTAAAGGCCACCAAAAAGGCCACCGTTCCTATTAGCTCCATAGTGAGGGAAAAGATAATCACGGATTTTAGAAAGTCCGAAATCTTAATGGTAACGGGAAGGGTAAATTCGGTTTTTAGTACCCGGCTATGCCAATGTGTTAGTTTCCTGGTAGTAGACAAAAGAAAAAAAGTGGTGAAGGTCAAATAGCCAATACCGCCCAATTGAAAAAGAACACAAACAATAATCTGTCCTAAAATAGTATAACTGTCAAATACACTGATGGTTACGAGCCCGGTGGTGGAAACCGCAGAGGTAGCCATAAACAAGTGATCCAGAACAGATACAGAGGTTTTTTGTACCACAGGCAGACAAAGCAGTACAAATCCAAAAAAAACATACGTGAAAAAACCATAAAACAGATTCTGTTGGGGAGACATTCCAAGTTTAAACCTTTGGTATTTCCCGTAAATTCTTTTTAGCAATTTCATTGAAAACCGAGTTGGTCTGTGGATATAGGACAGATTTTAAAGATGTCACAATTTAGCAAAAGAAAAAAAAGTGAGGCCTAATCCCTATTCGCTGCTTTTTCCGTTTCGATCTTGAGCGTTTCGGGCAGATCCAAAGTACGGATGGGGAAAGGAATGGTAATACCATTTTTATCAAATGTCTCCTTAATTAGGATTAATGCCTCCGTCTTGGCCTTTGCAACTTCCAGGGCAGAGGTAGAATCTATCAAAAAACGGACCTCAAAGTTGATACTACTATCACCAAATTCCTTAAAAAGGAAAATAATATCTTCCTTGTCCTCTACCTCATCAAAAGCCTCCGAAATTCTTTTTATGACTAATTCCCTAACAAAATTTAAATCGGAGGAATAGTCTACCCCACATTCCAGTATAACCCGTGACTGCGCTGTTGTGGAAAAATTTTTAATGGGGTTCTCCACTACCAACTTGTTCGGAATGTAAACTAAATTATTGTCAGGTTGTTTAAGCGTAACCGAACGAAGGTCCAGATCAACCACCTCCCCTTCAAACCCATTGGTCTCTACCCAATCGCCAAATTTTATATGTTTAATATAGGATAGGACAATCCCGGAATACGTATTGGCCAAAGCACCCTGTAGTGCAAGACCAACGGCCAGACCCACAACGCCGGCACCGGCCAAAATCGCATTTAGGGTTTTGCTTAAATTCAAAATGCCCAATACCAAAAAAAGTCCAAATAAGATTACCGTAACCGACACCAATTTGGAAATCAAATTCTGCATGGAAGCTTGCAGTTTGGTACGTTCCAGAATTTTTGATGCCAATTTGTTGATATATCGGGAAAGGATCAGGGTAATGATAAATACCAGAAGGGCGATGATAAGGTTGGGCAGGTTAACCACCAAAGTGTCGAACCATGAATCGAGTTTTTCGACCATTTTTTCCCAGGCATCGTTAAATTTTTTGTCCATCATTTCCCTTTTCCTGATTGTATAAAAGCAGTTTTTTATTCTTTTTCACACTGGAAAACTCTTAGGGCCGGGCAAGCGTCTATGGCTTCCCCTTAAAGGTCAATTCAAAAACTGATTCCCTTAAGTTCAATGGTGGCGCAATATTCCACCGTTTCATTTGGATTCCCTCAACTTCCTTGTCCTATTTACGGTTCTCCATATAAGTTTGGTACTTCTTGGAAAGACTTTCTTTTTGGCTGGCGGAAAGTACTTTGCCCGCCATTTGAAAAACTTGATGTTCTTCCTCGTCCAAGTGATGTTCCACTCTTTCCTTTAGGTCTTTGGCAATCTTTAACCAGGCCGGGGAGCTGAACTCCGTTTGTTCTAATTCTTCCAACAACTCATCTATCTCGTGATGTTCCGCAATGCCGTGGCGGGCCTTATCCTGGGTTTTGTCACTATCTATTAAAGGTTTGTAAAAATACCGTTCCTCGGCATCCGCATGCACCTCCAGTTCTCTCTTTAGGCTTTCAAAAGTTTCCTTTCTCCTTTTGGTGTCCCCGGATGTGTTCACCAATTTATCCAGTAAGTCACGTTGCTTATCATGGTCTTTACGCAATGTCTTGAATATATCCATCATTTTGTCTATTAAATGGGAAATGGCCCCAACGAATTATGCCAGGACCATTTTCAAACAACCAAACCAACTATTTTGAGTAAATAACCTTATAATCACCAACCTTGTCTTTTAAGGTCTCCATATTTCTTATATAAGTGTGTTGCGTATTGAACACTCTATCCGGTTTATCACCAATAATGTAATGCTTGACCTCCAAATCTGGAGCGTTCAACGTAACCTGATCGGAAATGCGCATCTTTTTGTCACCTATGGCCTGTTGCATTTTGGTTAATTCCGAAATCACAAAGAGCCGGTTTCCGCTTGCCCAAATTTCCTTTATGTTTATTTTATGTTCATTATCCGTCACTTCGGCCTCTACCATTAGGGTACGTTCTTCTTTCTTTTCGGAATCGGGCATATCCACATCAATAAAGGGAACCTCTACCTGTTCCTCTTCCATGACTATGACCACTTTGGGAATCTCAACGGTTTTGGTGGTGGTCCCTACGTTTACATCCGCCCAATTCACTTCGTATTCCGGAAGTTTCCCGGCATCTGCGGATACATCCACATCAATATCGGGCAGTTCCCCTTTTTCCTCTTTTTTTATATTGCAGCTTAAAACGGCTATCGAAACCGAGATTAGAAATAGTGTTTTTTTCATTTTTCGGATTGTATTTAGATTAGAATTCTTAGTGTTGAAACAAAAGTATACAACGGTTTTGGCAACTCTGTGCTCTATTGATTTGTTCCTTGACGGATTCGCAAAATCATCATATTTTTCAAATTTGCATGGGAATGGATGAGGCGACAATCGCATTAATTTTATCATCGAACAGGATAAAACCATAAAAATGATTTTTTCACCTTTATCCTAAGTTATATGTTATTAAAGCTACTGTTTTATGAATCCATCATTTGATTTTTCCCTTTTGAAGGTAATGTATATCAATTGCACCTTGAAGACTTCACCAAGGCAAAGTCATACCGAGGGACTTATGAAGGTTTCCATGGACATTATGGAATCCGAGCGGGTAAAAGTGGATTATCTACGTTTGGCGGATTATATTGTTCCCAACGGTCTTTTGCCGGATATGACCGAAGAAGGGGCAACCCAGGACCATTGGCCCACTATCTATGAAAGAATCATGGCTTCCGATATCCTCGTAATCGGTACTCCTATTTGGCTTGGGGAAAAATCCTCCCTTGCCGCCAAACTGATTGAACGGCTATATGGAATGAGTGCAAGGACCAATACAAAGGGACAGTATGCTTATTATGGCAGGGTTGGCGGATGTGTCATTACCGGAAATGAGGATGGGATAAAGCACTGTGCCATGGGAATTCTATATGCCCTACAACATCTAGGGTATAGTATTCCGCCACAGGCGGATTGTGGGTGGGTCGGGGAAGCCGGGCCCGGACCCAGCTATCTGGACAAGGAATCCGGTGCCAAGGAAAACGAGTTTACGAATAGAAACACAACGTTCATGACCTACAATCTACTCCACCTTGCCAAAATCCTAAAAGAGTTGGACGGCTATCCGGCTTATGGCAATTCCAAGAAGAACTGGGATGATGGGACCCGATGGAATTTTGAAAACCCAGAATATGGATAAACCTTGGTTAACGATAGGTTTTACACCGTTAAAATTCCAGAAATAATGTTAACTTTCAACAATGGCAACAGGCCTGTTTTAATATAGATATGCATCCTACGTCCACACTTATTTGTATACCGGATATCAGTGGCTTTACCGAATTCATGGGCGAGGCGAACTTTGAATTGAGCTCCAAGGTTATCCCGTCCCTTCTGAACAATATCATCTACTCCAATGAAATAGGTTTAAAGGTTTCCGAGGTAGAGGGAGATGCCGTGTTGTTTTATAAAAGAGGAGAGCTGCCAACATTGCGAAACTTGGTAGGTCAGTGTCGTTTTTTTTATACGGAATTCTATAAGCAACTAGCGGTTTTACGAAGGCGATACTCCAAAATGGAGGATGCCGTGCATATTCCCAAAATGTTGGGATTAAAGATTATACTACACTATGGGGAAGAGGTGGGTTTGACCAAGGTGGGCAAACATATAAAACTGTTCGGAGAGGATTTGATAGTGGCCCATCGCCTACTTAAGAATGATGTTCCGGTGGATGAATACCTTTTGTTATCCGATAGTTTGGTCAATTATTACAATAAGGAAGGTGTTATTGACCGAGAATTTGAATGGGGCAACTTGACCCGACACGAAACGGATTACCCGCAGTTGGGAAAGTTGACCTATTGGTACATAGACTTTAGACCTTTAATAGAGAATTGATCTTATGACTTTTCCGTTAGATTCGGACAGAATTAATTTCGGGCTTAAGTATTCGAAATAGATGAAGTAGCTACTAATGAAAATGAGATTTGCCCTCCAATATTACATGCTCGACCTATGGAAATAAACATTAATGCTAAAAGTACCGAGGGTATCGTAAAACAATTGCAGCAGGCAATCGGCGGTACCATTACCGAAAGGTGGGGCGAGTATACCCTCACCGTTGCCAATCCAATCGCCAATGGAAACATCAGGTTTATGGCTTTTGATTGGGGTATAAATCTTTTGGAGTACGATATTACCTTCTTTGAAGAGGTTACCTTGATTATGGATACTTCCGAGTATAATCCGATTCACTTCACCTATTGTTTGGAGGGCTTTTGTAGACACCGGTTCGGCTACCAATCGGAAGAAGAAATCCGTACACTGGAACAATTTCAATCGGTTATCATAACAAGTAGACATGGTGGTTATAATTATGGGTATTTTCCAAAGGATATAAAACTGGCCATTAACGTAATCCAGATCAACCGAAAGGCATTCCTAAAAAAGCGCCTTAGCGCGGTAGATGCGTTGAACAAAAAACTATATGAAGTCTTTGTGGACGAAGATCATGAAAATGTTTATGCCCATTATGGTTCTTATGATTTAAAATTGGCGGACAAAATTGGAGCTTTACGAAAGGTAAGGACCAAGGGTATGGTACGCATTATGCAGGTAGAGGGTCTGGTTTACGAAATTCTGTCCTTGCACATTTTTCAACATAACAAGGCAGTTAACAATACAATGCCGGAGACCTCCCTGCTCCGCAGGGAACTAAAAATCGTACGAAAATTGGCCAACCAAATCGCCAATAATGTATCCAAGGATTATTCGTTGGAGAAGCTCTCTAGGGAATCCGGCCTGTCCCAGGCCAAGCTCCAAGAAGGTTTTAAGCTATTATATACCCGTACGGTAACCGAGTATATTCGTCATGCTAGATTAGAGGAGGCCCGTGATTACATCCGGAACACGGATATGAGTATTTCCGAAGTGGTATATACGATAGGTTTTAGCAGCAGGAGTTATTTTTCCAAGATCTTCAAAAGAAAGTATGGGATAAGTCCCAGCGAATTTCAACAAAACGTTATGGTTCCACTTGAAATTTAGTTTAAGTACCCTTCTTTTCGTATTTTTCAAGTGTCTGGAAGGTTTGTGAGAATATTTTTTTACCCTATGTCAAAACGAATAAGAAAAAGGAACTCCATTGGGATACTATTGGTTTTGGTATTTTTAACCGCCTGTATCGATAAGCGTCCAAACCGGACGGAAGATGGGCAGGATAAACTGGAATCTTTAAGAACCGACCCACCATTTAATAAGAATAGTATGTTGTTCAAGGATACTATTTATGTACCTATTTACTCCAATATATATTTGGATGAAGCCGATCAAAAGGGCTTGTTATCGGCAACCTTGAGCATCCGCAATACCAGTTATCAAGACTCGTTGTTTATCTCCAAAATAGACTACTTTAATACCGAAGGTCATTTGGTAAAAAGCTATTTAGATCACTCCATAAGTATACGGCCCATGGCAACAGTAAACTATGTAATAGATAGGGAAGATGATAGCGGTGGATGGGGAGCAAATTTCATTGTTGCGTTAAGTGCCAAAAATCCCGATATGAAACCTTTGATACAAGCGGTTATGATAGGTCATACAGGCAATAGAAACTTTGCATTTTCAACCGACGGATATTCAATAAAGGCCAGTTTAAACACACCATAAAAAAATGTGCCCCCTTAGAAAGCACATATTAAAATAGTACGTGTAAGGGCACAGGTGTTACCGGAATAGTTTTCGTATAAGGAATAGAATCCCATATTTCTTGACAGAGGACAACAAGGTTCCCAACCAATTGTACGGGCTCAAGTCTTCTTTTATATCGGTTTTGAGTCCCTTAATTTCCTCCAAGGCAATTTGCCTTTCCAGGCTCAACCGCTTTAAATCATATTTTATTTCCTCTAAGTTTTTGTAAGCTTTCATCTTATTCGAAAAAATCCCGTGATAATTTTCTAACTATATAATTATCTATCCTAGCCCTAAATCGATAGGCCAAACTACCGAGTAACAGGAAAATCGTTCCCACGGCCAAACAGGCAAAGATGGCATTCCCCAAAAGCGAACCAAGGGCCAAAATTCCCGCAACTGCCAATATGGTAAGGCATAGGAAAAAAAGCCCCCCAATCAGGGCAATTTTACAGAACCTACCCATAATCATAGCCAACTGTTGAAATATCTTTAGCCTGTAGTATTCCTGGGTCTTTTGATAATATTCTTCACCAACTTCTATCGCTTTATTGGAGGTTTGGTTTAAGGACTCAAAAACGGGCATTAGGATGTTTTCTGTAATTTTCTGTTCTTGGCTTTTAACGCAGCCAATTTGTTTTCCAGTGTGGTTATTAAATCCTCGGTCTTATAGCTCACATCGGAAACTATGGACTCTACTTTTGAATCTAGGGTTTCCTTTTTATTCGATAGTTTATCCGCTACGGTATCTTTGATGTCCAAAGCCTTTTCCTCCAAGTTTTCCTTGGCTTCCAAGACCTTTTCGGAGACTTTTCTTCTCGTATTTACCCCTTTGTCCGGAGCATAGAGTATGCCGACTATGGCGCCTATGGCCGTTCCGGCGAGAATTCCTAAAAATGTATTTGTGTTATCACTCATAACTATATGTTTTTTTAGATTAAACCTTAATTTCCTGTAAAATTCTGGCTTTTTTACCGATTGGATTAACTCAAATCATTTAAAGATTAACGGAGATACTTTGAGGTAAAAGTGTTAAGATTTTTATGGATAGCACTAATTGAAGATTTTCCGTCATCGTAACTTTGGCCGTAAGCTAAAACTGTTTGGTTTTATCCAAACACCAATCTGGAGAACCTTTCAAACTATAAAATCGTCCATGGATTAAAAATATTTTGTCAAATAAAATAGAGAAGATGAAACAAGGAGAAGAGACTACGAAATTTGTTAAGGAAAGCGACAATCCAACACAAAAATATATCTTTCAAAAAAACAGGAAAACGAAAATAGCAACCTATCTAATTGTAGCTGTTTTGCTTGTAATAATAAGTGCCTTGATATTTTCCGCTGCGGACATAGGATAAAAGTTGTTCATATTAGGTAAATAGATTTTCGTCATTCGTTCCCCATATTATGGTCAATTTTTGGATGCATACCATATGGCTTTATCAAAATTTAAGGTTGTTTGGAATAAAAGAAGAAATTACCTGTTCCAATATAACAGGTATTTGGGATATTGTTCTTACTTGATTTGCTTTTCTGCAAATGATTTCATCTTATCCTTTTTTGCATCGGTAGCCAAACCATATGTCCATACACTTAATTTATAGGGCTTACTTTAAAAATTTTTATGAAAGCAAAAATCAAAGGAATCTTAGGTCTTTTGGTGGCCTTAATTGTATTAAATGCCTGTGCCACCTTTAATCTTCAATACAATATCGAATCAACCCCACCCAAAACGGATGAACAGAATGTAATACATACATTTTACCTATCAGGAGGACTTGGGAATAACGGTGATGATGACGGATCCCTTCCCAAGCTTTTAAAACACCATCTGGATTCAGCGGACGCCCATAGTACGGCTATCTTTTTGGGAGACAACATTTCCGGGGATAAGGCCAACTGGTCCAAGGATAAAGCTTTGGTAAATAGACATTTGAAATTAATTGCCGACTTCAAGGGAAACACCATACTTATACCCGGCAATAATGAATGGAAAAGCTTCAATACAAAAAAAATTGAAAAGGTAGAGGAGTATCTCAAGGACCTAGACCAGGCGCGGGTTCACTTTTACCCGGAAAATACGTGCCCCATCGAGCACAAGGTGATCAATGATCAGTTGGATGTAATCCTTATTGATTCCAAATGGTTTATATCCAATTGGTCCCGCGTGGAGGGCATTAATAATAAATGTAGCGATATAGTCACTAGAAGACGTTTTAGGGAGGAATTGGAAGGATATATCAATGATGGTCAGGGGAAAAACATAATCATCGCCATGCACCATCCCATATTCAGCAACGGCGAATATGCCGGTAATAATACTTTTGCCAGCCATATGGTTCCTCTGCCGGGCATCGGTACGTTGGTGAACGGTATCAAGGAGGTGGGTGGGTTTTCCCCAGATAGGTTAAGTTCCAGACGTTACAACCACCTTAGGATCGTGGTAAGTGCCCTGGCGCAATCTTCCGATCGGATAACCGTGGTATCCGGCCATGAAGAAAGTCTTCAGTATTTATCCGGGGGGAGTATGCATCAAATCATAAGTGGCTCCCTGGGCAGCACTTCCGCCACCCATCTTTCCAAGGATAGAATAAAGACGATAGGGGGAATGCTGGATTATGAGGGACACTACAGCTATGGTAAAAATGGGTTCGTTAAACTGGAATATCTTGCGGACGGTTCCTCAAGGGCCACTTTTATTACTGGGGATATAGAACCCTATACCCTAAATATACTACCAAAACTGGATTATGGGGAAGTTCGGACCAATTTTACAAAGCCGGAAGACCGGGAAAGGAAGGCGGCCATAATCGAAGAGACCGAGGAACTAAGGAAATCCAAGTTTTTCGAGTTTTTATGGGGCAAGCGGCATAGATCTTACTACGGCCTTCCAGTTACCGCTCCAATTGTAGATTTGGACACCCTTTATGGAGGTCTAAAGGTGGCCAAGGAAGGTGGAGGACACCAATCCCACTCCTTACGCCTGGAAGATAGGACTGGCAAGGAATATGCCATGCGATCCCTACGAAAAAGCGCTTTGAAGTTCTTAAAGTTCAAGGTTCCAGGAGTTGCCTATGTAGCCGAAGATTATGAAGATACCGTTCCGGAGGAGATTGTGGAGGATTTTTTTACTACCGCCCATCCTTACATGCAATTGGTGATTAATCCGTTGGCAAAGGCCATAGATGTGAACCATTCGGACACTAGACTATTCTATGTACCCAAACAGAATGCTCTGGGACGATATAATACGGATTATGGCAATGAACTCTATTACATTGAAAGACGACCTTCCGATGAACAAATGAACTACAAGGGATATAGAAGGGTCGTGGACGAATCCGGTAAGGTCACCGATGTGGAAAGTACGACCGATATGTTGGAAAAGGTAAAGAGTGACGAAGAATATACTATTGATCAAAGGAGTTTTTTACGTGCCAGGATTTTTGATATGTTGCTGGGGGATTGGGACCGGCATCAAGACCAATGGCGTTGGATAGAATATGAAAAGGAGGATGGTGACAAGGAATTCATGCCCGTTCCAAGGGATCGGGACAATGCCTTTCCGCAATTTGATGGTACCGGTCTTGGGTTGATAAAATTGTTTTTTCCGGTTGCCAAGCGCTGGCAATCTTTTGATGGCGAGATTGCAAATTTAAAATGGCTTAATTCGGGGGGCTATAGTTTGGACAAGGCCCTGTTGACCAAATACGATGCGGAAACTTGGGAGGAAGAGGCAAAAAACATCCAGAAAAATTTAACGGAGGATATTATAGATAAGGCATTTTTACGGTTACCGATGGAAGTGAGGGACAGTACTTCCGCAACCATCAAGCAAAATCTAAAGGAAAGATTGCAAAACCTTCACCTATATGCTTTGGAATATGGACGGTTTTTGGACAGGAGCATTGCATTGTATGCTACGGAAAAAGACGATATCATAAAGGTGGAGCGCTTACCCGATGGAAATACCAAGATAGTTATAAGAAGGATTCTGAGCGATGACCCCAATGAAAAATTCTATGAGCGCATTTTTAACAAAAAGGAAACGAAGGAAATATGGATTTATGGCTTGGGAGACGATGATGTTTTTGAGGTGACCGGCAACGGGAAGGATGAAATATTTATACGGTTGATAGGTGGATATGGAAGGGATACCTATACCATTTCCAATGACAAGGCTTTAAAAGTTTATGATTGGAAATATGAGAAATCGGATTTTAAGGAAAAATCTCCTACAAAACAACTGACCGATGTTTATAATACCAATACATTTCATTGGCGGTTTTTTGAGTTGAACAACAATGTCATAATTCCCAATATAGGGTTTAGGAACGATGATGGTCTTTTCCTGGGGGCCACCAATATCTATACCGATAATGGATTCAATGGAAACCCTTTTAGGCAAAAGCATAGTTTATCCGCCAAATATTATTTTGCGTTTCAGGCCGCCGAACTTGCCTACCAAGGAATATTCGCCAATATTTTTCCAAAATGGAACTTTGAATTGGATAGCTATTATAGTTCCGAAACCTATGTGAACAACTTCTTTGGTTTTGGGAACGAAACCCCGAATCTTGAAGATTCATTGGATATAGAATTCTATAGGGCCAGGATGGAACAAATGAGGATAAGTGCAGGTATCGCTTATCACACATTCCGTATAAGGGCGTTATACGAATCCTATGATGTTACGGAGATGGCAAATCGATTTTTTAATCGCAACAATCTGGACGAACGGGTTTTTGATCATCAAAATTATGTGGGCGGGGAGACCTCCCTATATTATTACAATGACGATGTAAAGGATTTTCCCACTAAAGCCATTT